>NZ_JBHSMI010000028.1:670549-885014 GCF_042655525.1 Cohnella soli
AGCGATGAAGATTACAGGATTGAAGGCGAAACTGTCCACGCAATCGGAAGATGCAACACTTCAAGCGTATGCAGATGCATCTGACGTATCTGGCTGGGCGCGCAGCAGCGTTGCTGACAGCGTGCAGGCCGGTCTCGTATCCGGACGAAGCGCCACCGCGCTCGCATCGAAGGCGTTCATCACCCGTGCCGAGGTTGCGACGATTATTCAAAGACTCTTGCAAAAATCGGATTTGATTTAAGATGAGCGACAAAAGGAACCTATGATCCAAATGCGGATCGGGTTCCTTTTTGTTTTGCAACAAGTTTGCAACATCGCTCCAGTTATACTGTCACCGTAGAATAAATCATCATGAAAGCGAGTGACAGCAAACAATGCTAAAACGTTGGGTTTCGATCGTCATGGTTTTATTTTTAGTTACGGCCAATTTTTCTCAGTATGCATCTGCAGATCCCCTTGACGAGTGGAATATCCGCAGTCCGTTGCCTACGGATCGTTCCCTACTTGACGTCATCTACGGAGACGACACGTATGTGGCGGTAGGGGGAGATGGAACGATTGTGACCTCCGGCGATGGAACGAGTTGGACGAGCCGGTCGAGCGGCACTACGAATGATCTATATAGCGTCACCTACGGAAACGGCAAGTTTGTGGCGGTAGGTTCAGGCGGAACGATTGTGACCTCCAGCAACGGAGCGGACTGGACGAGCCGAACGAGCGGCATTACGGATGATCTGAATGCTGTCACCTACGGAAACGGCAAGTTTGTGGCGGTGGGTGGAGGGGACACGACAACGATTTTGACTTCCGGCGACGGAGCGGGCTGGACGAGCCAAACGAGTGCAATCGGATATACTCTAAATGGCGTCACCTACGGAAGCGGCAAGTTTGTGGCAGTGGGGGTATTTGGAACTATTGTGTCCTCCAGCGACGGAGTGAGCTGGACGAGCCCAGGGGGCGAAACTGCGTATCATTTATATCGCGTCAGCTATGTAAACGGCAAGTTTGTAGCGGTAGGGAACGGCGGAGCATTTATGGCGCCCAGCAAGATTATGATCTCCAGCGATGGAACGAACTGGACGGACGGAACGAGTAACACTACCGATGAAGTGTATGGCGTTGCCTATGGAAACGGCCAATACGTAGCGGTTGGGAACAGTGGAACGATTAGGGTCTCTACCGACGGAGTGGACTGGGAGAGCGAAACGAGCGGCACTACGAACGGTCTATTTGGCATCGCTTATGGGGACGGAACGTATGTGGCGATAGGGAGCATTGGCACGATTTTGACTTCCAGCGACGGGGAAAACTGGACGAACCGAATGAACGGTACTACAAATCATCTACATGGCATCGCTCACGGAAACGGCATGAACGTGGCGGTGGGTGCAGACGGAACGATAGTGACATCGAACGATGGAGCGAGCTGGACGAGCCGAACAAGCGACATAGAAGAAGATCTGAATGGCGTAGTCTACGGAAACGACCAGTATGTAGCGGTCGGGGACAGCGGAACGATTGTGACTTCTAGCAGCGGTGCGAGCTGGGAGATTCAAACGAAAGATGATTTGCCGACTCTACTTGGCGTTGCTTACGGAAACGGCAAGTTTGTGGCGGTGGGATACGATGGAACGATCGTAACCTTCAGCGACGAAGAGAACTGGAAGATCCAAACGCTAGACACTGGGGATGATCTTTACGGCGTCGCCTACGGAAACGGCAAGTACGTAGCGGTAGGTTTAAGAGGCAGCATTTGGTCCTCCAGCGACGGAGAGAGCTGGACGAGCCAAACGAACGGCACTGAGGATGATCTATATGGCGTCGTCTACGGTAACGGCAAGTTTGTGGCTGCGGGCTTAAGCGGAAGCATTTGGACCTCAAGCGACGGAGCGAACTGGACGAGCCGTACGAGCGGTGCTTCAGTCAATTTGCTTGGCGTCAGCTACGGCGGCGGCAAGTATGTGGCGGTGGGGGAGAGCGGAACGATTGTAACCTCCGCCGACGGAACGAGCTGGACGACCCGGGAGAGCGGCACTGCGTATGATCTGAATGGCGTCGCTTACGTAAATGGCACTTATGTGGCGGTGGGGTACAGCGGAACGATCGTGCAATCCGGAGAAATGACGTTAAGCAGTAATGCGAACTTGAGCAATCTGGAACTAAGTAAAGGGATTTTGTCTCCAGCCTTCGCGAGCGCAACGACAAGCTACACGACGGGCTTGGTCAACAGCGTGAGCAGCATCACGGTAACGCCAACGACGAGCGACAGCAATGCGACGGTGACGGTAAACGGCATGATGGTAGCGCGCGGCTCAGCATCGGGAGCGATTAACCTGAATGTGGGAAGCAACGTGACCACAATCGTAGTGACGGCGCAGGACGGAACGACGATGACGTATACGGTAACAGTAACGCGCGGGCCGAAGGGCGACGCGAACGGGGATGGCGCTGTAACTCCTGCGGATGCCCAGATCATCTACCTTTATGTGAAGGGGCAGGCTACCTTAACGAACGAACAATTGCAATCGCTGGACATGGATGGCGACGGTAAAGTCGATGCCAACGATGCCAAAATCATCATGAACATTTACTTAGGTAAAGGAGTCTGAGGTGCGTGAAACATTGGACATGGGCAGGACAAGCTTTTCATTTTAGACGGATCGTTTCGAGTATCTTAGTATTTTGCATGATGTTTTCATTCTGTGCGTTGGTCAGTGCCGGTCCAGCTCCCACGCCTGCTGCTGCGATTGAGGTGGGCAGCGTAGCGGGAGCTCGAGGGGACACCGTCAGTGTACCCGTCTATTTGGATCCCGGCAGTCATGAAGTCATTTACTACAAAATTAGATTAGAATTCGATTTTAACGTACTTGAAGTTTCATCGAGCAACCCTGTTACGGATCAAACCTCGACGGATCCAGATTTTGATTCATTTGATTACGAAACCACAAGCAGCGGTATCGTCAAAGTTGAGTTCTCAGGTGGACTAGCGACCACCATCACGCAGAAGCAGCAGGTGTTTACGATTAATTTTAAGATTAAACCTGGCGCCGCATCCGGAGATTCGATTGTGACTATCGATTATTATCAGATACAAGATGACAATGCCCAAATACTAACGGCGCAAACGAAGACAGGCAAAGTAACTGTAACCGTCAACACTGCGCCGACAGCAAGCGCTGTGAGCATTGCCGGAACGGCGAAAGCGGGTTATGAGCTGACTGGAAACTATACGTACGCCGACGCGAACGATGATGAGGAAGGAGCGACCACGTTCCAGTGGTATGCAGCGGATGACGCAAGCGGAACGAACAAAGCGGCAATCCCAGGCGCGACCAATGAGACGTTCGTACCTACGTTCGCTCAGCAGGGCAAGTATATTACGTTTGAAGTGACCCCGGTAGCTTTGACAGGCGAAACGACGGGGACGGCAGTTTCCAGCGCGGCGGTAGGGCCCGTGTCGATGAATACAGTAACAGTGGCCATCGGCAGCGTAAGCGGAGCAGTAGGGCAAACGGTCGATGTGCCGGTTTCCGTAACCGCCGCATCACCAGGCGTCGGTGCATACGGCATGCAAATTGATTTTGATAAGAACGCGCTTGAAGTGGCGAGTATTAGGCAAGAGTCTGGCGGGGAACTGTTTGGAACCAATTACAGCAACACTGGTGGGTCGTTGACAGTTGCTTGGGCGGACGCATCGGGCGGCGATAGCCCGATTGCCGCAGGACGGAAACTGTTTACGGTAACGTTCAAAATTAAAGATACGGCAACGCTTGGAGATAAAGCTTTGACAGTGGCGACTGAAGACGCGACTCATTTTACGTTCACGGATCCGGCGGCAGTTGAGATGGACAAAACGTTGAACCAGGGGAAAGTGACTGTAACGCTACCCGTCAACACCGCACCGACAGCAAGCGATGTGAGCATAACCGGAACTGCGAAAGCGGGCTACGAACTGACAGGAAATTATACGTACACCGACGCGGACGATGATGAGGAAGGAGCGACCACGTTCCAGTGGTATGCAGCGGATGACGCGAACGGAACGAACAAAGCGGCGATCGCGGGAGCGACCAATGGGACGTTCGTGCTTACGTCCGCGCAGCAGGGCAAGTATATTACGTTTAATGTGACGCCGGTAGCTTTGACCGGCGAAACGACGGGGACGGCAGTTTCCAGCGCGGCGGTAGGGCCCGTGTCGATGAATACAGTAGCAGTGGCCATCGGCAGCGTAAGCGGAGCAGTAGGACAAACGGTCGATGTGCCCGTTTCTTTAACAGCCGCATCACCAGGCGTCGGTGCATACAACATGCAAATTGATTTTGATAAGAACGCGCTTGAAGTGGCGAGTATTAGGCAAGAGTCCGGCGGTGAACTTTTTGGAACCCATTTCAGCAACTTCGACGGGTGGCTGGCAGTGGCTTGGGCGGACGCCGCAGGTGGCGATCACCCTATTGCCGCAGGACAGAAGCTGTTTACGGTAACGTTCAAAATTAAAGACACGGCAACGCTCGGAGATAAAGCTTTGACGGTGGCGACCGAAGACAAGACGCATTTTACGTTTACAGATCCGGCTACTATTGAAATGGGCAAAACGTTGAACACGGGAAAAGTGACTGTAACGCCTTACGTTCCGAGCAGTAATCCCAAACCCTCCGATAGCTCAGGCATCCGTGTCATCGTGAATGGCAAAGAGCAGGAGCAAATCGCCACTGGCGCAACAACGCAAGAAGACGGGAAAACAGTGTTGACGGTAACGGTGGATACGGCCAAATTAACGGCCCAGCTTGCCAAAGAAGGTGACAAACCGGTCATCGTCATCCCTGTAACGACGTCGGGCGCAGACAAAGTATCGGCCGTGCTGACCGGGGATGCGGTGAAAGCGCTGGAAAACAAGATGGCTATATTAGAATTGCAAACGCCTAACGGGAAATACAAGCTGCCCGCAGCGCAGATCGACATCGACCGCTTGGTCGCGCAGTTTGGCGGGAAAGTAAACCTGTCAGAGATCGTTGTCCACGTGGACATTGCGATAAGCAACGACGCTGCAGCAAAACTTGCGGAAAGTGCGGCGGAGAAAGGCAAGTTCAGCATCGTGGTGCCGCCTGTCGATTTCACGGTGACCGCTTCGTACAATGGAAAGACAGTAGAAGTGAACAAGTTCAGTTCTTACGTGGAGCGCGAAATACCGCTTCCTGAAGGAGTGAACCCGAACAAAATAACGACGGGCGTCGTCGTTGAACAGGATGGGACTGTTCGGCATGTACCTACGAAAGTTATCGTCATCAATGGCACGAGCTATGCCAGCATCAATAGCCTGACGAACAGCACATACACAGTCGTCTGGCACCCGCTCGAATTCCTGGATGTCGCAAACCATTGGGCGAAAGCTGCAGTAAACGACATGGGATCGCGGATGGTTATTGAGGGCACCGGAGAAGGTCTTTTCAGTCCTGATCGTGATATCACCCGCGCCGAGTTTGCAGCCGTTCTTGTGCGCGGCTTGGGTCTAAAAATGGAAAACAGCTCGGCGGAGTTCTCTGATGTGAACACGTCTAATTGGTTCAGCAGCGCGATTAACACAGCATATGCGTATAAGCTTATTAGCGGTTACGAGGATGGTACGTTCCGACCGAACGATAAGATTACGCGAGAACAGGCAATGACGATTCTAGCAAGGGCGATGAAGATTACTGGATTGAAGGCGACACTGTCTGCGCAATCGGAAGACGCAACACTTCAAGCGTATGCAGATGCGTCTAACGTATCCAACTGGGCGCACAGCAGTGCTGCAGACAGCGTACAGGCCGGCCTTGTATCCGGACGAAGCGCCACCGAGCTTGCGCCGAAGGCGTTTATTACACGAGCCGAGGTTGCGACTATTATCCAAAGGCTTTTGCAAAAATCGGACTTGATATAAGATAAGAAATCCCTTCCTGGCACGATCATTCGATGCTGGGAAGGGATTTCTATATGTCTCTCGAGTCAATTATTGATAATAACGAAAATCGTCAAAAGGACTCTATCGGAGCACGTATTGGCTAATATATAATAAAACTAATGACTAATAATCCCAAGGAGAGGTGCTGTTTATGCAACATTCCCCCTCATTCGATCCATCAGACGTTCAAACCAACAAAGGGATGGCGATCCTCGCATACATCCTGTTCTTCGTTCCATTAATTGCAGCGCCTAATTCGCCGTTCGCGAAATATCATGCAAACCAGGGGCTAACGTTGTTTCTGACTTGCGTCGCGCTTAACATCGTGCTCGGCTTCATCCCGTTCCTGGGTTGGGTGCTTCTGCCGTTCGCAAACCTGGGATGTTTCGTTCTCCTCATCATCGGTATTCTTAGCGCAGCTCAAGGCGGCGCAAAGCCTCTTCCGATCATTGGCAAGTACACGCTAATCAAGTGAAGACTGAAGAGCCGCGTCCTTCAAGGGATCGCGGCTCTTTTTACATTTATGAAAGTTAAGGTTGGCTTACGTAGATGGAGTGGGGGTGATCCAGCAATACCGCCGTAGACCACCGCTCCACTTCCGGGGGCAGCGGGCTGCGGCAGGCTTTGAGTTCGGGCTTTCTGCGCAGCATGTCCCTTGTACGGAACAGCGAAGACTTGACGGACGACACGGTAACGCCAAGCGCTTCCGCAACCTCCTGCATGGAATAACCGAAATAGTTGAACAGCAGCCACATTTCGATGCTTCGACGAGGAAAACGTTCAGCCAGCCATTCCAGTGAACCGCGGATTTCGGCGTAGTTGCTGTCCGTATGAGTCGTTTCGGGCACATCTAGTGCCATCGAGCGCTTGTTCTTGCGTCTCCGGTAATCGTCGATCCACAAATTACGCGCGATTCGGAAAATAAAGGGCTTCATGTTCGCCCTAGGTTCAGCCTGAACGATGTAGACGAGCGATTTCAGCAGCGTATCCTGAAGCAAATCCTCCGCATCCCATCTGGAGCCGGCCAAATAGTAGCAGTATTTTTTCAAATCGAGCAGGTGGGGACTCACCCAAGCTTCATACGCCGATGCGGCATCCAAACGATCGTCCCCATTCCCGGCATGGATGAACGCTCCGCTCATTGTTCTACGGTCTGCCCCTCTTTCAATGCGTGCTGGCCGCTTACGATGATAGACTCGCCTGCGGCTACCCCGCCGAGCACTTCCTGATAAGATCCGTTTACCCGTCCAAGTTCGATCTTTCGTTTGCTCGCTTTATTCCCGTTCAGAACGAATACGAAAGCGTCGGTTCCTTCCTTCAAAATGCTGAGCGTCGGAACGGCTACGACATTTTCCTCCTCCGATGTCGTCAGCTGAATGCGAACGCGCGAAGCAGGCTTCAGCGCTCCGTCGGCATTGTCCGCCTCAAGCTCAAGCGAGTAGAGCTTTGTGCTCGCATCGGGTATTCCGGCCAAATAAACGACTTTCGCTTTCTTCGGTTTACCTTTCCCGTTGGAGTCGATGTACGTCAGTTCCTTTTTGTTGCCGACGAGTTCTACTGCCGATCGTGTCAACTGCGCTTTCATTTTCACTTTGTCGGTGTTCTGGACGATGCCGAACATGCTGCCTTGCTGAATGCTCATGCCGATATCTGCGTTAACATCGGTTAATACGCCGTTCGCGGGAGCGACGATCTGGCCGCCGTTCCATGCCTTCTCCGCCTGTTCCAGCGCAAGCCTTGATGTTGCCACGTTTGCTTCCAAAGAAGCAAGAGATTTACCGGAGTTTAAAATATTCAGTTGTTGCACCGCAGCCTGGCGAGAGCGCTTCGTCTTGTCGATATCCGCCTCCGAGGCACCCTGTGCTATTTGCAGTTTCAGTTCATTTTCAAGATCCTTGATCGTATTCGTAAGCGTAACCTGAGTGGAAGAGACCTCCAGCCTTGTTTTCTCTAGCAACGCTTCGTCGGCAATCAGTCTCGCCTTGGCGCTCTCTCGCTCCAATTTCCCGTTCTTGCTTTCGAATTCGGCGATCACGTCGCCTGCCTTCACGAGCTCCCCGTTGCGCTTCGCCAATTTTAACAGCTTACCGCCGGCATCGGCTACGATCTCCGTCCTCGTCGAGGCGCTCACCTCCGCGATTTGCTCGCGCGGCTCGCCCATACTCTGCTTGGCGACCTTTTCCACTTTAATTGTCGCCTTCGCGTCATTTGCGGTTTCGGCAGCCGGAATAGGGGCTGCCGAGCAGCCAGCGATATAGGCCGCGCATATTAAAACGAATGAAATTCGCGCCGCTCTGCCGTAAACGGTTATTTTTGAACTTTTCGCATTCATGTACAATCGCTCCCGTATCTCGATTTATACGTTGATCCCTTGTTCTGGCGATGCTTTTCTTTTCCGATGAAGCAAACGGCCTGCGCGCGCCTTGAACGATTCGATCATCTCGTATATGATCGGCACGACGACTAGCGTCAAGACCGTAGATGTGATCAGGCCGCCGATGACGACAACGGCGAGCGATTTAGAGATCAACACGCCTTTGGTTAATCCAAGCGTTAATGGAACCATCGCAGCGATCGTAGCTCCCGCAGTCATAATGATCGGGCGAAAACGTACTTTGCCGGCTTCGATGAGAGCAGGCCGCGCCAAGTAGCCTTCTTTCCGCAACTGTTGGGCACGATCCAGCAACACGATTGCATTCGTTACGACGATGCCTATCAACATAAGGAATCCGATCATCGACGTCATATTAAGCGATTCCCCGGCCACGACAAGTCCCAGCAAGCCGCCGATGATCGCCAGCGGCAAGGAGAACAGGATGGCGAACGGAGTACCCGCATTGCCGAAGCAGAGAACCATGATCAGATAGACGATTGCAACGGCAACGCCCATGGCGGCGAACATCTGCCGGAAACCTGCCATCATATCGATGTTCGTTCCTCTAACCGTGTTCGTTACCCCCGGCGGAAAATCGACTTGCCGGATCGCGCTCATCACCGCGTTCGTGACCTCCGCTTTGTCGGCAGAGTCAATCTTGGCCGTCAACGATACCATCAGCTTCTGACTTTCCCGTTGGAAGCTCGTCGGGGCATCCACTTCTTCGAGATTGGCGACTTCGTTCAAATACACGATGCTGCCGTCGGCCGTCCGAATCGGCATTTGTCCGAGCTGCTCCAGCGAGTTTTTATCTTCCGGCGCGAGCTCAACGGCCGCCTGATACAACGTGTCGTCCAAGCGAACGTCGCCGAGCGGGGATCTGCCGATCCATTCGGCCGTCAAGCCCTGAATGCTCGTCACGTCCAACCCGAACTGACGCGCCTTGTTCGGATCGACCGTAATCTGTACTTCCTTTTTCCCGTCTCCCAAGTTATCCTTAATTTCTTTGAGCTCGGGAAATGATTTCATTTTGTCTTTGATTTGCCTGGCGACCTGTGCCAGCGTTTTCTGGTCGTCCCCGAAAATGACATACGTAAAATCGGGACCCGTCGGTCCGCTTCCTCCCTCCGAGAACGAACCGGGCATGACTTCCGTGCCTATCGGGAGTTGGGCAAGAATGAGCTTCTGATAGCGATCCTGAACGGCTTTCGTATCCGCTTCCGCATCGACCTCCGTAATGATCTGCAAATAACTCGGCACGCGTTCTTTCGCGTCGCCCGCATATCCGACGAGCGCCTCCACGAATGTAAATTGCGGTTCGCCGCTCTCGTCTTTGGCTTCGCGCAGCAGCGTTTCAATCTGCCTGGCCTGAAGATCGGTACTGGCGAAAGTCGTGTCGTTCGGCAGTTGGATCGAATAGTTCATTTGTTTCGGCGGCGGCGTGTACGGCAGAAGTTCCATCGGCAGGAATGGAATGGTGCCCGCGATCGTTGCGACTAGCAGGAATCCTGATAGAAGCAACGTGACGGCCCTATGCTTCAAGCTCCATAAGAGCGTCTTTTCATACCAACGCTCCATTTTACTCCCATCGTGTTCCTTGATGTCCGTCGCCTTGACATTGTTCAACACCATGAGCTTGGCCAACATCGGAATGACTGTTAACGAAACGAGCAGCGATGCCAGCAATGCGATCGACACCGTTATCGCGAACGGACGGAACAGGGCTCCGATAAAGCCGGTAACGAGACCGATTGGCAGAAACACGCCGACCGTGACTAACGTGGACGAACTGATCGCCATGGCCACCTGCTTCACCGCGAGAATAATGACCGACTCGTTTCTCTTCTGAGCCTTCTGTAAACTCGCGTATATGCTTTCGATGACGACGATGCTGTCGTCCACGACCCGGCCAACCGCAATGAACATGCCGCCAAGCGACATAATATTCAACGTAATGTTCATGTATTTCATCATGACTAGAGTCAGGAGGATGGATAACGGGATGGACACGACGACGATTAACGTCATCCTCAGGTTGCGCAAGAAAAACAAGATCATCAGCGCGGCCAGAACGATGCCCATAATCCCTTCCTTGACCAATCCTTTTATCGAGCCTTTTACTTCGCTGGCGCTGTCATAGAGCGTCTTGAACGTCACTTCCGGATTCGTCTGCTCCAATTCGCGGATCATAGTTCGAACGGCATCGGAAAATTCGGTAGCGTTCGCGTCGGCCGTCTTGAACAGATGGATGCCGATAGCGGGCTTATCGTCCAGACGGGCGACAAAGTTGGACTCGTTCACCGCTTCGATCTTCGAGATGTCCTTGAGCTGTACGATCGTTCCCGTAGCCGTCGCGATTTCCAGGTTTTCCAGCTCGTACAGGCTTTGCAGCTTTCCCGTGACGCGAGTCATTTGAGTGTTTCCGTTAAACTGCACGACGCCTACCGAACCGTTAGCCACGGCGGACTGGATCGAAGCGTTCACGTCCGAAGGGCGTAATTGATAAGCGGCTAAAGCGCCTGCGTCCAATTGAATATCCAGAGAAGATTTGCGTGCTCCTATCGCATCCATATGGTCGATTCCGCCAATGGCATCGAAACGGGGTTTCATTTCCCTCTCGAACAATCGATCCAACTCGGGTTGGGACATCGAATCCGTCGCATACATCGCCAAATAATACACCGGCTCCGATGACATACCGAATGTAGAAACTTTAGGTCTGCTTGCCGATTGCGGCAGACTTACGTCCTGAACGAGGCTCTCCAAATCCCGCTTCGTCTTATCGATGTCCACCTTTTCGTTGAACTGAAGAGAGATCGTCGAGAAATTATCGCTTGAAAAGGAGGAGAGCATTCTCAGTCCCGGGATATTCGCGATTTTGTCTTCAATCGGTTTCGTCACCTGGCTCATGACGTCCTGAGGCGAGGCTTGATATGTCGTCGAGATCGCGACGAACGGAAACGAAAATTCCGGCATGTTCTCTACCTTCAAGGAACTCCCCGAAAAGGCCCCCGCTCCGAACACGATGACGATCATAATGACCATTGCCGCTACTTTGTTCATGGAAAAATGAATGATTGCCTTCAATCGGCGACCCTCCTGCATGTACAAATTCGATCGATCCTTAGATCTCAGGTATAACTTTCCTGCGGTCTGATTCCAGCGTAATACACGAATATGAATAAAGTATGACGTAACAAAAAAAGCCAATGCGAAGGGAGTAAGACTCCCTTGCACATCGGCTTATTACTGTTCGATTAATTTTGGGGCAATGTGACGCAGACGGTCGTACCCCCTCCGGGACTATCTCCCAGAACGACGGAGCCTTGGTGTCTCGCGACGATTTTTTGGACGATTGCAAGGCCGAGACCGTTGCCGGCCTTCATTTTGTTATGGGAAGGATCCACCTTGTAAAATCTTTCGAACACTTTGGAACGTTCCGCAACCGGAATGCCGATTCCCGTATCCGAAATGAAGACCTCGATCAGTTCGGAGCGCTGAACGATGCGGATGCCGATCTTGCCGCCCTCCGGCGTGAACTTGATCGCGTTGCCGAGCAGATTAAACCAGACCTGATTGAGCTGGTCCTCGTCAGCCGCGATCTTCGTTAACGGAAGGTGAAGCTTCCATTCGATCGCCTTGGCGGACCATTGCGGTTCGCAGGCTACGACGGCTTTGCGAAGTTGCTCATCCAGATCGTATACGCGCGGCTCGAACGGATGGTGCTGGCTATCTAGGGACGCCAGCTTCAGCAAGTTATCGCTTAAACGGGATAGCCGCTCGCTCTCGTTTTGAATAATGGCTAGGTAACGGTTCTTCTCCTCCTCGGAAAGGCCGCTTTGCTGAAGCGCCTTGGAGAAGCCGGAAATCGAAGTTAGCGGCGACTGGATTTCGTGAGAAACGTTCGATACGAAGTTTTGCCGCATCGTCTCCAATTGTCCGACTTGGTTGGCCATGCCGTTGATGCTCTGCGCAAGCTGGCCGAGTTCGTCCTTGCGCTTGGCCCATTTCAGCTCGATATTGAACTCGCCCTTGGCCATTCGTTCCGCGGCGGCTTTCATGCCGAGCAAAGGTTTCACGATATAGCGGGCAGCCACCAGGATGATCAATCCCCCTGCGAGCAGGTTGATTGCCAATGCGAACAGAAGCAGCTTCGAGATCAGCGATATGGCCGTTTTCTCCGATACTTGCACGAACAACGCATAACGTTCGCCGTTCCGTTCGTACGGCAGCCCGACGAACAGTTCGTCCGCGGAAATGTCAGCACCGAGATAAGTCCCCCCGTCCAGCACGACGCGGATCGCCTGGTTGGATATGCTGTACAGCTCTCGAGGCGTTTTTCCGTCGGCATCCTTCATCAGACGGCTGGCCGAGTCGTAGAGCAGAATATCATACTTTTTCTCCAGATTCGTCTCCTTTAATTCCTCTTTGGCCTTTTCCATTCCGCTCGAGTTGTACAGTTCCTGAATCGCCTTGCTGTCCTTAAGCAAATGGTTTTGCAGCTTCTCGCTATACTTTTCTCCGAACGAGTCGATAAGCCAAAGCGTTAAAAAATACGTGGTTACCAAACCGATGATGACCGCGACCATATAAGAAAGAACGACTCTCACGTACAGAGATTTGATCATTCCGTGACCTCTAGCTTGTAACCAAGCCCTCGCTTCGTTTCGATGACGAACTGGCAGTTCAGTTCCACAAAACGGTCCCTGATCCGCTTGACATGAACGTCTACCGTCCGGTCGTCGCCTTCGAAGTCCGCTCCCCACACCTGCTCGATCAGATCGTTCCTCGTAAAAATTTGCCCTGGATGACTTGCTAGCTTAAACAGGAGATCGAACTCTCGCAATGGAAGTGAGAGAGGGTTGGCCTCCCCTTCGACAATTGCAGTGTAACGATGCTTGTCCAGCAGGACGTTACCGATCTGGATCTTCATTTGGGATTGAATGCGGTAACGCCTTAACAGCGAATTGACTCGGGCTGCCAGTTCCAGCGGCTCGAACGGCTTGGACAAGTAATCGTCCGCACCGAGATGGAAGCCCTTCAGCTTATGGCCGGTTTCTCCTTTGGCGGTCACCATCATGACGGGCATGTTAGGAAAGTCGGCTTTCAATTGCCGGCAAAGCGCCCACCCGTCCATTCGCGGCATCATAATATCGATGACGGCCATATCCACTTTCCCTGCCTCGGTAGCCTTTATCGCCTCAAGACCGTCGGCTGCCGCGATGACTGCGAGTCCTTCCCGCTGCAAGTAAAATCGTATCAACTCCAATATATCCGGGTCGTCGTCGACAATCAGGACGTTGGCAGTCATATAAGAAAACCTCCTAAACCGAATTACCCCTTCTTAATACGGCAAAGTTTGACAATCGGTTCCAGTTGGACCCGGCAAGGGCAATGGCGTCCCAAAGAAGTGGATTTGAGACTATAAAAGTACATACAAACTATTTAACCAAGCTTGGATTCTTTATAAAATATGCTCAAATGTAGCTGACAACTCTAAACCAATTAGAAAAGAGAGAACAGAAATGCATGAAATAAGCGTGATCGTTCCGGAAAAAATCGGCGTCATTAACCCGCACATTTATGGACATTTTGCCGAGCATATAGGCGGTGTCATTTATGATGGCATTTGGGTTGGGGAGGACTCTACAATACCGAATATCCGAGGTTTCCGCAAAGACTTTGTGGACATGTTCCGGAAAATCAAGCCCGCTGTACTCAGATGGCCTGGTGGAAGCTTTGCAGAGACTTATGACTGGCGAGACGGAATTGGGCCAAGGCATGAGCGCCCGACGACGGCGAACTTCTGGTATCCTCTGGACGGTAAATTGGAATCGAACGAAATGGGAACTCATGAGTTCATTGAACTTTGTCGCCTAGTAGGCGCAGAGCCTTATTTGGCCGCCAATGTGACAGCGTTAACGCCAATGGAAATCAGAAACTGGGTGGAGTATTGCAATTATCCGAAGGGGAGCACTTCACTCGCTAAGTTGCGAGGTGAAAACGGCAACCCCGAACCATTTCATGTGGCTTACTGGGGAATTGGCAATGAAAACTGGGGCAGCGGCGGCAACATGACACCTGAGGATTATGGATTTGAATTCAGAAAATACGCCAGTATCGTAAAATATCCTGATCAGAAACATACGCGAGTCATCGCTTGCGGTCCTAATGGAAATGACCTGAACTGGACACGGAGATTTTTCGACAAGATGAAGGACCGCACTCATCCTGCTTCTTTTGATATATACGGCTATTCCTTACATTACTACTGCATGACGTCAGAGGATCCTCTGGCATTTGATGCGGATCAATGGTACGCGCTTCTGGGGAAGGCCGCTTATATGGAGGATGTCATTTGCGGGCAGCGTGCGTTGATGGATGCCTATGATCCTGAACGGAAGATCGGCATCATTGTCGACGAATGGGGATGCTGGCACCCTCAAGGATCGGGGCCGTCCGCAAGTAATAATCTTTTCGAGCAACAAAGCACGATGCGTGATGCGTTAGTCGCCGCCACCACATTAAATATCTTTAACAATCACTGCGATAAGGTCGTCATGGCTAACGTTGCGCAAGCGGTGAATTGTCTTCACTCCTTGTTTCTGGCATCAGGGGACAAGTTTGTGGCGACCCCTAATTATCATGTGTTCGATATGTTCAAAAGCCATCAAGGGGGAGAGGCTGTCAAAGTACTAGTTGATGCAGGCAAGATCAGTTACCGCAATGCAGCAGATGAAGAGGGGCAATTGGATCGGGTATCCTGCTCCGCTTCTATTAAAGATGGCAAACTCACGCTTACTCTTGCCAACTGTCACTACTCGGAGGAAACTGAAGTCAGATTGACTTTTCATGGCGGGAAATTTGCAGGGACCTATACGAAAACGGTTCTTCATGCTTCCAGTCCGCAGTCGTATAACAGTTTCGAAGAGCCAGACACGATCAAACCTTATTCAGAAGAATGTAACTTTCCTGATAGGAAAGCTATTCTCCTCCTGCCGCCGGCATCTGTTGTCACAATTCAGGTTTGATTTTGCTTACGGATATAGTAGACTGTGGGCATATCGGACATAGGGTGTATTGAAAATGGGCGCGACGAATCGATGGGATAGATGGATGAAATGGATTACGATGCAAAATATGAATATGGCGAAGAAATTCATTATTGTTTTTCTTCTCTTATTCGTTGTACCTACTTTTATTATTGGATTGATTTCTTATCGGAACTACACGGCAACGATTAAGAAGACGACCACTGAATATACCGCCCAAATCTTCAGCGAAATGATGAATAAGCTTAATGGCTATATCAACGATATGAAATCGATCACGTTAATCCCGTATTACATACCGGATATGCAGAAGTTATTGCAGCAAGCAGGTAATAGTCCCGATAAGTCCCGCGCTATAGATGGTTATCTTCGTTTAATGAAAAGGGATAGGAAAAATAAGGGGCTCATTTACGTTTATGATGCTCAAGGGAAAATCTTTTACTACGGTATCCGAACGGAAGATATTCGAAGCGATATCGACTCCTTGTATAAGAAATATAAAGCGCTTACCGAACAATCGAAAGGCAGCCCTGTTTTGCTCGATACGCAAATCGTGACCGATATGGGAGGAAAGCAAAGGCGATTTTTGACTGTATTGAGGAACATAAAGGATTTGTCGGATTTTAATACCGTTGGCATTGCTTGCGTAGATATGGATATTGACGAAATGGACAGCATGGTGCAACAGTTGGAGACGTCTACGAAAGGAAAAATGTATATCCTTAATGAACGGAATGAGGTCATCTACGACAGAGGACGGACATTGCTGACGAAGAAGTTCGATGACCCTAAAGTTCTGGAAATGATGAAGGGAAATAGCGGGAATGTCCTGATGAAGCGTAGTGGAGAAAGTTTATTAACGATATATAAGGTGTCTCAAGATACAGGCTGGAAGTTTATCATTTCAATACCCACGAAGGAAATGTACAAAGATGCGGTAAAAACGACAAGATTCAATTTGATGATTTCTCTCCTTGCAGGAGGCGCTGCTTTAGCTATTTTTATCCTTCTGTCCTATTCGATTACGAAACCGTTAAGAAGACTTGTTCAACTCATGAAAAAAGTCCGGGGAGGAGACTTGGATGTCAGCTTCTCTATACGAGGCAACGATGAAGTAGGGGCAGTCGGATTGAGTTTCAACAATATGGTGAAAAATCTGAAGGCTCTCATCCAAGAGATTTATGTGACCAACCTGAGGAAGAAGCAAACGGAGTTAAATGCGTTACAAGGGCAAATAAACCCTCACTTTATTTATAACACATTGGAAACGATACGGATGATCTCTGTACTTCACAGGGTGAATGAACTTTCGGATTTGACGATCAAATTCGGTAAGCTTCTGAGGTACAGCATAAACGAGATGAATGAATTAGTTACCATTCAGGATGAATTCGATCATTTGAACAACTATATTTATATTCAGAACAAGCGATTTACGAATAAATTTACGCTTAACATCAATGTCGATCATTCCCTCACGATGATCAAGACGATTAAGCTTATTTTTCAACCGATCGTGGAGAACTCTATTTTTTATGGCTTGGAACATATCGATGATGCAGGAGTAATCACCATTACCGCAGAGCATGTGGACGGTTATGTTATTTTCAAAATCATCGATAACGGAAGCGGGATTGATGCCGAAAAATTAACGGAAATCAACCGCAGAATAGAAGAAAATAGCTCGAATTTGCAGGCAAAAGGAAGTATAGGCCTGACCAATGTCAATGAGAGGATCAAGCTCTTTTTTGGCGAGAAATATGGTTTAACGATAAGCAGCGAGTTGGGAAAAGGGACGGAGGTCACGCTGAGGCTTCCATTCATAGAGTGAGGAGAGGAACATACAAATGCTCAAGATTGCCATTGCAGACGACGAGGAGCTTGTCCGAAGAGGGCTGGAAGTCATTATTTCGGATTCAGGACGCGGCGATCGGGTAACCGGATGTTACAGTAACGGGGAAGAGGCTCTGGGAAACCTGCTGAGCGCCGACATAGATGTGTTGATTACGGATATTCGCATGCCCAAATTGGACGGCTTGGGGCTTATTAAAGGCTTGCGCGAAATGAATGTTGACATTCCATGCATCATTGTGAGCGGTTACAACGATTTCGAGTATGCAAGAAAAGCGATTCAATACGGTGTCTACGACTATCTGCTGAAGCCGATCGACCCCGATGAGATGTTTCAGTGCCTGGACGTTATTAGTGCCAAAAAGTACGGAGCAAAAGCAAAAAACGATTCCGATGACACGAATATGAAAAAAGTCGTTTTGATGGTAAAGCAAATTATTGATAAGGAATATATGAAAGAATTCAAGTTGCCGGAGTTGTCCCAGCAAGTTTATCTTAATCCCAATTATTTAAGCCGGCTTTTCAAAATAGAGACGGGTATCAATATTAGCGATTATTTGATTCATGTCAGAATGGAAAGAGCCAAGGAGATGTTAAGAAGAAATGTCGGGCAAAAAATTTATGAGGTAGCAGACGCGGTTGGATATACCGATTCTGTTTTTTTTCAATAAGCTTTTTAAGCGCAAAGTCGGAGTGACGCCTAAAGAATATCGTGATGGACTAAGAAGTTAACCGTCTTTCGGAGGGCTCCTTTAGCTTTCATTCGGGCATTTATGAAAGCGTATACAATTTGATGAATGTATGCCCTTTCAAGAAGTGAATATAAGACTATGAAAGTCAGTTGAGGCCATTTATATGAATGTTGATCCTCTATACAATGACGATAGTTACACGAACCGCTTTTCGACAATTCATCTTGGGGGTATGGAAAATGAAAAGGAAAGTCAGCGTTTTTGCAGCGATTTGTTTGATCTTTACGTTGCTCGTGACAGCTTGCGGCTCAAGTAAAAATGAACAGAATCAAGCTGCGACAGGAAGCTCGCCAGAGCCAAGCTCGGCACAACCTAGTACGGCCGCTGCAACCTCTGAAGCAACTCCGGCAACTCCGACGATCAAAGGCAAAATTACTTTTGTGAACAGCAGAGTCGATTTTGAAGACAAATTCAAGGAGATTGCCGCTGCCTTCAAGGCCAAGTACCCTGAAGCAGAAGTTGATGTTGAATTGGTAAAGGAAATAGACCAAGTCCTGAAAATAAGGCTCGCTTCGGATGAGGCTCCGGATGTGTTCCAATACACAACGAATATTATTCCAGCCGGCAGCGACAAATTGGCCGAGTATCTTCTTCCCTTGGACGATATGGGGTACACGAAGGATACGATTGCGTTCTATGATTTGCCGTACCATATGTACGAAGGCAAACATTACGGATTGACGGAGGGCGTATACGTTACCGGCATTCTGGCCAGTAAAAAAGTGCTGGAAAGCGTTGGAGTGACGACCTATCCGAAAACATTGGATGAACTGTACGCTCTAGCCGACAAGCTCAAAGCAAAAGGAATCGTTCCATTCGGCTCCATGCTGAAGTCGGGATGGCCTTTAGGGTCTTGGAATGCGGTTGCCTTTGCCAATCTTACGGGAACAGTCGATGACTTCTATAAGCAAATGAATGAAAGCGATACGCCTTTCGCTTTGGATACCCCTCTCGGCAAAGCTTTCTCATTCGTGCGTGCGCTTAAGGATAAAGGTTACTTCGATGAAGATTTGATGTCTTCCGACTGGGATGTACTGAGGCTGCACATGGATAAAGTCGGCATGCTGATGTTGGCGAACTACGGCATTGGCGCTCTGGAAGGACTGGACCCTAAAGATGTCGCCTTCTTCCCGCTGCCGATTGACAATAGCGGCACGCCCATTGCGCAAAGAAATTCAAGCTGGGACATCGGAATCAGCAAAAACACCAAAAACCCGGAGACGGCAAAAGCATTCGTCAAATTCCTGCTTGAGGAATCCGGCTACGCCGACCTTGTCGGAGAAGCGCCCTCGGTTGCTTCCGTAGGCTCCAAAAACCCTGCGCTAAATGAATTCCTGCAACAGAACATCAAATACGTGGATTCAACAAGCAGCGATTCGAAAATTTATGGCCGGTATCAAGAAATTATGAATAAGGCGCAAATTAACGAGGGCATGATCTACCAAGATGTTCTGATGAACAAGGACAGTGACATCAAGCCGGTCCTGGACAAATATAACAAGAAATTTGCGGATTCCCGAAAGGCTTCAGGGAAGTGAATATTGTGAAGGGGCTTACCTATCGTTCTCAGAAAAAAGCGATTATTTTCCTGTTCTTGCTGACTCCGGTGCTTTTGCTTCTGGCTTTTACCTACTATCCTGCGGTGAACTTGTTTTATTACAGTTTTACTTCATGGGACGGGGGGCTGAGCCGGAAGCTCTGGATCGGCTTGGATAATTACAAACAAATCTTTCGCGATCCGAGCATCTACAAAGTTTTTTACAATAACTTCATTTACTTGATAGTAGGGCTCGTTCAGGTTGCCATCGCTCTGTATTTTGCGGTCGTGCTCGATGCGAAATTGAAGGGCAAAAACTTTTTTAAGGTCAGTTTGTTTTTGCCCTATATTGTCAACAGCATTGCCATCGGTTACATGTTCAATTATATGTTCGACAATCAGTACGGAGCGATCAATGTATTTTTAAGAAATGCAGGGCTTCATGGCATGACGGTGAATTGGCTTGGCGATCCCAAGGTTGTCAATTATGTGCTGGCATTCATGGCGCTATGGAAGTACATGGGTTTCATGATGGTTATTTTCATCGGCGCCTTGCAGTCCATTCCGAAAGAAATCTATGAGGCCGCTGCAATCGATGGAGCCAACCGTATTCAAACTTTCAAGTCTATTACGCTTCCATCTATCCGGAAAGTGTTCGAAATGATGATGTTTCTGAATTTGAACGGAGCAATAGCGGCGTATGAATTTTCCTTTGCCATTTATCCGCAAGGATCGCCGCTTGGCATAAGCGATACGTTTGTCACGAAGACGCTGAACACTGCATTCAAGTTTCAAAACTTCGGATTGGCTTCCGCCATGGGAATTGTGCTCATGCTGATGACGGCCGTACTCGTGTTGGCGCAAAATAAAATATTGTTCAGGGGGGGAGATTGACATGCCCAGGATCGCCCGGTGGCTATCCCTGATTGTCGGCGTATTGGTCGTGTTCACCCCCCTGTATATTTTATTGGTAACCGCCTTCAAGACGAAAAAGGAGCTCTCGTCTTCCTTCCCTTACGAATTGCCCAACAGTTTCTTGAATATGGACAACTTTACGTTAGTGTTGGAGAAAGGGCATGTGGGGCTTGCGTTTCTGAACATTATTTACATTATTGCACTGGCCGTCATAGGGAACATGATGATCGGCACGATGGCGGGTTATGTGCTCGGCAGGTTTAATTTCCGGCTTAAAGCTTTAATCCTATCGGCGTATGTAATCTCTATCATTATCCCCAATGTCACCACTCAAGTTGCTACGTTTGGATTAATTCAATCGCTTGGACTTTTTAATACGCATTACGCCATGGTCGTATTGAATTTGGGCACGGATTTTATCCAGATTTATATTTACATCCAGTTCATACGCAATATCCCGTATGAGCTTGATGAGTCTGCAATCGTGGAAGGGGCTTCGCTCTTTAGAATATACAAGAGCATCATCTTTCCGTTGCTGACTCCGGCCATCGCTACAGTGGCCATCTTGAAAATCATCGGCATCTACAACGATATTTACAGTCCCTTTTTGTACATGCCAAGCTCGAAGCTGGCGGTGATCTCGACCATATTGATGAGATTTACGACGAACGTTGCGGTGGATTGGAATTCGGTGTCGGCTGCCATCATGATCATCTTGATTCCAACGGTAACCATCTTTCTTTTCATGCAGAAATATATCATCAGTTCAATCGCCGACGGGGCGGTTAAAGGCTGAACGTTGAAACGCAAAATCAGCGACAAGGAGTTGCAGGCTATGAGATTCCGAAATGCAATGATTGCGTTTATGGCTTTAACGTTGTCTTTCTGTTACTTCCCTCCTCAGGCAGTGCATGCTGCAGGCAATATTGCGTTTTCTTATGACCTTAACCATGTAGGGAAAGTCGTAACGAACAAATCAAGCAATGTAGACGCCTGGGGATTGGGAAAATGGTCGACGGTAGCAGCCGATTTGCCGCCCGACTCCTATTCTGCCAACGACCCCTACACCAAAACCGTTGAATTGATGATCGCGACGGGAGGCAGTACGGGAAGAGATCTTTTCGTAGACACGGACGATATCACGGATTTGACGGATTACAAATTCAAGGCTCTGGTTGAGGCATGCGCGAATATTCTCCGCCAAGGCTTAAAGCCGAAAATCAAACTGGGGAATGTGCCGCTCAAATTCAGTGCCGATCCCCTTCTGAAAATTTTCGAAGTCAATGTCAGACCGCCCGATGATTACAAAGCGTATTACAACTATGTAAAAGCGATCGCCGATCAACTGAAAAATCATTTTGGTATCGATGAAGTCAGAACATGGACGTGGGGCGTTCTTACGGAATACGATAACAGCGATTGGTTTGACGCCGGCGATGCCAACAGTACCAAAATCGCCTATTACAAGTTATACGACTATTCCGTGGCTGCGCTGGAGGACTCGTTAGGTGCCGAAAATGTTGACGTTGGCGCGCACAGTATGTTTCTTGGCGGAGGCTATTGGGATGCAAGAGATTTCCTTAACCATTGCAAGAACGGGACCAATTATGCCAGGGGAACGGTCGGCACGCAAATCGACTATGCTTCCATATCGTTCTATGATAATTATCCGATCGGGTTCGATACGCCGGTATTTCTGAATACGATCAACGCTATCCGGAATTATGCGAATTCCATTGGGCTCACCGGCATGAAGTTCGGGGTTGACGAAGGCAGAATCCTAATGGGATGGGACGGCAAAGGACTTCCAACCCGCGATGTGCAGCATCCTATGCAAGGTTCAAGCGATGCCAAAATGTTCAAAGTGCTGGTGGACAACGATGTGGATTGGTTTGCGCAATGGGATGGAGGAAACATAACGGATAATGGCGTGAGAACGCTATCCGGTAATATGCGCAACTTGCTGTATAAGATGACGAACGGCAGAGTTGCCGAGGTGACTCGCACAGGTACGCCAACCGGTTCCACGGACGAAGTCGACAGCATGGCGAGTTATAACGATACAACCCATTCCATTCATGTATTTGCGTACAATAATAATGCGGATAAGGATGCGAATACCGTTGAACCGGTTACAATCAACCTGAACCATATTGAACCTGTAAGCGGCAATACGGTCACTGTGAAGAAGTGGATTGTGGATGATACTCACGCCAACTGGTGGGCAACGTGGTGGCAGGATCAGACGAACCGCGGCCTGACGGATAGCGACTATCTTGCTGCCTGGTCCAAGTATTCAGGCTTGCCCTTTGTGTTATTGAACCAGTCCGACAAAGATTACTTTAATTCCAGAGGAAGCGTGTATAAGAGTTTGGGAGACTTGGCGTACACGACGCAAAATGTCGCAATTAACGGAAATGCGTTGACGTTTACCGACAATATCGAGCATCATGGCGTGGTGTTTTATGAAATTACGAATGTCAAGAATGCGCCGGTGAGTTTACCTGGACAAGCCGGGACGCCTAGCCCGGCCAGCGCAGCGACCAATGTAAGTACTGCGCCCCAGATTTCCTGGACAGCGGGTTCCGGGGCCGTCTCCCACGATATTTACTTTGGCACGAGCAGCACGCCGCCTTTTGTGCAAAACCAAACAGGCACGGTGTACAATCCGGGAAAATTAAAGGCTGGGACGACCTATTACTTGCGAATCGATGAAAGAGGTACTGGCGGGACCGCCCAAGGTGCGGTATGGAGCTTTACGACGACTGCCTATTCGGACGAGCTGTTAAACAATCCGGGATTCGAAAATGGAACGACTGGGTGGACCATAGATTCTTCTACCCTGACGAGCGTTACGAGTCCTGTGCATGGAGGAAGCAAAGCTGTCAAAGTAACAAACCGCGCTGACAGGTACACGGGGCCAAGGCAGAACATCAAAGATCTGTTGGCAGCTAGCGGGAAAGGCAATTACGCCGTATCGACCTGGCTTAAAGCCGGAACAGGCAGCATGGACGGTCTGATTCAAATCTGGATCAAATCCAATGGCGGTCAAGAATCCTATTATTATCAGGATTTGAAGAGCTTTAGCGATTGGACGCAGGTATCAAGCACGCTAAACCTGACTTGGACAGGAGCCCTTGAAGACGCCCAAATGCGGATTTTCACAGGCGACGGCCAGGTCGAAGACTTTTATGTGGATGATGCGAGCATGAAGAAAGTGGCAAGGACGTCGCCATTAATCAACAACCCGGGATTTGAAAATGGAACGACGGGGTGGCTCACCGATTCCTGCGTTCTGACGAGTGTAACCAGTCCGGTGCATGGCGAAAGCAAAGCTGTTAAAGTAACGGACCGCGCTGACAGGTATACGGGGCCAAGACAGGATATCAAGGATGTGTTGGCGGCCAATGGGAAAGGGTACTATACCGTATCCGCATGGCTGAAAGCCGAGACGGGCAGCATGGACGGACTCATTCAAGTCTGGGTCAAATCGAATGGCGGTCAGGAGAACTATTACTACACCCCGCTGACGAACTTTAAAGATTGGACAGAGGTTGCAAGCAGAATCAACGTGACTTGGACCGGAAACCTTGAAGCTGCCCAATTGCGGATATTGACGGGCAACGGTCAGACAGGCAATTTCTACGCAGACGATGTCGCTCTCAAGAAGGTCGGAGAGAAAGCGTCGCCCGACAAAGCGACGAACCCGTATCCGTCAACCGGCAGAACGCGTACAATTCTCGCGCCCGAGCTGACGTGGACAGCCGGCTCCAGATCTGCATCGCATGATGTGTATTTCGGCACGAGCAGTTCGCCGCCTTTTGTACGCAACCAGACAGGAACAACATATACACCCGGCACTTTGGAGGCAGGGACAACCTACTATTGGAGAGTTGACGAGAGGAACGATAGCGGCATTACGGTAGGCCCGGTATGGAGCTTCACAACGTTGGACGCAGCTCCCGAATTGCTGAACAACCATGGATTCGAGGCGGATACGAACGGTTGGGTAACGGATGGAGCAAGTACCCTGACCAGCGTCACTGATCCCGTTCATGAAGGCGCCAAATCAGTTCATGTTACGAGTCGACTGGACGAGTATGGAGGGCCAAGGCAGAATATTAAAGATATTTTGACTGGGAGCGGCCAAGGCGACTATGATTTGTCCGCGTGGCTTAAAGCGGGGACAGGGAATATGAACGGAGTCATTCAAATTTGGGTGCAGTACGACGGGGGCAAACAGACCAGCTACACGCAAGGCTTATCCGGATTCGGCGATTGGACAAAGCTATTTTACAAGCTCAATGTGACTTGGACCGGAACCCTGGAAGCGGCCCAACTGCGAATCTTTACGGGCTCGGGTCAATTGGGAGATTTCTATGTAGACGATGTAAGTCTGAAGAAAGAAGGGCCGACAAAGTAATCTTAGATGAGGTTAAGCAGCAACTGGCGTCTGTAATTTACGGGCGTCAGTTTTTGTCTTAATGAGAGTATCGAGTTTCTATCCGGTCATCCTAACGGAGCAAGTTGCGGCCACGGCTGCATTTTATGTGGAACACTTCGGGTTCGAGAAGGTTTTTGAGGCGGATTGGTATGTCAGCTTGAAAATGTCCGGCAGTGATATCCCATTCGAGTTGGCCATTCTCGATGCGGCTCATTCGACCATTCCGGGCGCGTACAGGACGCAAGTGAAAGGGCTCATCCTTAACTTTGAAGTAGACGACGTTGATGCTGATTACGAGCGATTGATTAGAGGAGCGGGGCTTCCTCTCGAACGAGAGATTCGAAGCGAGGATTTTGGACAGCGGCATTTCATCACTTCCGATCCGAACGGAGTGTTGATCGATGTTATTTCCATCATCCCTCCGACAGGGGATTTCAACAATCAGTATACCGAGGAAGTGTGGAAATAAGGGCATGAGAAGAAGCAAAGCGGACACAACGGAAACGATACGGAAATTGATCGAGATCGCTAGAGTCCATTTTACCGAGCATGGTTATGCGAATGCGGCGTTGGAGTCGATCGTTCATGAAGCGCAACTGACGCGCGGCGCTGTCTACCATCATTTTCGCAGCAAAAAGGAATTGTTTCGAGCTGTACTGGAGGATGTCCAGCGCGAGGTCGCCGAGCGAGTCGAGGGAGACGCTGCGACAAGCGAAGATCCATGGCAGCAGCTTTATTTAGGATGCCGAGGGTTCATTCTGGCTGCCGTTGAGGAGAGCAATCGGCGAATTATGCTGATAGACGGTCCGGCGATTCTCGGCTGGGAAACGTGGCGGGAGATGGACAAGAGCCACTCCATGCGTTTGTTGAGGGGGCAGCTTGAGATGATGCAGGAGCAGGGAAATATTCGAATGCTCCCCCTCGACGCTCTGACCCATTTTATATCGGGCGGCTTAAACGAGACGGCGCTTTGGCTTGCTAATGAATCCGCGAAGCCGGAAGCTTTGGATGAGACGATGAAGGTGCTTGATGCTTTCTTGGAGGGGTTTAGAACAGTCGAAATGGAGGCTAAATGAAGGGGGTTCACAAAATGCATTGATGATGTATTTCAGACGTCGGGTCACCCGGCGTTTTTTTGTTGGGGGAATAACAGTTGTCACTAGACAAGGTCGTTCTACTGAAGTAGAATATAATTGTATTCTAATGCAGTAGAATGACTGTTAATGTGAGTGGGAGGTTACCGTTTAATGATGAAGCTTTTCGACAGCGAGCTTAATATTATGGAAATCTTATGGAGGGATGGCGATACCGCCGCGAAGAGGATTGCAGAAATAACCAAAGAAAAAATAGGCTGGAGCAAAACAACAACCTATACCATTATCAAAAGGTGCCTTGATAAAGGGGCGATCGAACGGAAAGAGCCTAATTTTGTATGTCATGCACTGGTAACACGGGAGCAGGCGCAGGAGCACGAAACAACAGAACTTATCAATAAAATGTATAATGGGGCCCCTGACAGGCTGATTGCTTCGCTTCTAGGTCAGAAACGGCTGACGGCTGAGGAGATTACCCGCTTGAAGCAACTGATTGAGAGTTTGGAATGAGGTGGGGGATGCCGTTACTGGAAACAAGTCTGTCGGTTTCCATTTTAATTGTTGCGATCCTGTTTTTTCGTTGGATACTCCTTCACAAGTTGCCGAAAATGACTTTTATGTTTCTCTGGAGTGTTGCGTTAGTTCAACTGCTGGTACCTGTTTCCGTTCATTCGCAATTTAGCATCTTTACGGTGCTCGACTATTTAAGCGGCAGAATGTTTGCAGGAAAAGAAGGAACTCCCGTAACAGAAAGCCCCCTCCTTACTGATGGAGGCACGGTTAGCATGCCGCCGGTAAAAGAAAATATGACTTTTCCAACCGAGCCCTTGCAGATAGCTTCGCAGCTATCGCCTATTGTATGGGCATGGCTTATCGGCTTCACGTTATGTGCTTTATACTTTATCATCCCGCATTTAAGAAGTCGCAAAAATTACAAAATGTCATTGCCTATCAACAATAATTTTATTAGAGAATGGCAACAATCCAATCGTTTATGGCGAAAGGTTCAAATCCGGCAAGCGGATCACATTTCGACTCCGCTCACCTACGGGATTTTACGGCCGGTTGTCCTCTTGCCGAAAGCTTTAGACTATACCGATGAAAACCAACTTGCCCTTATCCTGACTCACGAATTTACGCACATTAAACGATATGACACACTTAAAAAGTGGCTGTTTGCCGCAGGCGTAAGTGTTCATTGGTTCAATCCTGTCGTGTGGGTGATGTACGTTTTCGCCAACCGTGACATCGAGCTGTCATGCGATGAAACAGTGATACGGACATTTGGGAATAGCACGAAGTCAGCTTACGCTTTGGCACTTGTCAGTTTGGAAGAAAAGAGAAGCGGGATGTTTCCAATGATGAGCCATTTTGCTAAAAAGCCGATCGAAGAAAGGATTATTTCGATTATGAAAACAAAGAAAACCTCCATTAGGACAATGCTGCTTGCAATTACAATTGCAGTTAGCGTCGTTACCGTCTTTGCGACTTCTGCACGGGACGAAACGGAAGCTGCAACGGGAGGCGACGAACCTGTAGCCGAAGTCGTACCCAACCTGTACCAAGGTCAATCCACGACAGTGCTCATGCCAATCGATTTAACCTTCAGGCAAGCCGATGTGCCGATGTTGATCGACAACCTTATTGCTTCCAAATATCGGGCAATATATATCGATAACGAGATATATGTGCGCGTCATGAATGATAACTCTGTAATGATTAGCAAGGACAATGGGAAGGCTTGGGGAAAATATGACACGGATGACGTCGAAACGAAAGATTTTGCTAAATGGCTTTTGGAAAATGATCCTAACCCGGGTTATTCGATGAAAGAAGTACAGAGCCGGTTGGCAAACGGGGCAGAAGTCAAACATATAGCGTTTGAAAACGGGAAGGAAATGTACTTTATTATGGACGCGAGGGGCGTACAGATTGAGCTTGTGCAACCTGCAAAACTAGCCTCCGTTCTGATTGACGGCCAAAGAATGATGATTACTTGCGAAAGACTTCCTATGTATATATCAGACCAGATACTGAGTATATCAGCCCCGATGCTGAGGACATTTTATGACTTGTTAGTTTCCAGTAACATATTGACGAAAGCCGATGCAGATCAAGACTATTCGCAGAGAATGAAGTATCTGAAAAAAAACGATACGATCTTTACGGTAACAGATTAAAAAAAATTCCGTGAACGAGGAAGAAGCATCGAAGACAGGACCGTCGCTCTGATTGTCACGCTGCAAATCATGTCCGGCACCAACGCGAACACGTTCAGCCCTCAAGGTAAAACAACACGCGCACAAGCTGCGGCCGTACTTGTAAGGACGCTGAAAACGCTTGGTTGGATAGATTGATGAATTGCTTTTATAGTAACAGGTTAAGGTGGGCGAAAATCGCCCTCCTTTATTTGTGTCAAAACAAAATGAAGATAGGCATCCCTTCTTTTTGCAACAAATTTGCAACATCGCACTGGTTATAATGTCGTATGTACCATCAATATGTCGAAAAATTCCAAGAAAGGCGGTCATGATGAGAATGATTACAGAAAGTCATCGGGGACTAGCAATTCCCATGATCGGCATTGTCGCGGTTCTTCCAACGGTGGTAATGACGGAAAAATCATACCTAGCAAAGGTGGGTTATAGGTGAAGAAAATGAACGGTACGAAGAGAATTGCGGTTTCGCCCGGCAGACAGCTTAAGTTCATGTTGTCCGGGTTGCTTCTGGTGTTGTCGTTACTCTCGCCATTGGCAGGAAAAGTGGCGTATGCAGCTCGTGATCCATTGTCAGGGGAAGGTACGGAGGAGAATCCGTGGAAAATCACCAAAGCGGCGGATTTGCATGCAATCGGGCAAGGTGATTATCTTTGGAGCGGTCATTATCTTTTGGTGAATGACATTATTCTTACATACGATTTCTATCCGATTGGTTTTGGAGACGACTCCGGCTTCTCCGGAACATTCGACGGAAACGGCAAAAAAATCAGCGGTTTGCAGATCAATAGGCCGGATGACGACAATGTCGGTTTGTTCTCCAAAATCGAAAACGGGCATGTTTTCGATTTAACGGTTGAAACCGGTAACGGAGGCATTATCGGTCACGATAATGTAGGCATCATTGCCGGGTTAATGGAACAAACGGAAGAAGACAGCTGGGCATCCTTGATGTTCGTTTCCGCCAAGGGAGACGTAAAAGGAAATAAAAATGTCGGCGGTTTGGTAGGCAGTGCCAGCGGAGTTGACGACAATTCGAATCTGGTATTCGCTTACAATCATATGGGTCGGGGTACCGTGACTGGTGCAAATTCGGTTGGTGGACTGGCAGGGTTTTTGATGACCGGAACGGTATATAACTCTCATGCCGAAGCTGCGGTTACAGGAGGAGGTTTGGATCCAGACGAAATAGGCGATTCTATGGGAGGGCTGCTCGGATATGCCGATGATGCGCAAATTCTCAGAAGCTATTCAACAGGGACAGTCGGATCGACCATTTTTACCATAGACAATATTGGCGGTCTAATAGGCGCGTCGTCAAATAGCAAAATCTATCATTCTTATTCCACTAGCAATATCATCGGCACACGTTTTGTCGGCGGCTTGATGGGATTCTCTTTCGAAGACTTTGTTCAGAATAGTTATGCCGCAGGTTATGTAGGCACCACGTTTGGTCCAGCGAACGGGTTAATTGGCATTAATTACAATGAACTTTCAAATGTCATCGCGTCCTATTGGGATACGCAAGCGTCGGGCCAACCGGATGGCGATGTGTCCGATGCCCATCTGTATGGCATTGGACGAAACACTAATCAGATGAAAAACAAGGCAACATTCACATCCGATTCGGAAGACGAAGACAACAACTGGGATTTCGAGCATGTGTGGTATATGGAGAACGGCCGTTATCCGCAGTTATACGCCGGCATGGACATCCGTTTTAATATGGAACCTTTATACGTATCCGTCAAGAACGTAAGCGAGCAAAATATTCAAATCAACATGGATTCCAGGTCGTTGGGCTACGGCCATAGGATTAGCGTATACCGAGCAGATAACAATGATACGCCTGTAGATACTTTTCACGCAGGAACATATGCATCCGCGTCATTCACACTCCATACGAGCGGCATAAACGATGGATGGCATGAATTAGACGACGGGTATTATTTCGTGAACCAGTACGGTAATCGAACTAGCGTCTTTTATCCTCGCATCTTCATCGACAGTACGTCGCCTGTATGGGGGAACGACGCTTCTATCACCCAAGATGAGGACAGCGCCGGTGATGTCGTTTTATCATGGGACGAGGCCACCGATGGCACGGGCAGCGGCGTTCGTTATTATCATATGTATGTCAATGGGGTGCCTGAGCTTAACCCGGTTTACGGTACGACATACACGCTAACCGCCCCCTCGACATCCGCCGCTTATGAGGTCGAGGCAGTTGACTGGGCGGGCAACAAAAGTACCACCAGGCTTTCGATCGGCGGAACGCCTTCGACGACATCGGTAAGCGGTACGAGGAATGTCGTAATCGGGACAATGAACATCCCAAGCTATACCGCGACCGTATTGGGTGCCCCATCCTATATGCAGCCGCCGTTTTCCTCGTCTGTATATGGGGGGACGCTGACCTTCTACGTTGACGGCGTTGTTAAAACGGACAACGTGCAGTTATCGTCGGTCATATCAGCACTACCTCCATACGGGATGTTTCCTTTAAACAACTACAACGATTTAACGGAAGGCGTTCATACCCTTAAAGCGGTTTACTCCGGTTATTCGGGTAATTTTCATGGAACCGATTATAAGGTCAATCCAAGCGAGGGAACCTTCGACATTACGGTAAGCGGTTTGAATGTAACGTCGAGCGACCCGAGCGGTGCGGAGAACGACGGCAAGACGAAGCTAGTAGTGGCGCCCGCCGTGACGACGGGTCACAAGCTGGTGTATCGCAACTTCGGCAGCAGCGATGTGATTGTGCCGAACATAGGAGACGTTCTCGATCTGACCGATTATACGGATCTCCCTGAAGGCGGTATCGTTTCCGCGACGAGCTTCGATAAGATCGGAGTCGTGGAGCTGGATACGGGTACGGGAAAAGTGATTCATATCGGTCAAACGTTTGCTATTGTGATGAATGAGCCTGAGGGACCGGGTGCGGCAACGGGCTTGACGGTCACGTCCAGCGACCCGAGCGGCGCGGCGAATGACGGCATGACGAAGCTGACGGTGACGCCGGGTGCAACGACGGGCCATAAGCTGGTATACCGTAATTTCGAGAGCGGGAACGTGATCGTGCCGAACGTGGATGAGGTGCTAACAGGATACGCGAACCTTCCTGCCGAAGGTCTTATTCCGGCTGCGAACGGCGATAAAATTGGCGTTGCGGAGGTCGACACGTTAACAGGCAAAGTGGTCCGCTTCGGACAGACAACGGCTGTGGTGGCAGCAGAGCCACCGGTAATAACGCCAGGACCTTCAACATCTATACCAGTCACGAATGATATTGAAGTTCTCGTTAATGGCAAGGTCGAAAATCTGGGCAAGTCAAAGACGTCCGAGTTCGGCGGCGTGAAGACGACGACCGTGACCATTGATCCTGTCAAGCTGCAAGCGAAGCTGGATGCGGAAGGCAGCCATGCGGTTGTGACTATACCGGTCAAAACAGCAGCGGATTCGATCATCGGCGAGTTGAATGGACAGATTGTCAAAAGTATGGAGAAAGCATCGGCTACGCTTGTTCTCCAGACGGAAAAAGCGACTTACACGCTGCCTGCGCAGCAAATCAATATCGACGCGCTTTCCGAAAAATTAGGTAAGTCGGTGGCGCTGGCAGACATCAAGGTACAGATCGAAATTGCCGTTCCGGCCGCAGATCAGATCAAATGGGTGGAAAATGCGGCAGCGAAAGGCACATTCACGCTTGTCGCTCCGCCGGTTGAATTTACGGTGCGCGGGACTTATGGGGACAAGACAGTTGAAGTTACCCATTTCAACGCATACGTAGAGCGGACGATTGCGATTCCGGAAGGTGTCGACCCGAGCAAGATTACGACGGGCGTCGTCGTCGATCCGGACGGTACGGTACGCCACGTTCCGACGAAGGTGGTCGTCATCGACGGCAAATCTTATGTGAAGATCAACAGCTTAACGAACAGTACGTACTCCGTTGTCTGGCACCCGCTTGAATTTGCCGATATGACAAAGCATTGGGCGAAGGATGCGGTCAACGATATGGGATCGCGGATGGTTATCGAAGGGACGGGCAATGGTCAATTTAGTCCCGACCGCACGATCACGCGCGCAGAGTTCGCTGTAATTGTCGTTCGCGGTCTTGGACTGAAGCTGGAGAGCGGAGCATCCGCCTTCCCGGACGTGAAAGCTTCGGACTGGTACGGCAGTGCTGTGAACACTGCAGTCAAGTATGGGTTAATCAGCGGCTTCGAAGACGGCACGTTCCGTCCGAACGAACAAATCACGCGGGAACAAGCAATGTCGATCATCGCCAAGGCGATGAAGGTTACTGGTTTGAAAGGCAAGCTGCCGGCACAATCGGTAGACGCGGTGCTTCGTTCGTTCGCGGACGCGGCTGCGGCATCCAATTGGGCGAAGAACGGCATCGCCGATAGCGTACAAGCCGGCATCGTATCGGGCAGAGGCGAAGCAGGTTTGGCGCCGAAAGCCTTTGTTACGAGAGCCGAAGTTGCGATGATGGTTCGAAACCTGCTTCAGAAGTCCGATTTGATTTAATTTAAGGAGCAAGGGGATGTACTTCCCCATGGCCTAGAGGCCGCCACTATGAATGAAAATGTAATAGGCCTGTGTATCTGCATACTCCTTAATGGAGTTGCAGGTCACAGGCCGTTACTTTTTTGCTCACTATCTACCTTCCTCAACCACGATCCTAGAACGCCCAATTACCCTTGCGGAACACCGGCTCGACCCGGCCATCCTCTGTGATGCCGTCGATATCCATATCGGCCGAACCGATCATGAAGTCGACATGGAGGATGCTTTGATTCAGTCCGGCTTGTTCCAGTTCCTCGCGAGACATGGTCGTGCCGCCTTCCACGCAGGTTGGGTACGCGTTACCTAAGGCTAGATGGTTGGAAGCATTTTCGTCGAATAATGTGTTGAAGAAAATGATGTTCGAATCCGAGATCGGAGACTGGTGCGGAACGAGTGCGGCTTCTCCCAAGTATCGCGAGTGGTTGTCCAAGTCTAACATTTGTTTCAGGGAATCGTATCCCTTCTCGGCTTTGAAATCTACTACGCGACCGTTCTCGAACGTAAGGCTGAAATTCTCGATCAAGTTCCCTTGATGGCTCAGCGGCTTGGTGCTGCGTACGACTCCGTTCGTGCCGTCTCTATGCGGCGCCGTATAGACTTCTTCGGTAGGCACGTTCGGGTTGAACGTATTGCCGTGTTCGTTCTTCGAGATGCCGCCGTTCCAGAGGTGATAGTCCGGCAGCCGGATAACAAGATCTGTACCAGGGGCTCTGTAGTGGAGCTTCTTGTACTGTTTGTCATTCAGATAAGCGCGCTTGGCGAGCAGGATGCGATTATGCTCTTCCCAAGCTTGGACAGGATTGTCGGCTTTGACGCGAACAGCTTGGAAAATCGCGTCCCACAACGCTTCGACGGCTGCTTTCGTATCGAGCTCGGGGAAAACGAGCTTGGCCCAACTGTCCGAAGGAGCGGCAACGAGAGACCAGGTCATTCTCTTCGCAGACATGTATTTTCTGAAAGTGGCAAGAGCGGCCGAAGAGACTCGCGAGTAATCGGATAACCGCTTAGGATCAATCTCCTTGAGCAGCTCAGGGTCGTCGGAAACGATGAACAGATAAGCCCCGCCTTGCTCCGCCAACGACGTCATGGCCTGCGCCCGCCAAGCCGGATACTGCTCTAACGCTTCGTCCGGCGCAAGGCTGTACATTAGCTTTGTCACCTGCTCGTCTCGCCATTCGACATGGACTTGTTTCGCTCCCTCTTCATAGGCGCGTTTAACGATCAGACGAACGAGTTCCGGGTTATGGATAGAGGCGTTGATCCACAAATCCTGACCCTGCTGAATATGTACAGCCGTTCTAACAATAAGGTCGGCGTATTTGGCCAAGTCAACCATTGTAGGCATTATTTATTCCTCCTGGGCTAATTTGAGTTTGTTCAAAGGGGCTATCTCATAAGTAAGTGGCGTATTATCTCGGTTCTAGAGGTGCTTTGGTCGCTCGATTTAATGCGTTTGGCGCACTATCTCCAGCACGGAGGCACCTTGTGAGCTCGAGTGAATGCATTTGGCGCACTATCTCCAGCACGGAGGTGCCTTATGTGCTCGATTTAATGCGTTTGGCGCAGTATCTCCAGGCTGCAACTGGCAACCGGGCTGGAGTTGCAGCCGGAAAAAGATACATTTCCGCAAGATTTATATCGTGAGCACAAAACAAGGGATGCCCCATCAGTCATCTCGTATGACTTATGGGACATCCCCCATCGGGTATCAACCGCAGGCGCAGTTCAGCACCGGCTTTCGAGCCGCCGTCGTTTCGTCCAGCCGTTGCACGACTGTCGTATACGGAGCATTAAGAACAAGCTCAGGATTCGTCTTCGCTTCCTCGGCGATCTGGATCATCGTGTCGATGAAGCCATCGAGCGTTTCTTTGCTTTCCGTCTCGGTCGGCTCGATCATGATGCATTCCTCAACGTTAAGCGGGAAGTAGATCGTAGGCGGATGATAGCCGAAATCGAGCAATCGCTTGGCGACGTCGAGCGTGCGGACGCCGTAAGGCTTCAAGCCGCGCCCCGACATGACGAATTCGTGTTTGCACACGCCGGGATATGGAATTTCAAAGTGCGGAGCGAGCCTATGCATCATATAGTTGGCGTTCAGCACTGCGCATTCGGATACGCGGCGAAGCCCTTCCGGACCATACGTAAGAATATACGTATACGCCCGAACGAGAATGCCGAAGTTGCCGTAGAACGCCTTCACCCTGCCGATCGATTCCGGACGGTCGTAATCGAAGAAATACGTCCCGTCTTCGCGCTTGCAGACGACCGGTTTCGGCAAATAAGCGATCAGCCTGCTCTTAACGCCGACCGGCCCGGCTCCGGGACCGCCGCCGCCGTGAGGGGTACTCATCGTTTTGTGCAAATTCAAGTGTACAACGTCGAAGCCCATGTCGCCAGGACGGGTAATGCCCATGATGGCATTGGAGTTCGCCCCGTCATAATAGAGCAGCCCGCCAGCCTCATGGACGATCTGCGCGATCTCTACAATTTGTTCTTCGAAAAGGCCGAGAGTGCTCGGGTTGGTGAGCATAAGCGCGGCCGTGTCGCTGCCGACTGCGGCGCGGAGCGCGTCTAGGTCGACGTGTCCTCGCTCGTTCGACTTGATCGTAATCGTATCGAATCCGGCGATCGTAGCGCTCGCAGGGTTCGTTCCGTGCGAGGAATCGGGGACGATGACCTTGGTACGCGTCTCTCCGCGGCTTTCGTGATAAGCACGAATCATCATCAATCCTGTCCATTCGCCGTGCGCTCCGGCGGCTGGCTGCAGCGTTACCTGATCCATACCGGTCAATGCAGCTATGTCGTTTTGCAAGACGTATAGCAGCTCAAGCGCGCCCTGAATGCTTTCTTCCGGCTGATAAGGATGGATTTTGGCGAAGCCGGCGAACCGGGCAGTGTCTTCGTTGATTTTCGGATTGTATTTCATCGTACAGGAGCCGAGCGGATAAAATCCGTTGTCGACGCCGAAGTTCCGTCGGGACAGCTCCGTGTAATGGCGGATCACGTCCACTTCGTACACTTCAGGTAATGCAGCGGGCTTCTGTCTCAGCATAGCCGCCGGAATGTATTCGGAAGGCTCCACCTCAGGTACGTCGCAGGGAGGAAGCGCGTAAGCGACGCGTCCGGGTTTGCTTAATTCGAAAATGAGCGCTTTTTCCGGTTTGGCGGTAGTTGTAGCGGTCGTCATGCCTATTCCCCCAGTCTGTTCGCGAAGCTGTCGATTTCGGCTTTGGTGCGTTTCTCGGTGACGGCGACAAGCATATGGCCTTTTAGCTCGGGATATGCGACTCCCAGGTCGTAGCCGCCGATGAACCCTGCCTCCAGAAGCTTCAAGTTGATGTCCTTCGCGGAAACACCATCAGGAAGCCGAACGACGAATTCGTTGAAGAACGGTGCGTCGAATGCAAGCGAGAAGCCGTTCAGATCAGCAAGCTGGCGGGATGCATAGTGCGCTTTCTGCAAATTCAGGTTGGCAGCTTCCCGCAAGCCCTCCTTGCCCATCGTCGATAAGTAGATCGAAGCGCACAGAGCGAGCAGAGCCTGGTTAGAGCAAATGTTGGACGTGGCCTTCTCGCGCCGGATATGCTGTTCGCGGGCTTGAAGCGTCAGCACGAAGCCGCGTTTGCCGTTGATATCGGTCGTCTGGCCGACGATTCGGCCGGGCATCCGGCGCATGAGCGGTTCCGCGACCGCGAAGAAACCGCAAGTCGGACCGCCGAGCGATTGGGAGATGCCGAGCGGTTGCGCATCTCCGACAACGATATCGGCGCCGAGTTTACCTGGTGGTTCAAGCAAACCGAGCGACATCGGATTCGTGCTGACGACGAGCAGTCCTTTGACACCATGAATGAGAGGTTCAATCGCGGCAATATCTTCGACGCAGCCGAAGAAGTTCGGCGATTGGACAAGCACAGCTGCCGTCTCGCCGGTTACGGCTTCTTTCAGAGCGTCCAGATCCGTCACGCCGTTCGCATAGCCGACCTCGACAAGCTCAAGGTTCAAGCCGTGGGCCATCGTCCGCAGAGTTTCACGTGCTTCCGGGTGAAACGTGCGGGAGACGACGAGCCGTTTCCTTTTCGTCGCACCGGCCGCCAATGCCCCTGCTTCGGACAGCGCGGTTACTCCGTCGTACATACTGGCGTTGGCGATCGCCATGCCGGTCAGCTCGCAAATATAAGATTGAAATTCGAAGATGGCCTGTAGTTCGCCTTGGCTGATTTCCGGTTGATAAGGCGTGTAAGCCGTATAAAATTCCGATCTGGAAATCATGTGATTAATAATGACGGGAATATGATGATCATAGATTCCGGCGCCGAGGAAGCTGGCATACCGATCCGTGTCCGCGTTGCGACCGGACAATTCTTTCATATGCTGCAGCAACGAAATCTCGTCAAGCGCGGATGACATCGGCAGGACGCCGCGATAACGAATCGATTCGGGAATATCACGGAAAAGATCTTCGGTCGACTCGACGCCGATCGTCCGGAGCATGTCGATCTGGTCTTGCTCGGTTACGGGGATGTAGCGATGTTGTTTAACGGCCACCAATCTCACTCCTTAGGCATTCTTTTGTAAAATGGCGTCTTTACGACTTCGGCTTTCAGCCGTTTGCCCCGAATTTCGACCCAAAGCTCGGTACCGAGCTCGGCATAACCGGCATCGATCAAGGCGAGACCCAGATTGCGCTTGAGCGTCGGGGACTGTGTTCCCGTAGTCACTTCGCCGATCAGCTTGTCGTCCGCATAGACCGGATAATGCGTACGCGGGATACCGCGGTCGATCATCTCAATGCCGACCAATTTGCGCGGCACGCCGTTCGTTTTCTGCGCCAGCAGCGCGTTGCGGCCGACGAAATGTTCCTTGGTCAGTTTCACGAAAAAGCCAACGCCCGCCTCGAGCGGAGTAATCGTCTTTGACAGCTCCTGACCGTACAACGGCAGCCGCGCTTCGAAACGCAGCGTATCCCTGGCGCCAAGTCCTGCCGGTACGAGTCCGAACAGTTCACCGGCAGCAATCAGAGCGTTCCAGACGTCCCGAGCTTGGTCCGCAAGCACATACAACTCGAAACCGTCCTCGCCGGTATAGCCGGTTCGCGAGACGAGCGTTTTAACGCCTGCGACGGATACGTCCGAGGCGAAATGAAAAGGCTGAAGCTCGCTTGCTTCAGGATATGATCCAAGCGCATTCATGACCGCAACGGCGTTAGGCCCTTGCAAGGCGATCAGCGCCAGCTCGTTCGAGATATTTTCCAGCAGGACGTCCCCGACCAGATGCTCGCGCAGCCATTCGTAGTCTTTGTCGATGTTGGAGGCGTTAACGACGAGCATATACTGGTCGGCGGTAATCCGATACACGAGCAGATCGTCGACTACGCCGCCGTCCGGGTAACACATAAGCGAATATTGGGCCTGACCGTCCGTCAGCTTCGAAACATCGTTCGTCGTCATTTTTTGCAAGAAATCTTCCGCGAATTTGCCAGTCACCCTGAACTCGCCCATATGGGAGACGTCGAACAAGCCGGCCTGCTGGCGTACGGCGTCGTGCTCTTTCTGAATGCCCGAAAATTGGACGGGAAGCTCCCAACCGCCGAAGTCGATGCAACGAGCATCGGGATAATCGGCATAGAGCGGGTAAAGTGGGGTTCTTTTTAATTCGGTCACCGGGTTCTCCTCCTTGTGAATGATAGAAAAAAGGACAGCAGCAAAAAGGCCATACGCAAGCAGCATGTTGCCGCCTACGTATCCTTCTCGCTCTGTCCTTTGTACCTGAGAGTTGCCCCGAACCGAAGCCGGTGTCCGGGTTTCCCCTTGGGTGACGCCGCTTACGCCTTAGGCGTACCGATCGTGCTCTCCAGAGGTGCGTCCGGCAAAGGTCCTTTTGCCTGAGAGATTCACCCGTTGCCGGGTTTACTCCTTCGGCGCCGCCAACTGTGTCTTGGCAGTCTCTCCCGTTGCCATCATCCGCATTTTCGGTTGTTATCCTCTATTAAGGCATGCCAATGGAAGCGATGTCAACCCACAAATGGAGCCCTTTTTTTATTTTCAACGCATATTGACACGAGGGCAAATCCTGAATTACGCTTGGTGAAGTATATGCTGCGGATGACGATGGCAGGGAGAGACCTGGGAACCGCCAGGCACCGAAGGAGCAAGTCGACGGCCAGCCAGCCGGAAGATTAATCTCTCAGGTACAAGAACCGCCATCCGACGCGACTCTGGAGAGAGCGAACAGCCACCAAAGGGGTAACGGGGTCGCAAGACCGCTTAAACTCTCAGGTACCAAGGACAGAGATCATGGCGCTTAGCCAGATCTCTGTCCTTTTTTGCGTACAATATGTACAATACGAGCCGAAAGGAAGATGGAAATGAGCGAAATTAAAGCGGGATTGGGATATTCGGAGGAGCATGAATGGGCGGAGGCCAAAAGCGGCGTAATCCGGATCGGCATTACAGATTACGCGCAACATCAGCTTGGCGACATCGTTTTCGTCGAGTTTCCCGAAGTCGGAGCGACGCTCGAGGCGAACCAGCCTATGGGAACGATCGAATCGGTCAAAACCGTATCCGACTTGTTCAGCCCCGTTAGCGGAACGGTCGTTAAAGTCAACGAAGCTTTGCTCGATTCCCCGGAGCAAGTGAATGCGGACCCTTACGGCGAAGGCTGGATCGTTGAAGTAGAAGTGGAAGGGGACGCGGCGGAAGCTGTAGCGGCTTTGCTTACCCCCGAGCAATACGAAGCGATTATTTCCCGATAGGAGTTATCTCCATGAGATTCAAGAACGTATTTTCCATCATCGGTCCGGTTATGGTCGGGCCTTCGAGCTCCCATACGGCGGGTGCGGTTCGGATTGGACGGGTTGCCCGGCAATTGCTGGGCCGAACGCCGGACCAGGCGGTCATTACCCTATACGGTTCTTTCGCCGAAACGTATTCGGGCCACGGCACGGACTTGGCTATCGTTGGCGGGCTGCTCAATATGGACACCGACGACGATAGAATTCCCGAAGCGTTCTCCGAAGCGGAGAAGGCGGGGATGCGATTCGAACTGCGTCGGGGGACGGGCACGGCTCCTCATCCCAATTTCGTGAAAATCGAGGCTGCCGCGGATGGCAAAGAAATTTCTGTAAGCGGCGCTTCGATCGGCGGCGGTAACATCGAAATTCATACGATGAATGATTTTGCGGCGGGCTGTTCGGGGTATTATCCGACGCTTGTCATTGCTCACGACGATCAGGTTGGCGTTCTGGCTTCCATCACGGCGGCGGCCAGCGATGCCGGTTTAAATATCGGTTTTATGAACGTGGATCGCAAGGAAAGACAAGGAGCGGCATTGACGGTGGTCGAATGCGACCGGCGGCCGGACGGAGCGTTACTCGATGCTCTTTCCTCGCTGCCGCATATTCATGGGGTGTCCGTCGTCGATCTGACTTCATGAGGACGAAGGGGTTGTAAGGATGCGATTCAGAACGCTCGCGGAATTGATGCGGATTTGCCGTCAGGAGAGTCTGACGATCACCGAACTGATGATCGCCGAGCAGGCGCATGAGACCGGGGAGTCGCGGGAAGCCATTGTCGGTCAGATGGCCGCTTATTATCAAGTGATGAAAACCGCCGTCCACAAAGGGATAGAGAGCGATGTTCAGTCGCGGAGCGGACTCGTGGGCGGAGATGCGCGCAAAGTGAACGAACATACAGCTGCAAGCGAACCGTGCGTCGGCGAATGGGCTGGCAAAGCGATGGCTTACGCGCTGGCCGTATCGGAAGTTAACGCTTCGATGGGACGTATCGTGGCGACACCTACTGCAGGCTCCTGCGGTATTATCCCGGGCGTATTCGTCAGCGCCCAGGAGCGATTCGGATGGACCGACGAGAAGATGGTGAACGGGCTGTTCTGTGCAGGTGCGATCGGTTATGTTATCGCCAATAATTCGTTTATTTCCGGGGCGGAAGGCGGATGTCAGGCGGAGGTTGGTTCCGCGATCGGCATGGCGGCCGGCGCTCTCGTCGAGCTGCGCGGCGGCAGTCCCGAGCAATCGGTTCACGCGGTCGGTCTTGCGCTTAAGAACACGCTCGGTCTGATTTGCGATCCTGTAGCTGGGCTAGTCGAGATTCCTTGCATCGTTCGCAACGGCCTTGGTGCAGTGAACGCGCTCGCCGCGGCGGATATGGCGCTTGCCGGCGTACGAAGCGCGATTCCTTCGGACGAGGTGATCGGCGTCATGTTGGAAGTCGGCTCGAAGATGCCCGGAGAGCTTCGCGAGACGGCGCTCGGCGGACTTGCTCAGACGCCGACCGGACGTAAGCTGACCGAGAAGATCAATGCGGCCAAGCCGCCATCCTTATAACATCCTACGCCATTCGTGGAGGTTGAACGATGAACACATACGATATCGTTATCTTGGGCGGCGGTCCGGGAGGTTACATCTCTGCGATCCGGGCCTCTCAGCTAGGTAAGCGGGTTGCGCTTGTTGAGCGGAACAAGCTCGGCGGCACTTGTTTGCATAAAGGATGTATTCCGAGCAAAGCGCTTCTTCGCTCCGCCGAGCTGTACGAGACAATGAAACGAAGCGAGAGCTTCGGCATTCGCGCCTCGGACGTATCGCTGGACTTCGGCGGCGTGCAAGCGCGCAAGAACGCTATTGTTAATCAGCTTCATACCGGCGTGCAGTTTCTGATGAAAAAAAACAAAATCGAAGTGTACACGGGAACCGGGATGATTGAGGAAGCTACACCGTCCAGCGATTATAACGGAATCATCCGGGTAATGGATGGCGATTCGGCGTCAGATGTCGATCCTGATGCTGCTCCTGACATCCAAATCGGTTTCCGCGATCTCATCGTCGCTACCGGCTCGCGCCCGCGACGCTTCTCGGATTTGCCGCAACATGAGAAAATCATGAGCAGCGACGAAGCACTGGACATGACGTCTGTTCCGGCTTCGGTTCTCATTATCGGGGGCGGTGTTATCGGCGTGGAGTGGGCGTCCATGTTGAACGACTTCGGAGCTCAAGTGACGATCGTCGAGGCGGCGAACCGGATTGTGCCGACAGAGGATGCGGACATCTCGCGCGAGCTGTCGCGGCTGTTCGCTAAGCGGCGGATTAAGGTGCTAACGGGGGCATCGCTTCTTGATACTGCTCTGCTGGAGGACGGAAGCGGAGTGACGGCGCAAATCGAACGCGGCGGCAAAACGGAGACGATAACGGCGGAACGAATGTTGGTGTCGGTAGGACGTGCGGCCAATGTGGAAGGGTTCGGTTTGGAGCGGACCGCTGCCCGCGTAGTGCGGGGCGTCATTGCGGTAAACGGCTTCATGCAAACGGACGATAAGCATGTATACGCCATCGGCGACGTCGTTGGCGGCCTGCAGCTTGCGCATGTCGCTAGCCATGAAGGCATTGTGGCTGTAGAGAGTATTTGCGGATTGGAGCCGCATACCCTCGATCCGGTGACCGTACCGAAGTGCGTATACAGCCGTCCCGAAATGGCCAGCGTTGGCCTGACCGAGCAAGCCGCTATCGATAAAGGTTATGAAGTGAAAACCGGAAAATTCTCGTTCAAGGCGATTGGCAAAGCGCTCGTATTCGGAGAATCGGACGGCTTCGTCAAAGTCGTAGCCGATAAGATAAGCGGTGCCGTACTGGGCGTTCATATGATCGGACCGCATGTAACAGACTTCATCGGAGAAGCGGCGTTAGCGCAGCTGCTGGAGGCGACCTCGATGCAGGTCGGCCGCATGATACATCCGCATCCGACGATGTCGGAAATTATCGGGGAAGCGATGCTGGCAGCCGATCTGCAGGCGCTTGGGATGTAACGGGCGATGTGGAGATTCGTTCACACAGGGGACCGTTCACCGGCGGAGAACATGGCGATCGACGAGGCTATTTTGGTAGCGCACCAGGAAGGGCTCGTTCCTCCAACCGTCCGGTTCTATGGCTGGAACCCCGCCACTTTGTCTATTGGCTATTTTCAACAAGCAAGTAAAGAGGTAAGTTTCGAGGCGCTTCTCGAACACGGCTTAGGCTTCGTTCGGAGAGCGACTGGCGGAAGAGCGGTGCTGCACGACAGAGAGTTAACCTACAGTATTGTCGTATCGGAAAATTATCCGGGCATCCCGACGAGCGTAGCGGAAGCCTACCGCGTGCTGAGCAAGGGGCTGCTGAACGGCTTCCGAAAACTGGGTCTTGATGCGGTCATGACAGGGACGGAGGCACGAAGCGATGAAGAGGCAGTCGCCGGTTCGCCGCTGTCAGCGGCCTGCTTCGATTCCCCTTCCAAATACGAGCTCGTCGTTGAAGGGAAAAAAATTGCCGGAAGCGCACAAATGCGTTCCGGCGGCGTTATTCTCCAGCATGGCTCCATCCTGTTGGAGCTGGACTCAGATCAACTGTTTGACGTTCTCCATTTCGAGGAACCTTCGGACAAGTTGAGGATGAAAAAGATATTCGAACGCAAAGCGGTTGCCATTAACGACTGTCTGCGCCGCAAATCGATGCCACCCGTCACCATTCGGGATCTGGAAGAGAGCTTCCGGGCGGGATTCTCGGAAGAGCTGGACACTGATCTCACTGCCGGAGAGCTAACCGACTACGAGATGGAGCTCGCCAGTAGGCTCGCCCGGGAGAAGTATGGCTCCGATAGCTGGAATTTGCGGAGATGATATTGTAATAATGCTACCCTCCTCCTTCAATAAGGACGGAGGGTTATTGCATACGAAGTTAACAAAGAGGATGCTACTGTTTGGATTGATGGGATTAAGCACCAGCGAGAAAATGTTTACTAGAAGCTGAAATGACCTATTTTTGACCTTCATGAAGATCGTTCTTTTACAGAGCGATCTTTTATTTTGCATTTCTTAAAAGCTATAATTAGAATCATCACTCACTGTACGGAGGAACGAACATGACAAAGCTTACGACGGAACAACAGGAAAAGCTGTTCCAAGTTTTAAAGGCCCGTTTTGAGAAAAACATGAACCGCCATCAAGGACTCGAGTGGGTTAACGTACGGGCAAAGCTCGAGGCTCGAACAGACAAACTGCGGTCGCTTCACGAAATGGAAGAAACCGGCGGCGAGCCGGATATCGTTGGTTATGATAGTGAGACGGACGAGTACATTTTTTACGATTGCTCGGCGGAAAGTCCCACAGGGCGCAGGAATATTTGTTACGACCGGGAAGCGTTGGAGTCAAGGAAACAACATAAGCCGGAAAATAGCGCGACGGAAATGGCGTTGGAGATGGGGATCGAGCTTCTGACGGAACAACAATACCGCGAGCTGCAGCAGCTTGGCCAGTTCGATTTGAAAACATCGAGCTGGGTGAAGACTCCTGCACCGATTCGCAAACTCGGCGGAGCGATTTTTTGCGATTGCCGCTACGATACTGTTTTCGTGTACCACAATGGAGCAGAGAGTTATTACGGGGCTAGAGGTTTCCGCGGCTCGCTGAAGGTCTAAATATTTGTTCGCTGTTACAAGATGTTTTGGCGGATAACATTCGGTATAATGACGAGAAGAGAACAGGATCTTCCAAGCAGAGGATGGACAAGGTCATGGATAGAGTGAAAATGCTCATGTCGTATTCGAACAAAGTTCAAATCCACCGGAGAATGTGGGAAACGGAATGGAACTTGCATAATCTGACCGACCTGTCCGTCAATCAGTTTCAAGTATTGAACGTGTTGGATCTGACAGGGCCTAAGCAATCCAAAGACCTCGTGCAAATTACGCTGATTACGTCCGGCGGCATAACATCGATCGCAAACAAGCTGCTTGAGAAAGGGCTTATTACGAGAACGCGGGATGACGTAGAGGATCGAAGGGCGATCACATTGGCCATTACCGACGAAGGGCGACAGGTGCTGTCGGGGCTGAGAAAGCTTCAGGACGATAATTTCGAGAGGCTGTTCGCTCCGCTGTCGAATGCGGAGATCGCTTTCCTGGATGAAATATACGGCAAGCTGATTGCAAGCGCTAAAGGCTAAGCGAATCACGCTAAAAGGACTTGAACGGGCGAACCGTTCAAGTCCTTTTAGCGTTCGATCATGCAATTATTCGACGATGATTTTACCGGTCATGTTATCGTGGCCGGAGCCGCACATGATCGAGCAATTGAATTCGAACGTGCCTGCTTTGTCCAATTTGATCGTCGTGGTTTCGCCGTTTTTGATTTTGACGCCGAAGTCAGCGAATTCGATGCCATGGTTTCCGTTATCATTCTGCAGCGTAATCACAAGCGTGTCGCCGACTTTTGCTTTGATCTCTTGTTGATCGAATTGGAAGTTCGACGCTTTGATCGTAATTTCTTTCGTTTCGCCGCCTGCCGCAGGAGCAGATGCTTCCGTAGAAGCGGAAGGGCTCGCAGCCGGGCTTGACGGCGCGCTGTCATTGTTTTTGCTTCCGCAAGCGCTCAGTGCCATTGTTGCCGCAAGTGCGGTAATCGCAAGAAATAGGGTGGATTTTTTCGTCATTTTTTTCATTAATAGACCCTCCTGATGATCGATTCTTGGTGATATATCTTACTAATAAGAAACCCGTCAACGAGATAGTATACGCCTCAAGGGGCAGGCAGTCAACTCTTGTACGCACAATCTTGGGCGAGAATGACTGGGGAATGTCTGGTTAACGGCTGGAAAATGCGATGAAAATTGCTTTATAAGCTGCAAATGGCTGGAAATAGTCATTTTTCATCATTGACGCCCGAACAATTGAGGCGTAATATCCCTTAATGAAATATATCTTATTAGTAAGATTATTTCCCGTCGATATGAAAAACCGCAGTACGGCTGATTAGCAGCTGTAAAGAATCGGTACATCTTAAGGCGTGTCTGAACACGCGCTCAGGGCATCTTTCACCGCCTTTTCGCCCCCTGCTTCGTCACTTTTGCTCGACGTACCCCCGGTACGCCTTCACAAAAGTTCCTTGCATGGAACGAAAATACGGCTAAATCTGCTGCCCTCGGCGTATTCAGACACGCCCTAGAAAAGGGAGCTGAGCGTTTTGAGTAAAAAAATGGCTTTATCCGGCGCAGCGTTAGCGGCAGTACTTGCCCTTACGGCCTGCTCGAGCAACAACAGCAATAGTGACAGCAGCGCTTCACCTTCGGCTTCATCATCCGCGTCGCCGTCGGCATCCGCACCTGCTTCCCAGGCGCCGGCATCGTTCGAGAACTTCCCGACGTACGGTTTTGATCTGGGCAACAATCGCCATGTCCCATTCAAAGAAATTACGGCCGACAACATCAACGATCTAGGCGTGGTCTGGTCGGCTGACCTGAAAACCCTGGATGCGGACGTGAAAAACGGTAACCAATCGTACCCGGTTGTTGTAGACGGCGTTGTGTACATCACGACATCCGGCAACCAAATTTTCGCGTTCGACGGCGTGACGGGCAATGTGAAATGGCATTGGAAGCCTGACGCGAAGATGGCTGAGGAATCGGCTAAAGCAGGCATCAACGCCAACCGCGGCGTTGCAATCGGCGAAGGCAAAGTATTCATGCTGACGACCAACAACCACATTATCGCAGTCGACCAGAACACGGGCGCGCTCGTAAAAGACGCGAATATCGCCGACTCTATCGAAGGCGTAACGGTTGAAAACGGCTATTACGAAACGACGGCTCCGATTTATTACAAAGGCAATATCTACATCGGCAGCAGCGGCGGCGACAACGGCGTTCGCGGCTTCGTGGCGGCTTACAAAGCAAGCGACTTGTCGCCGGCATGGGACGCTCCATTCTGGACTGTTCCGCCTAAAGGACAAGATTGGCTCGCGAACAGCAAATACCACGGCGGCGGCGCCGTATGGAACCCGGTTGCGATCGATGAAGAAACGGGTATCATGTACTTCTCGGTCGGCAACCCGGCACCAGACTTCTATGGCAAAGATCGTCCGGGCGCGAACCCGTATACGGACTCGGTCGTTGCGGTTGATAGCGCAACGGGCAAGCTGATCTGGGCGAAGCAAGAAATCAGCCACGACTTGTGGGACTATGATGCTGCGGCTTCTCCAATGATCCTCAAAGCGACGGTTAACGGCAAACAGCAGAAAGTCGTCGTCGAAGGCGGCAAGTCCGGCCAATGGTGGGCTTGGGATGCAGCAACAGGCGATGTCGTATGGGATGGCATCCCGTTTGCCAAAATCGAGCACCCGGAACCGACTCCGGAAGGCGTACTCGTCTATCCGGGCGTTCTCGGCGGCGAGAACTATGCGCCTGAAACATACGATCCGGCAACGAACTATGTGCTCATTCCAGGTATCGAATACCCTTCGCTGCTGAAGAGCGCGAAAAATCAGGACGAAGCATTCAACAAAGAATTCAACGGCGCTTGGGCGTTCGGTACGGCAATGGGCGAAGCGCCGGCGGATGTTGTTCCTTACGGAACGATCACGGCGATCGATGTGAACACGGGCAAACAAGTGTATCAGAACAAAACGAAGGACATGATGCGCGGCGGCTTGACGAGCACGGACACCGGCCTTGCTTTCTACGGCGAGCTTGACGGTAAAATCAACGCGATGGACATCAAGTCCGGTAAAGTACTCTGGACGTTCCAAACGGCTGGCGACAACATTCAAGCTGCCCCTGCATTCTTCACTGCAGACGGCAAGCAGTATCTTGTATTTACTTCCGGCGGCTCGAAACCGAAAGTTCACGTCTACGCGCTTGGCGGCGACAAAACGCAAGGAAGCGCGGGCCAGGCGAATAACGGCAACGCTCACGCAGCAAAATAATGAAATACATCACGATGCAAAAGCGGGTTCTTCAGAACCCGCTTTTGTTTCAGCGAGGTGAATTTGTAATGCGCAAAATATTGGCAAGTGCGACAGTTGCAGTATTGCTGGCAGCCACACTTGCTGGCTGTTCCAATTCAAATGAAAACGCGAGCTCGAGTCCGAATGCAAGCCCGATCGCCAGCCCAAGCGCAAGCCCGGACGGGGAAACGGCACCGGAAGGCGACTTCCGGATCGCATTGGACCAAACGGCTTTTACATTAAAGCAGTGGAAAACGGAAGGCACGCATCGTTCGAGCGTAAACGGAAAGCTGTTGATGAGCGGCAAGCCGGTCGTGGATGCGGTCATTCATGTGGGGACGAATAAGCGGGACATCGTTACCGGCGCTGACGGGGGATTTGATTTTCTGCTGGACCAGAGTTTGCTTAGCGCGACGGAGATCCACGTTGTTTCGACCGACAAGGCGAAGGTCGACGGCAAGCCGTTGTCGGCAACGTCCGCAGAGAAAGGCAAAGCCGCCTCGGCTCTTGTTAACGTCTATTACCCGATTCAAGTGCTATCCGTTGCAGACTCGGCCAAGCAAGCCGGCATGGTAGAAGTGAAGGCGAGACTCATTGCCGACAAGACGGCATCGGTCGCCTTTTTCCAGGAAGATAAATTCCGGATTGCAGGCGTAGTGAAAGATGCCGATGGCAGACCGGTGCAAGGCGCTGTCGTCTGGATTGACCGTGACAACGGCGAAGGTTTCGCCAAGTCGTTCGCGACGGACGAAAGCGGCCATTATGAGATGTACTATTTACCGGAAGATGACGAGGAAACGAACTTGTCTGTAACGTTAGGCGGAGTGAAGTATACGCTACCCGACAATCGCGTGTTCAATTTTCCGGAAGACACAAGCCTGCGCATCGACATTACGCTGCCGAAGGAAGGCACGGTCATCACGGATAAACCGCCAACGCTTGTCAGCGTGACGGAGCCGGGGGCGCTGTACATGGGCGTATTGGCCGGACTGGACTTGCCGCAAGACATCGAGTACAAGCTAACGATCCCGGATGCGAAAGGAAACTTCAAGGTGACGCTGCCGAAGGACGTATGGGAGCAGCATCCGACGTTCTTCGAGGCAGAAATGAAGAAATTCCTTACCGAGGAGTTGGGTGCAGGAAGCGAAGTGAAATCTTCGTTTATCGATATGGCGAATAGCGCCCCGCGCGGTATTAAGGGTGAAATTCAGGGTTAGGGTGCCCATTTTGCTTACCCGGAACTAGGCGGCTGCATAGGATAAAGGGTTGATTCGAAAATGACCGAGAGGAGCATGAGCGTGTATCCTTATTCATGCTATAGTTATCCATCGCCTAACCCTATGCAGGCTCGCTGGAATAATCAATGGTGTTACGGCTGGAATCCCCAGTATTACAATGGGTACAGGAACATCGTATTGCAAGATTATGGTCCTCGGCCATTTGTTGTGGATATTGATCAAGCAACGAAACAAAACACCAATTTCCGTACCGTATTATGGACGGGAAACCACCTTCAGGTGGCACTGATGAGCATTAATCCGGGCGAGGATATCGGATTGGAAGTCCATCCAAAGACGGACCAGTTTCTACGAATTGAAGAGGGGCAGGGCTTTGTTCAGATGGGGGGCAGCAAAGATAAGCTGGATGTTCAGGTTACGGCGCACGATGGCTATGCCATTATGGTTCCGGCAGGGACATGGCACAACGTAACCAACACAGGCAATCGTCCTCTTAAAGTGTATTCCATCTACGCTCCGCCCAACCATCCGCATGGCACCGTTCATGTTACGAAAGCGGATGCGCAAGAAGCAGAGTAGGATTAGCTTATGTTAGACCTGCTTCACTGCGCGTCTCTTGTTTATGCTTACAGTATTTTCTATAATAAAACCGGAGTGTAAAATCAGAAAAATAACGACGAGCATTTAAGAGGACGCGCTTCTGCACAGGAGCGACGTTCTTTTTTTAGAGCTTCCACCCAAGGAGTGGCTGAATGGTCAACATTCTGATCGCGGACGATGATCCGCATATTCGCGCGCTCATGCGCCTTTATTTAAGAAACCAAGGATTCGAGATCGCCGAAGCGGACAACGGCATCGATGCGTTTGCCATCGTCGAGGGCGCGGGGGTCGATCTGGTCATTCTCGATATTATGATGCCTGGGATGGACGGATGGGATTTGTGCGTGAAAATTCGGGAGAGCGATCCCGATATCCCGCTTCTGATGGTAACCGCTAAAGGAGAAAGCGGGCAGAAAATCAAAGGCTTTCGGCTTGGAACCGACGATTATTTGACGAAGCCTTTCGACCCGGTCGAGCTCGTGATGCGGGTGAAAGCGCTGCTGAAGCGCTACCGGATCGCCTCGTCCCAAGTCATCTCGTTAGGGGAGATCGTGCTGAACCGGAGAACGTACAAGGTCATGCGGGGAGGGGAAGAGCTAACGTTACCGCTGAAAGAATTCGAACTGCTGTTCATGCTGGCCGGCCATCCGGGGCAAATTTTTACGAGAGAGCAATTGATTGTCCAGCTCTGGGGGATGGATTACGAAGGAGACGACCGTACCGTTGATGTACATATCAAAAGGCTGCGGGAAAGATTCTCCGACGACGTCCGTCATTTCCGCATAGAAACGGCGCGAAGTCTCGGTTATCGTCTGGTGGTGAATCCGGGTTGAAAACGTTATACGTTCGCGTTGTTCTGACTTTCCTCGCCGTCATTCTCGTCAGCTTGGTATCCTCCCTTCTTCTTGCTTTGGCCCTCTTCCAACACGATCTGAACGACGCGGGGAAAAACGAAATGAGCGCGGCGGGAAATCGTGTAATTGGCGTGTACGAACAGACAAGTCCCCCCGACCTCGATGCCTTTATGACGGACATGGCCGGACTCGTTTCCTATACGATTCGGCTCTACGACGGCAATGGAGAGATGAAAGCCTACGGAAAGCTCGCTGGCAAGAAGCTTGCGGAGATTAAACCCGAAGCCGTTGACGCAGTGCTGAACGGAGGAACGTACCGTTCGGGCGGTTCGGACAACGAAATTTTCGTCGGCATTCCGTTCTTGGCCGAAGGGCACCGCTACGCTTTATTCCTGGAGGGCTCGTCCGAAAACGAAGGAACGATTATTCGCTTGTTCTTGACCATTCTGTTTCTGATGCTCGCGATCGGAAGCCTATGCATTCTCGTCGCCGGCAGATATTTGGTCAAGCCTCTTCGGGCGATGACGGAAGTGACCAAGAGGCTTGCCAAAGGCGACTTCGAGGCCCAATCGAAAATCAACCGCAAGGACGAACTGGGGACTCTCTCCCGGAGCATCAATGAAATGGCACGGGAAATCAAGCAAATGGAGAGCATGCGGCAAGATTTCGTATCGAACGTATCCCATGAAATCCAATCGCCGCTCGCGTCCATTTCCGGATTCGCGAAGGCGTTAAGCGATCGTTCGCTTGAGATGACCGAGGAAGATCGCGAGCAATCTTTGGCCATCATCGTCTCGGAGAGCGACAGATTATCCAGACTCAGCGATAATCTGCTAAAGCTCGTTTCCCTGGAATCGGATCATCATCCGTTCGAGACGGAAACGTATCATCTCGACGAGCAAATTCGTCGAATCGTCGTCGCCTGCGAGCCCCAATGGTCCGCCAAAGGGATTTTCGTCGAATTGGACCTTCTGCCCGGCATAAGCGTCCCGATAACGGCAGATCCGGATCAATTCAATCAAGTGTGGATGAATTTGCTCGGGAATGCCGTCAAGTTCACGCCTCCCGGCGGACGGATCCGCATCGCGATCGGTCAGCCTAGCCCGCGTACAGTCGAAGTTGCTATCTCCGATACCGGCATCGGCATACCGGCAGAGGATGTCCCTCGGATCTTCGAACGGTTCTACAAGGCGGATAAGTCGCGAAACCGCAACCATGGCGGTAACGGTCTCGGGCTCGCCATCGTTCACAAGATTGTTTCCCTCCATACCGGAGAAATCAAGGTGGAGAGCACCATAGGGAAGGGAACGATTTTCACCGTCGTTCTTCCCGTTGTTCCACCATCCGAAGCCACAGGTTCATAGTTCACGCTCCGTTCATATTTCTCTCTTAAGCTCAGGGCGAAATCCAATGAGCCGAACGGAGGAAATGAACGATGAGTTTTATTTTAGACATGATCGATTCTTTGAAATGGTTGACCGTATGGGAAATGGTGTTAGGCGCGATTGACTTCTTCGTCTTGCTCAGGTATGCCTTGCCTGTCATAGGGGATCGTCGGTGGTTAGATTTCATACCGGGTGCGGGAGTGCTAGTTGCGCTCCTTAGTTTCCTCAACGGCGATTCTTCCTTGCTGGCACTGTTGTTTTACGCATCCTCGGCTATTCTGTTTATCTGTACCGCTGGAAGGCTGCTCAAATCGACCAAGAAGCCAATGTCTCCGAAACGGAGGATTACGATGGCTGCCGTTGGCCTCCTGGGCGTGTCCCCTGTATTATTAGCGTTGTTCATGGCGGGTGAGGTAAGGTATAACCCGGTTAGCGATTTTAGCCATAAGAGTTATTCCGAAGCTTTCGTCGCGATGAACGAAAGGCTGTCCGTCGAATATCCGTTCGGCGATTGGAAGAAAATCGACTGGGAAGAGACGAGGAAGCGATACGAGCCCCTGTTCGCCAAAGCGGAAAAAGACAAAGATTCGACCCTCTACTATAAGACGCTAAGGGACTATCTTTTCTCGTTCCGCGACGGGCATATCCGAATCGAGAACGATAGACTGTACGAAAATAACGAGGCGTTCCGGAGGAAAGTCGGAGGCGGAGTCGGAATAAGCGCGCTTCGGTTAGATAACGGCAATGTGGTCGTTTGTCTCGTCTTGCCGGGCAGTCCGGCAGACAAAGCGGGCATCGAGCTCGGAGCCGTAATCGTCTCATGGGACGGAAAAGCAGCCCGGGAAGCGTTGGAACAGACGACGTGGAGCGAGAAACCGATGGCCACCGAAGGAGAAAAATTGTATCAGCAAGGCAGGTTCATGACCAGATCCCCGATCGGAAAACAAGTGCGCACGGAGTGGAGGAATCCGGGCAAAGACGACGTCGAGAGCGCTACGCTGACAGCGTATGACGATCAATATGAAACGCTGAAGAGAACGACTGTCAAGCTGAAGAAGGAGGAGCTTCCCGTGGAGGGCCGCATCGTCGGGAAAGACTATGGCTACATCAAGATTCGATACTTCCTCCCCGGAGAAAAACAATCCGATCCTGCCAAAGAGCTGGAAAAGCTGTTGCTGGAATTTCAAAAGAAAAAGATTAAGGGCCTGGTTCTGGATCTGCGGGACAATCCCGGCGGAGACGACGACATGGTCGCCAACATGGCCGGTCATTTCGTGAGCGAAAAAAGAATTTACGAATACGTCAGCTACTACAATCGCTATACGGGAGATTTCCGAATAAACCGTGTAGAGACCCGAACCGTGAAACCTTCAAAGGTTAATTATTCGGGGAAAATCGCCGTTCTTGTGAACCATAACACCGGTAGCTCGGGTGAAGGATTACCTTTGTTCTTGAAAGGGTTGCCGAATGTCAGAATCGTCGGCTTCACGTCGACGAACGGTTCTTTCGGGGTCGTGTCGGCTCCGATTGAAATGAAAATGCCCGGAGGGTTCACCGTTCGCTTCCCCGATGGAAGATCGCTAAACAGGGACAAGACGATTCAAGGAGACAGCGACGACCGCGGAATAGGCGGGGCGGCGCCCGATCTGGTTGTTCCGATGGACGATCGAACTTTCCGAACGACAGTGATCGATGGACAGGACGCGGAGTTAAACGTCGCGATGGCTTTCCTCGAAAACGGGTGATGGAAGTCTCCAGCGTCAAATGATTGACAACCAAGCTGCGTGTCCATAATATTTAAGCCATATGATCAAGTCAGCCGACACGCAGAATAGGAATGATGAGATGGGCGACGAAACCGAAATCGTACGGCATATCGTAAAGGCGACGACATTGAAGGATATTGCCGAGCAGACGGGATATACGGTCAATACGGTGTCTCGCGCTCTGAAAAACAAGTCGGATATTTCCGAGGCTACCCGCACGCTGATCCAACAAAAGGCGCAAGAGCTCGGTTATATCGGGAATACAATGGCCAGTTCGCTCCGATCGGGGATGACGAGGACGATTGCCGTGATCGTCGCCGACGTATCGAACCCTCACTTCTCCATTGCCGTTAAGGAAATAGAGAGCGCGGCAAGAAAACACGATTATACGACATTTATCTTGAACTCCTACGAGGATCAGGATTTGGAAGAGAAAGCGATCATCTCCGCCTTGTCCAAAAACGTGGACGGCATCATTATTTGTCCCTCTCAAGGCGGAGGCCAGAACATCGCGTTTCTGCAACGGACCGGCACCCCTTTTGTATTGCTTGGACGACGTCTGGACAACGACGACGTGATGGACTACGTCGTGAGCGATGACGAGAAGGGCGGCTATTTGGCTGCGATGCATCTGTTGGAGCTTGGTCATCGGGACATCTTGTTTCTTAATGCGCATCACTCGATTTCCAGCTCGAGAGAGCGACTGGCGGGCTACAAGCACGCGATGGAGGAAATGGGCGTTCCGATCCGAAATGAGCTGATTCGCGAAATATCCACGATTTCCGGCGGCGTTCGAAATGAGCTGAAGGAAATCATGGAATCGAAGCTCCCTTTTACGGCGATATTCGCATTTAACGACATGATGGCGTGGGAAGCGATTTTTACGCTTAACAAGCATCATATCCGAGTTCCGGAAAACATTAGCGTAGTCGGCTTCGATAATATCCAATCGCGAATGTTCATCCCCTTTCCTCTGACGAGCGTGAGCAATTCCAAAGGCAAAACTTCGCGCAAGGCGTTCGAAATTCTGATGAAACGAATCCATAAGCAAAATACCGAGCTTCGCTATCACGAGGTCGTGGATACAAGGCTTGTCATTCGTGAGAGCACAAGGGCGCTTCCGGAATGAGATTTTCTTCCGTGAAAAAGGCAATTTTCAAGCGGAATGTTCTGCCTGAAGATTGCTTTTTCATCTATCCGCGTAACGATTGACAGTGGTTATACTCTACCTTATGATAATAACATTAACGATAATGTTAACGTTAACGCAGTGAAATAAGCTGAGGGGTGATCACGCTTTATGACGTCGAATTTACAGCCAAAAGCAAAGATGATCGTCGATAAGGAATTTGTCATTGGCGCAATTGATCCCAGATTATACGGCTCGTTTATCGAGCATGTAGGCCGAGCCGTTTACGGCGGAATATATGAACCGGGTCATCCGGATGCAGACGAACAAGGCTTCCGCAAAGATGTGACGGCGCTGATCAAAGAGCTTTCCGTTCCGATCGTACGTTATCCCGGCGGAAATTTCGTGTCCGGATACAATTGGGAAGACGGAGTAGGGCCTGTTGCCGAACGAAAAAGAAGACTCGACTTGGCGTGGGCGGCCGTGGAGACCAACGAGGTCGGTACGAACGAATTTGCCGCCTGGGCGAACAAAATCGGCGCGGAAGTGATGATGGCAGTTAACCTGGGAACACGAGGGCCGGCGGAAGCGCGGGATTTGATTGAATACTGCAATCATCCGAAAGGCACATACTGGAGCGATCTCCGCCGATCGCACGGGTATGAGGCGCCGCACAATTTCAAAGTCTGGTGTCTCGGGAACGAAATGGACGGCACTTGGCAGATCGGCCATAAGACTGCCGATGAATACGGGCGCACGGCCGTCGAGACAGCCAAACTGATGAAATGGGTCGATCCGACGATCGAACTAGTTGCATGCGGAAGCTCCTCTCGCGGCATGCCTACATTTGCCGAATGGGAAGCAACTGTACTGGATCATACGTACGAGCATGTCGATTATATATCGCTGCATACTTACTATGGCAACCGTAGCAACGATACGGCCAATTTCCTGGCCAAATCGCTCGATATGGATGACTACATTCATTCCGTCATAGCGACCTGCGATTATATGAAAGCCAAGAAGCGCAGTAAAAAACAGATGATGCTGTCCTTTGACGAATGGAACGTATGGTATCATAGCGCGGCCGCCGACAAACAGCTCGAACGCTGGACGATTGCTCCCGCGCAGATCGAAGATATTTATACAATGGAGGATGCGCTGCTAGTGGGCTGTATGATCATTTCCATGCTGAAGCGCGCGGATCGCGTCAAAATCGGCTGTCTTGCCCAACTGGTAAATGTAATCGCTCCGATTATGACGGCCAATAACGGCGCTTCCTGGCGGCAAACGATCTTTTATCCGTATATGCATGCATCGATTTACGGTAGAGGGGTCTCGCTGAAGCCGGTCATTCGCAGTCCGAAATACGATAGCAAAGAATATACGGATGTCCCGACGCTCGAATCGGCTATTGTCTTTAACGAGGAGTCGGAAACGTTAACTATTTTTGCGGTCAATCGGGACCTGGCAGACGATCTGGACGTCGAGGTGGATGTACGGCAATTTGCCGGATATCGGGTAGTCGAACATATCATACTGGACAATCCGGATCCAAAAGCCAGAAATACGTTATCCGATCCATTGCGCGTCACTCCGCGTTCGGGAGGCGGTTCCGAGCTTAAAGACGGCTGTCTGCACACCAGATTGCCGAAGCTGTCATGGAATGTGATTCGGTTGGGGCAAGAAAGTCAGGTGGTTATGTCTTTTTAGTTCTGAACGTGTTATATTAGGGTTAGAAAATGAGTAAAATGCAAAGGAGCCGTGCGCTAACACGACTCCTCCGCACACAGCCGCTTCAAAGGCGGTCGGCTTCGGATATGTGATCAAGAAATGACCGTTATCCTAGGACAGGGGCGGTCATTTCCTGTTATGGAATGAAAGTATAAGTACAACCAAAGTCGCGAATGAAATCATTAGCGTCAATGCTTGGAATACTTCCATGGCATCACCTCCCTTCCGGGAGATTAGCCGACCGCCCTCGCAAGCCGTTCTCTGTGCTAGATCAATTATACCAAACACATGTTCCCTGGCAAGCGTTTGCCAGGGAGCTTTCTATTTTTACAGCTCAAGCAAATAATTCGTTATCCAGGGTACCGGCGAGGAAACGTATACACTGGGGGAACTGATTATTGCCAACGAATTGATTTCCTTGTTGGCCCGGATGCTAAACTTAAGCGAAGATTAGAAGCTTGAGCTTAGTCGCAAATCGGGTGCTGCAAAACGGCAAGGAAGGCCTCAGACGTCAGCAATTAGTCTCGGTTATCGCCGAGGCGGATGCGCTTAACAAGGGCATTGTGATTCCAGCTCAGAATAACGATTCTTTACTTCGTTATCAGGATGGCAACCGAATTGTCGAGTGCCCTCGCTTCTATGGCATGGATGGTCAACGAGGGAATTATCCAAGGCGAACGGGAAGCGGCTTTACCCAGAGAAATTGACCAACCGCGCCGAAGCAGCTGCAGTTATTCTGTTTAACTTGCTGCAAAAGCTTTATTAAATGTTTGCCTCCACTCGGAACTGTTTGCCGGATGGGGCATTTTTTTGTTAGGTCACATTTTATATGTGACGTAATAAATATAATTAATCGAAAATATACGGCAAAAATATGCGTAATATATATTGATATATGAGTCATATTGGAGTATCTTATTGTTAATCAGTACGATCTATAGAGGAGGGCGTTCCACTTGACCGTGAATCAACCGTCCGCAAAGAAGGAGCTGGATCTTGGCGTTATTGTCTGCAAGCATTGTTCGCAAGTCATCGGTACATTGCCAACGAACGGGTACAAAAAAATTTACGGTTTTTGCATGGATAAGGATTGCAGGCCAAAGGACGAAGCAGGCTTAAGGGGGAACTGAGTTGAGTCAGAAGCAAGTGTACGCTTTCCATGAAGGGAATGCAGAAATGAAAGCTTTGCTCGGAGGCAAGGGGGCCAATCTAGCGGAAATGGCGAAAGTAGGCCTTCCTGTACCTCCGGGGTTTACGGTCACAACAGACGCATGCAGAATGTTTTTTCAACAAGACCAACAGTTATCTGACGGCGTCTATCGTCAAATTACGGAAGCGATGACGGAGTTGGAGAAAGCGGCCGGACAACGATTCGGAAACGCGGATCATCCGCTGCTCGTATCCGTACGATCGGGCTCGGTCACGTCTATGCCAGGGATGATGGATACGATTTTGAACTTGGGGCTAAACGACGAGACAGTAGAAGGACTCGCTGAATCGACGGGCAATCCTCGCTTCGCTTATGACTGCTATAGAAGGCTAATGCAGATGTTCGGCAGTGTCGTGCTCGGCATCGAGGCGCATCATTTCGAGAAGTTGCTTCGTCGTCTAAAGGAGGAGGAAGGCGTCGAGCAAGATCAGGACGTTTCGGCGGAAGGTTGGCAAAAACTTCTTTCCCTCTATGAGTCGTGTTATGCGAAACATGCAGGCCGATCCTTCCCACAGAACGTACACGAACAGCTTCGTATGGCGGTGGAGGCGGTATTCCGTTCATGGCACAATCCGCGAGCGCAATTTTATCGGAAAATCAATCATATTCCGGACGAACAAGGGACAGCCGTTAACGTACAGAGCATGGTTTTTGGAAATAAGGGCGGAGACTGCGGGACGGGTGTCGTGTTTACGCGAAATCCGTCTACCGGCGAACATGGTTTGTTCGGAGAATATTTGATCAACGCGCAAGGCGAAGATGTGGTGGCCGGTGTTCGCACGCCGCTTCCGATCCAGACGTTACAGGCTGAATTGCCCGCAATATACGAACAGTTGGTCGAGGCAGCGACTCGATTGGAGCATCATTACCGAGATATGCAAGATATCGAGTTCACGGTGGAGAGCGGGAAGTTATACATGCTGCAAACGCGCAGCGGCAAGCGGAACGCACAAGCTGCGCTTAAAATAGCGGTTGATCTGGTGAATGAAAATGTGATCCCGCGAGAGCAAGCCTTGCTGCGCATCGAAGCTGGGCACTTGGATCAGCTTCTGCACCGAGGACTTGACGAGACTGCGGTCACGGACATTATCGCTACTGGGCTACCAGCATCGCCGGGTGCGGCTGTCGGGCAAATTGTGTTTGACGCGGATACAGCCGAACAATGGGCGCGCGAGGGAAAATCCGCCATTCTGGTCAGACCGGAGACGACGCCAGAGGATATTCATGGCGTGCTGGCAGCCGAAGGGGTACTGACGAGCAGAGGCGGGATGACCAGTCATGCCGCTGTTGTAGCCAGAGGAATGGGCAAACCGTGCGTATGCGGTTGTGAGACTGTTCGTATTTCGGTAGAAGAGAAAAGGATGACAGCAGGGGAACGCACGCTGGAAGAAGGAGATTGGATCACGCTGGACGGGGCAACCGGGCGTGTCATTCCAGGCGTTATTCCGCTGCGCGAAGCGGAAATGACGACGGAGCTTCTTCAGATGTTGAAGTGGGCGGACGACATTCGTACTTTGAAGGTGGCGGCGAACGCCGACACCCCGCAAGATGCGCGAACCGCCCGAATGCTAGGGGCAGAAGGGATTGGCCTCTGTCGGACGGAGCATATGTTTCTCTCCCCAACGCGTCTTCCAATCGTGCGGGAGATGATTCTGGCAGAAGATACGGCTGCCCGACTTCAAGCGCTCGAGAAGCTGCTTCCGATGCAGCGTCAAGACTTTGAAGACATTTTCCGGGCGATGGACGGACTTCCGGTGACGATTCGTCTGCTCGATCCGCCGCTGCATGAGTTTCTGCCCAATATAGGGGAACTGCAGATGAAACATCTCGAGATGACCGTTCATCAGGAAGGGACGGAGAAGGAGAGAGCAGCGCTCAAGAAGCTGTTGGCCAAAGTGGGCGCTCTGCATGAGGCGAATCCGATGCTGGGCCAGCGGGGCTGCAGATTAGGGATCGTTTTCCCGGAAATATACGAGATGCAGATTGAAGCGATTTTCCAGGCGGCATTGAAGTGCACAGAGGAAGGCGTCGTTGTCCATCCCGAAATTATGATTCCTCTTGTAGGACACGAGTCGGAGTTAAAGCTGCTGAGGGCTCGCGTCGATGAAGTTGCGGAACGAGTGCTGGGCGAAGAGAGACAGAATCATCATTCTTATAAAGTCGGAACGATGATCGAGGTGCCGAGAGCAGCGCTTACTGCGCGCAAAATCGCGGCTTATGCGGATTTCTTCTCGTTCGGAACGAACGACCTGACCCAGATGACTCTCGGGTATAGCCGAGACGATGCGGAAGGAAAATTTCTGACGTCGTATATCGACCAGAAGCTGCTGCCGCACAATCCGTTCCAGGTGCTGGATACGGAAGGGGTCGGACAATTGATCGAAATGGCCGTGCTGAACGGGAAAATGGCGAAGCCTTCGCTACGGACCAGCATTTGCGGTGAGCATGGCGGGGACAAGTCGTCTATCCAATTCTGCCAGCGTGTCGGCCTGGATTATGTCAGTTGCTCCCCTTATCGCATCCCGCTGGCCAGAATCGCGGCTGCGCAAGCGGCGATCGAGTTACGGGCGGAGTCGGCAGTAGATCAAGCGGAAGCGGTGTAAGTTTGGAATGAAAAAGCGAAGGTATGCCCTGCTTAGGCAAGGCGAAGCCTTCGTTTTTTTGTCGTTATAGTTAATTTTCACGAGCCCGCGCTACCCGTCTGAGGAGTTGCAGTTGCTTTTCAGCAAACTAGCCGACTTTGTTATTTTCCTCGGATTCGAAAAAACCTGCTTCCTGCCGGCGAGGCAGCGTAATCCGAAACACCGTTTCTACGTTTGGCGTACTATTCATCTCTATGCTGCCTTTGTGGGCTTCCACAATGTCTTTGACAATCGCCAAACCGATTCCCAACCCATCCCCTTGTCTCCCGCTATCCGCTCGATAGAAGCGTTCGAAAACATGCGCTTGGTGTTCCTGCGGAATTCCTTTGCCTTTGTCCGTCACGCTGATGCTCACGGATTGTTCGTCCGCTGCCAGTTGAATGCCCAAATAGCGCCCGTCCTTCCCGTATCTGATCGCATTGTCCAACAGATTTCGCAAAGCCCTCTCCATGAGCGGAGCATCGATGTGAAGGTGAATATCCTCGTCCGGCGCATCGACATCCAGATCCACTTGTTCCCCGTCAAGCACCATAATATATTCGATCGCGACTTTACGAACGATTTCGGATAGATTGTGATCTGCCAGGCGAGTAGAGAAGTCGTCCGCATCCTGTCGGGAGATGTCCAGCATCTGATCCAACAGCTTGTCCATATATCTGCAACGTTGAAGAATGATTTTGGCGCGAGCCTGGAGTTCTACTTCATCTTGATAATTTCCGGTACGAATCATTTCCGCACAGGCAAGCATCGTTGTTAGAGGCGTGCGCAGATCGTGCGACAGATTGGATAACAGAAGCTTGCGTTTATTCTCGAACTGTTGGATTTCTGCGAATTGAGACCGGATCCGTTGCGTCATCGCATTGTAATGCTGCGTCAGTTGGCCAAGCTCGTCCTTGGAGGAATCCGTTAACGCCACTACGGGAGAATCGCTCTGGATGTTCAGTTGATTCAGGGCGTGATTGAGCTTGCGGATTCTTTTGTTAATCGAAGAGAATAACCATATGGCCAGTATAAAAGGCAACGAAAACGATAGAACTAGCGGGCCGATCAATGTAAACAACGACGAAAGCTTGCGGATGAGGAAATAGACTTCGCCCTGCTTCATGGCAGAGGCCGGTACGGTGAGGAGCAAGAAATACGATTGTCCGTCTTTTGTTGCCGGCGTGAGAATATGAACATCATCTTCAGTCAGGTAACTTTTGGGCAATTGTTGCATGAGTAGAGCCAAGTCCTTGAAAGATAAGGTTGGATTAAGCCCCGCCGTATCATAAATAGACCGACCTTTATCATCCAGCCACATCCATTGAATGTCTGGATGTTCCGCATGCATGCGATCGAGCTCAGATTTTACGGTATCCACGTCGAATTCAGGCTGTTGCTCAATCGAATCCACGACAGACTGTGCGAGCGGATTAAGCTGGAATAGCGCGTAGCCCTTGTTCGCGGCTTTGCCGATCCATACTGAACTGAAGCCAAACAGAATCATGCTCATAAACGTGCTCACGACAAGCAGCAGCCACAGCTTTGTACGCAACTTCATATGCCAGCCCCCGTTAATCGATATCCGACGCCGCGCACCGTTTGAATTTCCCAGGAAGATTGAGCACGTTCCAGGTATTTGCGCAGCCGGCTCATATATACGCTTAAATTGTTGTCGTCATATCGTTCATGCTGCCACACCTGTTGATAGATTTCGAGTTTCGTCATGACCTGGTCGGGATTTTGCATAAAAAGCTGCATCAGGCCGCACTCCACATGAGTGAGCGGTATTTTCTCGTTGTTGACGAGCAGCGTGTAGTTATCGACATCCAGTTTCATATGGTTTAATCGGATGACCGTAGCGGATTGGGAGGAGACCGGGTAACGTCTGCGTAGAACTGCTCGAATACGGGCCATCAACTCCATCGGGCTGAAAGGTTTGGTCATATAATCGTCGGCTCCAAGACCAAGCGTGTCGATCTTATCTTGTTCCTGTCTTCTTGCGCTGACTACGATCGTTAACGTGTCGAATCTGCGGCTTTTCAAATAGTGCAGCACCTCAAAGCCGTCGCGATCATCCATCATAAGGTCCAGAACGATCACATCTACATGCCCCGATTCCAATCGCTCGATCGCTTGCTGTCCGGACGCGGCTTCGAGTGCATTCATGCCTGCTTGTTCAATATGGGTGCGGATCACTTCGCGAATTTGCGGATCATCGTCCACGACGAGTATATGTTCCATAGTATTGTCGCCACCGCCAAAATGTCAGATTAACTCGATCATAGCATGGTTCATCCGGAATTTGTCTTTATAGAGTCGATGATGTCGAATCTTTTAAGATTTCATTAAGAGTTTCGGAATGCAAGTCTATGCCACGTATTTCACTCGCGCGGTGGTCCGTAAAACATTCCAATAATAGGAATCCAATGATACAATGTGGAGTCAATTGATCTTTTATTAGTGGAGGCCATCGACGGGATGTTCGGGATAGCTGTTTTGCTGGTGCTCGGTTCGGGATTTCTTCATTCGATGTGGAATATGTATACGAAGAAAAGCGTGAACAAAAGTGTATTCCTTTGGTGTTGTCAGCTAATCGCTGTACTTGTGTTTTTGCCATGGACGATGATCGAATGGGACAGTAGTCAATGGAGCGGGAAGCGCTCTTAATCGTCCTTGCATCGATGTTTCTGCACGGATTGTATGTGGTTTTGCTCGCGGCTGTGTATGCTTCTGGGGACTTGTCGCAAGTCTATTACATTATGCGGGGCGTGGGCCCGTTGCTGGTGCCGAAACTCGGAGTGACAGTGCTCCAAGAGAAGCTAACGTTAGCAATCTGCTGATTCTTTCTTAGGAGACGTTTCGTTCCGGTGCAGTACGTAATGAGTTTAGGGTTAATTGGAGGATTATGCTGCTTGGCGGAATTATCGCTCCGGGAGGTTATTTGCTCTTTCTGTACGCCCTGTCTCTCGCTCCAGTTGCACAACTTGCTCCGATGAGAGAGATCGGTACAAGTGGAACCGGTAAATGATCCCCAAACTCCGTGAAGCACTCCATCAATCCGTACCGGATCACAAGCCAATCTACATTGCGGATGCCGCAGCGGTGAATGAGGACAACCTGTGTGCGTTTGATGAACTGCATTTGTCGTTCGTCTCGCGTCTGCCGTCGACATACAACCTGTGTGAAAGCCTGAAGGAAGCGGCCTGGCAGAAACCACAGGCATGCCAGGACATCGGCGTTATCGCCGAGGGTCCGGACGGTTCTTCCAACCGACTGCAAGCGTTTCGTCGCGAGTTGTACGGGCGGATCTATCGGTTCTTGGTTGTTCGCTCGACGGGGCTCGAGGCGCTCAAAGCACGCAAGCTTGAAGATGTGATGACCCGAGAACACGCGAAATGGAGCAAAGCCGCCGAGCAGGCGAGCCGCGCCGTCTACGCCTGCCGCAAGGATGCACAGCGTGCTGCGAAAGCCTTCGAGAAGATGCATCAGGGCGGGCTTCATACCGTGCAAACGGTCATTACCGAAGAAAGCCAGCAAGCCAAACGCGCCGGGCGAGGCCGGCCGTCAAAGGATGCCCCGGAGCCGCCGAGCCAGACGGTCTATCGCTTGCACATCGAGATCGTGGCCCCGAACGAAGAAGCGCTGGCGCACTTTCGTCACCAGGAGTCGGCATTTGTGCTGCTAACGGACATTCGCGACGACCAACGACTGCCTGACGCACAAGTGTAGCAGCTTTACAAGGAGCAGCATGAGGTAGCGGGGCGGTTTCGTTTTTTGAAAAGTCCGTACTTCGTTGGCCCGGTGTTTTTGCATTCGCCGCGTCGGGTCGAGGCGTTCGCGTACGTGATGCTGCTGGCGCTGCTGCTCTATAGCGCGTTTGAGCATGTCATCCGCACGAAGATGAAAGGCCGAGTAGGAACCGCTCATTTTGCCGGGAGATCGCAAAGCTGGAAGCCGACAGGCAGCTCGGTGATGGATATGTTTGACACTGTGTTGACATCGACTGTTGAAATTGGCGGACAGGTGCACCGCGGGATTACGTCACGTCCTTATCCGCAGCGTGATCGGGTGCTTGGATTCTTCTGTTGGGACGCAGGCATCTATACAGAAGCGGCTTCGAATGTGTAGTCCGTTGCGTCAGCATAACGCGAGATCTCCATGTTTAAACATTTAAAGAGACGTGTGCCATTCTGGGTTGCCGTATGACGTACACAAGGCTTGCCGAATTTGGAGTCTGGCTCCTTCCCAATTTTTCAGAAGAAACCTGCGCGAAAATGAGATGTTAAACTAGCCGGCGATCCCACGATGGTTCCCAATTCAAAGCTTCGCTTGTGATACGAGGTCAAGTGCCTCAACCAGTTCAAACATGGTCATTGGGGTTAGTGGGAGAACAGTTTTTGTGACGGGGTAAGAGTCCCCAAAAAGAACCACGTTCTCCCAGCTACCGCCATCATAGAACGACCATAAAAATAGGCCAACCAGAAAGAAATCTTTGGCTGACCTGATAATACGAAAAGTATCGGCCTGCGATCTGTAGTTCCAGCATGAACATTCAGATTCACAGGCCGAGTTCAATTTCATTCGTGGTGGCTGCTATGCCATGGTGCTTTGAGACATCCTTTTTTTGGGGAATACTATTAGAATGTCAAGAATAAAATCAATTATAATTCTCTCAAGAGAATAATCTAATAACAAGGACACCCAGCATTAATGCTTGTTAAGTTTAAAGCTGTATTAACTGCCCATATCGGACTATATAGACCTTTTCCATCAGTATCAATAGCCGATATAACACCTGCAAGCTTAAATGTATAACCACCTTTTTGGTTAACCCAAAAGTAGTCAGTAACAACAACCCCACCACTATCTCCCGGACTTGGAGCAATATTAGTTTTGACAAGGTTTTTGATTTTATAAATCTTACACATCTGAGTACCGCAATTGTTATAATTGACATCTAGATTAGCAGCAGTAATTGTAGTAGTAACGAGAGAACCAGTAGTTGCTCCACGATAATAAACAACATGGCCCACTTGATCATTAACATAAGTCCCATTCATTGGGGTAAGACTGCTTCCATTCCCATTTGTATAAGGAACAGCTGCCCCGCCGCTTACTCCAGAATTTAACTTTATAGTTCCAACATCAGCGGCGATTGCAGGATCAGTAGAGTTATTAGTCGTTCGAAAATTCCAAGCACCTATTAACTGGGAAACTCCGTTTACTATTCCTTGGCCCCAATTTGAAGTAGATCCAGGTGTATCACAATGACCTGCAGTAACTAACAAATTATCAGAAGATTTAGTTCCAAAAAATCCAATGCTACAAGCACTAGAACTAGAGCTACCACCCGCAATCCGAATACCTGAAGGATAAGGTTGTGGATAATATGCATCATCAGCGGTAACCTTAACAGTTCCACTCTTTTCAAATGTAACTATATCAGGATCATTCAAAATTTTATAAACTTTATCTCTATTTTCTGTTGTATCATCAAATAAAGAAACTATAAATTTATTATTAATCACATCTATTCCTACAGATTGAGCAATATTTGTATTAAAGATACTGTCTTCTAACTTTTCTTGAAATTCTTTTAGTTGGTTGAAAGAATATTTTGCACTCTCAAAAACTATGCTTTCTGGATACTTTGCATTCATTTTAATTAATTTCTTTATATTAGCGTCATGAGTAGTTAGCTTGATGTGTAGTTGACCTAGATCTTGACGTGAATAAATTCCACCATAAATATCTTGAAAGTTATCTTCTAAATATTTTTTAATAATTGGCGCTTCATGTTCAATATTCATTCTAGAAATATACAAATCCTCTTCATCTTTCGTTAAGGGAGTGCCAAATGCATTTTCCATACTAGTTTCAATGCTTCGATTCACGATATCATTGATATGTGCACTAGAGGTATCCATTCCGAATGCTTTTCTAAAATTAATGGCATTTTCTAAAATTACTTCCTTACTAAGAGTGACAGTTGGTTCTGCATGGGCAACATTTTGTGTAGAAGAACCAAGATTTGAATTTACACCGGTAGAAATAAAAACTGCAGAAGTAAGGATTAAAATTGATTTTAGAGTTTTTTTCACAATTATTCTCCTTTGAGTCTTTTATAATGAATGCTGGCCAGCAATTCAAGTGATTTTGATCAATTTTTACCAGTGATTTCTTTTTTATGGTATCATAATACCAAATAAACTACAAATCAATGTTTTTTATGGGGGGTAATGGAAATGAATAAAATCTTGATAATTAGTTTATTTTTTGTATTTCTTAGCGCATGTATAAAGAAATTTCCCGAAGAAGACTCATTAATTGCTGAAATTAGTAGCGACAAGAAAATTTACCATGTTGATGATCTTGTAAGAATAAATATATTCTTAAAAAAAAATACCGATTCTGATCTGACGATTAAATATGAAAACTTATCCACACTGTATTATGTTGATCAAAATGGGAAAGTTACTCCAATCAGATTAGTTGGGATAAATGGTGAGCCAGTTGTAAATGCAGGTATTGGAGTAGAATCAACATGGAGCGGTAAAAGTGCTTTTTACGAAATAGATAGTTCTGGAGATCCGATAAAAAACAAACTTACTAAATTTAAGATTCCAGGTGAATATAAAATTTATAGTATTGAAACCTTCAGCTTAATTCAGAATAAAAGAGAAAAAAAGTATAGTATAAAATCGAATGAAATTACAGTATTAATAAAATAACATGACTTATGCACTTCGTTGAAATAACTGAAACTTCCTGAATCCTTCGTCACCGTAACATGCCACCGAATTGTGTCAATGGATCAACCAGGTGTCATTTTCCAGATCAAGAGAATGAAAAAAGGCGGGCGTAGAAGGATCAAACTCCTACGCTCGCCGGTAAATGAGTCATTAGGCCTGCGGATGTTTTCGGAAAATAGAGTCATTCTCTTTCAGGAACGGCCATTCCGGATATTCGATCGGCAGGCGGCTCACTTCTTCCAATCTGGCCAGTTCATCGTCGGTTAATCGAATACCGCTCGCAGAGAGATTATCCTGTAATTGATCCGGACGCTTCGCTCCTACAATAACGCTTGTCACGGCCTGCTGATTCAGCACCCATGCCAGAGCGATCCGCGCAACCGTCGTTTCGCGCACTGCGGCGATGTCTTGCAGCACATCGAGGATCGGGAACGCCTTATCTTTATCGACAGGCGGAAACGATACGGTGGCGTGGCGATCATTGGCGCCGCCCTGATTGTCGCGCGAGTATTTGCCGGATAAGAAACCACCCGATAGCGGACTCCATACGATCAAACCCATGTTCTGATCTTTGAGTACCGGAATGACTTCCCGTTCGATATCGCGGGCTGCGAGCGAATAGTAGGATTGGCTGCTCTTGAAAGCATGGAGCCCGTGCAGTTGAGAAAGGCCACGGGTTTTCATAATGCTCCATCCGTTCATATTGGAGGACCCGATATAACGGATTTTACCGCTTCGTACAAGATCGTCGAGCGCGCGCAGCGTTTCTTCCCAATCCGTTAACTGGTCCGGATTATGGATTTGATACAGGTCGATGTAATCCGTGCCGAGACGTTGCAGACTTTCTTCTACTTGTCGAATAATATGGAGGCGGGATAAACCGAGTTCATTCGGTCCAGGACCCATGCGCGATCTTACTTTAGTTGCAATAATGGCCTGATGGCGTTTTCCTTTTAAGGTTTTGCCGAGAATTTTCTCGGAGTTGCCTTCTGCGTATACGTTGGCGGTGTCGAAGAAGTTCACGCCCGCATCCAATGCCTGATCTACGAGAACGCCTGCCTCTTTCTCGTCGAGCCCGCCGAAAGCGCCCCAGTTGTCGCTTTTGCCAAATGTCATCGTCCCCAGACCGATTTCGGAAACAAGTACCCCAGTGTTGCCTAACAGATTGTATTTCATATTCTTTTCTCCCTCCAGATTTTGGTTTATATTTAGGGAGACGGCAGCTTAAAGAAAAAGACGCAAAATGACGCGATATTTTTTTTGAAAGATTGGAATCCGCAATTGGAAGGGGAACGATGCATTGGAGTTTGCTCAGCTTTGGGAACAATACTTCGATGAAATTAGACGATTTGTTTATCGTAAGACGAATTCCCATCCGGACGCCGACGATATCGTACAAACCGTATTTATGAAAGCTTACAATCACCAGTCGGATCTAAACGACGAGGACAAGAAGCGCGCCTGGTTATACCAGATTGCCCGCAATAGCATCACGGATCATTTTCGCAAAACGAAACGGACTGAAGAGTTAACGGAATTTATACCGGACGATCAGGAGCCTGAGGAAGTCAATTACTCTGAAGAGGCGCTCGAAGGATTGAAGTCGGTCATCACACAATTGCCGGGGAAATATCGGGAAGCGATTGAGCTTTCGGAATTGACCGGAATGTCCCAGAAGGAGCTGGGCGAGCATTTAGACATCTCCTATTCAGGTGCGAAGTCCAGAGTGCAGCGGGGCAGAGAGATGATTAAGGAAATCATGACGACTTGCTGCCAGATCGAAGCCGACAGTTACGGGAACATTGTGGACTATCAGGTTATTGGAGAGGAAGCGGTGTGTACAAAAGGTAACAAAAAAGCGACTTCCGGACGTACGTCCAATCTATAATCGCCCAAAAACACGCCAGTTGGCGTGTTTTTTAATGTAGCGCATATTATTGCTGCAATCTGTCGCGAACAAGCTCATATACGTCATGGCCGTCTTCGAAAATGTCCGTCAATGCGTAGAAGGTGTGGATCATGCCGGGATAACGTTTGAGCACGACATCGACTCCGGCAGCTTGCAGTTTGTCGGCATACCGCTCGCCTTCGTCGCGAAGCGGGTCGTATTCGGCGGTCACGATCAGCGCGGGAGCAATGCCGTCTACTTGGCCGTGGATCGGGGAGGCGAGTGGGTTCGCTCTCTCCGCGTCGTCGTTCAAATAGTAACCGGCGCAAGCTTCGAGCAACGCGGTTTCAAGGTAATAGCCAGCGCCGTACGTCTGTTTCGATTCGTAATCCGTCGACCAGTCCGTTAGCGGATTCAGCAAAATCTGATGCGCGATCGCAGAGGCACCATTCTTCCGAGCTTGTTGCGCGACGACCGTCGCCAGCGTAGCGCCGACGCTTTCTCCGGCGACGGAGATCCGCTCTGGGTCTATGCCGATTTCGGCTGCATGGTCGAATACCCATTGCGTCGCATAGATAGCCTCATCGACCGGCACCGGAAATTTATGCTCAGGCGCCAGCCGGTAATCGACGGAGATGACCGCATGTCCCGTCGTCACCGCGAGTTTGCCGCTCATCGGATCGTAATGTTCCATCCGGTTGAACAGAAATCCGCCGCCGTGGAAGAAAACGATTGCCGGTAACGTCAGATTTGCGGTTGGCCGGTACATTCTTACCGCGAGCTTGCCGTGCGGACCGTCAAGCTCGAAGTCGACCATCCCTGCTAAGGGGGCATCGTCCGAAATCATGTTGGCGACGACGACTTGACGGATTTGTTCGGGAGTCATTGTATGCAGGGCGGGAAACTCGGAAATATCAGCGAGAAATTTTTGCGTTGATTCGGGCATTGTCATTTGAAATTCCTTCTCTCGTATAGGTTTGGAGTGTCTATCGCTTCCGTGATTTCAAGATAAACCATCTTCCGAACGATTGTAAGAAGGCACTTTAAAGTGGCTTGCACACTTGAAAGTACATTTTTGGACATACCAGAAAGTATAAAATTACCGCTAGGTGTCGTGCGGAATTTGACCGAATAGATGGGGAAGATGCTGTCGTCAAGGCGATTGACGGCTTCGTTGACAGTACGAACGAGGTGGTTTCCGAGGATATCCTCTTCTAAATCCATTGCCAAAGAGGCTGCTCATAAGTTTTCACTTTTGAGACAGTCTCTTTGGCATTGCCGATTAAAAGTTACCGCAGCACTTTCAACTCGCGAATCTGGCTGGCGTTATCCCAACCGCTGGTAATGACAAGCCGGACGTATTGCGCCGACTGCTGCGGGAAGTGGTATTTGACCGCGTTCTCATTATTGTTCTGGGCCGTATACACCCTCGTCCAGTTCACATTGTCCGTCGACACCTGGATCTGAAAATCTTTCGGCCCCAGTCCGCCCGCATGACCGGCCGGGTTCCAACGCGGGAACAACTGCACCGCCTTGAACGTCTGCACAGAGCCTAGGTCCAGCTTGATCCAGTTCGGACTGCCGGAACTCGGGCTGCCCGCAGGCGCCCATAGATTGCCATCCGCATCCGATATGCCGTCGATCGCTTTGGCCGCACCGTATCCCGATTGCTCCGAATTCGCGGTTGCGGCAACGACCGGAATTTCGCTATAAGGACTGTACCAGACGACTTCGCGCAGCCCCGAATGGATGTCGCTGTACCCGCCCGTCACCTGGATCCGCGCATATCGCGCATTGACGGCAGGGAACGAATACTGCGCGCTTTGATTGCCCTGATTGGTTACAGCGAGCACTGGGGAACCGAACGTAACGCCATCCGTCGAGGTCGATACCGTAAAGCTCTTGGGTCCTTCTCCTCTCCATTCCAGATCGTCAATGGCAATCCAGGCATAAGCGGAGGCTGAATTGTTGTCCACCGCCTCGAAGTATACAGACTCGCCCACATAGCTTGAGACATCCCACTCTTGCCGGACGAATGCATCGTTCAGCGGCGGCGGACTTGAGAGCAGAATTGCGTCGTCGGATACCCGGCGCAGCCGGAAAAAGTTGCTGCTGCCGCCGGTATGACCGTCCCAGCCCGCCTTCAGAAAGGACATGCGCGAGCTTGCGACGACGAACGGCTGAGATCGCAGCGTACCGGTGGCCGATTCGCCCCCGGTGAACGAATCCGCCCACCAGGCGCCATGCTGACCGCTTATGCCGCCATGCGCGGTGTTTAGTGGCCCTGTCCCCCAGGCTGTGCCCGTCGTTGTCCAGCCTGTATAGGTGTTGGTCGCGAAATCGCGATTGTCGGCCTGGCGAATGTTGTTCAGCGCCATCCAGGCGTATCCCGAGCCGCTGTTATTGTCCGCCATCTCGAAGTAAACGGCTGTGCCCACATAAGGAGACACATTCCAGATTTGAGTCGTGAACTGATCGCTCTGCGGCGGGGAATCGCTCATCAGAATCGCGTTGTCGGACGCTCGCTTCAAATAATATTTGTTGGAAGTTCCGCCAGATGGACCATCCCAGCCCGCTTTGTCGAATAGAAGCAGATTTTTCTCCACCACGAAAGTCTTGGAACGCAGTTTGCCCGTCCGCGACTCCCCGTCGATGGCCGCCTGGTTTTCTTTGGCCCCGAGCGCCCGGGAGTCGGCAAAATATTGTCCCTGCACATTCCCGACATGCCCCCAGTTCGTTCGCACGGAAGACGGCGAAGCCATAAAGGCGTTGCCGGTTACCGTCCAATCCTGGAAGTTGCCCCGTTCGAAGTCCAGGTTATCCGAATAACGCAAGTCGTCCGCAGCGAGCCAAGAGAAACCGCTCGATCCGTTGCCGTCGACCAGTTCGAAATACACCTCCTGACCGATATACGCCGATACGTCCCAACGCTCCAGAACGAACGCGTCGCTTTGCGGCGGCTTTGCCGTGAACAAGATCGCCCCGTCGGACGCCCGCTTCAGGTAATAGAAATTCTGACTGCCTCCGGAGGAGCCGTCCCATCCGGCTTTGCGGAACGTCAGTTCCTCCTTGCCGATGGTGAACGCCGGGCTGCGCAGCGTACCCGTAGCGGACTCGCCTCCTACGGAGGAATCGGCCCACTTCGCCCCGCGCCATCCTTTCACCCCGCCGTGCGGCGTTCCGCTTGGGCCGCTTCCGAATGCCGTGCCGGTTGCCGTCCATGACATTCCGGCATAGGCGCCGAACTCGAAATTGACGTCTGCGATCGAACTGTCCGGGTCCCTGTCCGTCTCGGGAAACAAGTCGAATACACCTACGTTTCTTGCCTTGCCGAAATCGAACGTAATCTGCGCCGGATCGCCGCTCGTCGCAGGTCCGCCGTCCCATCCGTCACCTTCCGTGTTGAGTCCATTGATCACCTTCTTGGCGGCCGTCGGCTTATCCGCACGATTCGCCGTAGCCGACTTGACCGGGATCGAGGAATTCGGATAACTATGCAAGCTCAACTCCGAACCCGACGAAACGGAATAATCTATCCTCTTCTCATTCCCTGACAACGACGTTTCCGTAATCACCCCGCCATCCACGTTGCGCCATGGAGAGACGACGAACGCTTCGGCTTCTTTGCCGTTGAAGCTGGCCGGGTGCGAGAAAAACAAACTTTGCCCGCTAGTCGAATCGGCTGTGTTGGCGACAATTGTCAGCGGTTTTCCCGTCACCTCGTTGATGCCCGCGTAAGCGACGTTAAAGCGGTCGGCGTCGAACAGAACAGGCCGGTATATGCCTTTGCCGTCCAAGTAATTGCCGAGCAGATTGCCCATGACGCTGTCCTGGAACAGCTCCGATTGATTGACCGGAATCGTACCGAACAGCACGTGCCCGGAACCATAGGCATTCTCGACCATCAAAGCATTCCCGTTCGTATCCGTAAGCACCGGCGTAGCCGAAGACGCGAGCGTGCTTAACGCCATTTTCTGGTCCGAGGCCGCCGCATAGGTGAACGCTTGCCCCGCGTAGAACGTGTCGCCCATCCACGCCGGCTTGGGCGACACGATGCGCGCGTAGTCGCCGGACGCCGCGACGGCGGCTGTGCCTCCGGTCAACCCGGCCAGCCAATTCGAAAGCCCCGTGCCGCCCGAGATGCTGCGGTCGTTCTCGACCGTATAGCTGAGAGAGCCTTTGCCGAACGCGATCAGAATGCCCCCGTTGGATACCCAGGTCTTGATGGCGTCCACGGCTGCGCGGGAAGTGAGGGTATAACCCGAGTTCGGAAGGATGAGCACCTTGTATTGATCCAAATATCCGTCCTCGATGAAGAAATCGTCCACGATATCCGGCTGCGACAAATATCGCGCCCAGTTGGTCCAGCGCGTAGTAACGTAACCCGGCGAGTAGTCCGCATTGTAGATATCCATATAGTCGCGATTGCGATAACCCTTGCGATAGTTGGATGTCAGAATCGAGTTGAAAATCGCCGTTTCGGTCTGTCCGTCATAAGCGGGAACCATGTCCGTCAGTCGGTGCGCGCGATCCGCAAACTGGGTATAGTGGTCGTTGCCGTTGTAATCGGTGCCGCTCCACGTCCCCGTCGACATATTGTAGGCCGCGAAATCCGAACCGACATATACGCGATGATACGAACCGACGCCGTTAACCAGCTTGTTGAAGAATGTGTCTTCCGCCATTTTGTCCGTTTGAAGATTCGTATTGTCGCTCGTTGTCTCCAGGCTATAGGCCCGCTTGTAGCCCGGAAGATGCGCCGTGCCGAAGTTCTCGTCCATAATGCTGTCGCCGAGCACGCCGGGCCGATGGTTGGCCAGCAAGCGGGCGGTCAGGCCGATGGAAGCCCCGGTCTCCATCGGGTTGTGAATAAAACCGCCGTCCGTCTCCAGCTTGATCGGTTTGTTCGTCCACAGCCTCATCTCTGTCAATAAGGGTTCCATGAAGGCGGTTAACGAGTCCCGGTAAAAATACATCAGATCTGACCAACTGTGCCTCACATCGATATCCGTGCTCATGCCGCGATCCGGCAGCGGCGGCTGGACGTTCGTCCAGGAAGCGTAAGACGAATCCCACGCCGCATTCAGCGCCGTCAGACTGCCGTACTTGGCCTGCAGCCAGGTACGGAACTTGGCTTTGGCGTAATTGTCGTACAGGTACAGCTTCGGGTCCGTCGCCGAGTTCCCGGGAAACCCTTCCACGCCGCCATAATAGCCGGGACCGCTTATATCGAACATTTTGACATAAGGGTTGCTGTCGTAGTGCTGGGTGACGTTCTTGATGAACGCCTTATACTTAGGGATTGTGTCGTCGTTGAAGAAATTAATGGTGATTTGACTCGATGCGCCGTCTTCATTGACCATCTGGGCGTAAACATCGGGCCACAGCGAAGAGGGCAGCCCCGGAATGCCCAGATGGACATCCAGGCCATGAGAAGCGAAGCGCGCGATCAAAGCGTCCAAGTTCGTGAAATTATAGTTGCCCGGCACCGTCAGATCGCCGCCGCTCGGCATGACGCCGCTGTCCCCTTGGGCGGCCAGGAACAGGTTGACCACCTGCGATCCGGTCGCCTTGATTTTATCGAAACCCTGGCTCGTCGTCGTGGAGAAGTTCATCATATTGCCGGCCGTGCCCGCATAATCGATCGTCGGTGAGAAAAAGCTCGGGTACAGCATGATTTCCTGCACGCCGCCGCTTCCATACGCCTCCGTCACATTGAGCTTCACGTACCTTGCCTTGAGCGGCTGAAATTCGAAATAGTTGTGCCCGTCTTTGTTCCCTGTCACCGTAAGCATGGTCGCGTACGTACTGCCGTCCGTCGACGTCAGAATCGTGAACGATTTCGGGCCGTTCCCCGTCAGAGGCCATAGCTCCATGGCGCCGACCTTCTGCATCGAGCCCAGATCGAATACGAGCGACTGCGGCGAGGCCGCCGTCGGCGGCGCTGCGGGCGCCCAGTAATTTGAAGCGCTTGCATAAATGCCGTCGGAAGCCTGAACTGCCGTATGCCCGGTTGCAGCGCTTGAAGCCGATATCGAGGCCACGGCCAATTTGAAATTCCCCGCGTATACTCGTGCTCCTTCCAAGATCGGGATATAGCCGCCAATCGCGAGAGCAACAGCCAACAGCAAGATGAATCCGCGTTTCCGGCTCCTCTGCCGGCCCGGATCCCATTTTCCGCTCAATCTCATCATAATCCCCCTTTCGTATTGAAGCTCCACGAGCGAACCTCGACGGCTTCAACTCCTATGATGTACCGCCCGATTGCCATCTTCAATGGACATTTCTTTAGAAAAGATCACCTGTTTTGAGTTATGGAACGAACCTGCGGCCATTCTCTTGAAACTCCTCAAAAAAGGAGCACCAATCAAAGGAAATGTCAATTGAAGTCGCCAGGGCCGCGTTGCACCATTAAGAGTAGTCAACATGACAAGCAAGGAGGTGAATCTCAATGAGCGCAACGAGCCCTGCAAACTTGAATCCTGCCAAACGCAGTACATTTCGCCAGGGGCTCCTCCGATTCCGGAAAGAAGCGTTCTTTCAATACATGGCGTTAATGGGCGGCGTCTTCCTTCTGGTCTTCAGCTACCTGCCGATGTTCGGCATCGTCATGGCGTTTCAGGATTTCGATCCGTCCAAAGGTTACATGTTTAGTAAGTTTGTCGGCTGGCATCATTTCCGCATGCTGTTCAGCGACGACGCTTTCTGGGTGTCCGCCCGGAACTCGGTTATTCTGAGCGTGGCGAAATTCGCGCTGACCTTCGTGAGTCCGATTGTCCTGGCGCTTCTCCTTAACGAACTGAAGCCGACCTTCTTCAAGAAGTTCGTGCAGACAGCCAGCTATTTGCCTTACTTTATCTCCTGGGTCGTCATCGCGAGTATGGCTACGACATTCTTCAGCGGAGGATCGGACGGCATTCTGAATCCTCTCCTGATCAAGTTCGGCATGTTGAAAGAGGCCATACCATTCTTGACGTATCCGGGTTACTACCAAGTGATTACCGTTCTGCTGGACGTGTGGAAATTTACAGGGTTCTCCGCCATTATCTACATCGCCGCGATGGCCGGCATCGATAACGAGGTGATTGAAGCTTCGATCGTCGACGGAGCGACCCGCTTCCAGCGCGTCTACAAAATTACGCTGCCGATGATTCAGAATACGATCGTCGTGCTCTTGATCCTTGGCATCGGCTCCATGTTCACCGGTGGGCTCGGCGGCTCCAACTTCAACTATGGCTATTTGCTCGGCAACACGTTGAACATGAGCGCTTCCGATGTCATGGATACATACATCCTGCGCATGGGCTTGCAGCTCGGCCGTTTCTCATTCGCTGCGGCTGCCGGCCTGCTGTTGTCCACGATCAGCCTGATTCTGGTATTCCTCGCGAACTGGGTGGCCAAGAAAATCGATCGTGACGAGCAGGCTATTTTCTAAACCGTGTCAATGCAGCAAGGGGGGACGACGTGAAAAAAAGCCTAGGAGAAAAATTAGCGGATGTCGTGATCTATGCCGTGCTGATCCTGATTCTGATCGTTACGCTATACCCGTTCTACAACAGCCTGGTGCTGTCGTTCAACAACGGTCACGATTCGAACTTGGGCGGCGTGTACTTCTACCCGAGAATGTTCACGCTGGAGAACTACCGCCGCGCAATGGATAACAACCTCATGGGCGGCGCCATGATGGTAACAGTCGCAAGAACGCTCATCGGCGCCGCAACGAGCGTCCTGTTCACGGCTGCGGTAGCCTATGGGCTGTCGAAGCAAGATTTGATGTTCAGACGGACGTATATCGTGATCGGCATCATTACGATGTACTTCAGCGGAGGCATTATCCCGTTTTATTTCGTGCTGAAGTATCTGGGACTTCTGAATACATTTATGGTCTTTATCATTCCCGCGCTATTAAGCTTCTGGAATGTCATCCTGTTCATGTCCTTCTTTCGCACGATCCCGGCTCCGCTCCTGGAGTCGGCGCGAATCGACGGGGCGCACGAAGTATTCATTTTCGCCAGAATTATCCTTCCCTTGTCCGTTCCGATCATTGCCACTATCGCACTCATGAACGGCATCGGGCAGTGGAGTTCCTGGTTCGACTCGCAGTTCTTCACCACGAACCCGCACCTCAAGACGCTGCAGCTCATTCTCTACGAGATTATCGCGCTCGCAGCGGGGCAAGAACGATTGAAACAACAGCTCGGCATTACGAATGACACGGCATCCTATACCATCGAATCGGTTCGTTACGCCACCATGATGATTTCGATCGGACCTGTCATTCTGATCTACCCCTTTGTTCAGAAATACTTCGCCAAAGGCATGCTGATCGGGGCGGTCAAAGGTTGAAGAGCGTTACGCCAAAGGGGTTTCCGAATCATTCAAACTATCGAGGGGGCTGTTCCATGAGCAATCGAAAACGTTTATTGTCGAGTATGGCCGCCGTGCTTCTGTTGGGTTCCGTATTAAGCGCATGCGCGAAAGAAAACAACGGGTCTAACGCCAGCCCCGGCTCAAGCTCCACGGCAAGCACCGGTTCCAGCAACGGCAGCAGTAATGCCGGAAATCCGGTCGAGTTGGGACTTTTCTACAACGGGGCTTGGTATACGTTCCCGGAATGGGGGTCCAACACCATCTCCCAAATGGTTACAGAGAAAACCGGCGTCACATTGAAGTTCACCAAACCGAACGCCGACGACAATCAGCAGTTCAACCTGATGATTGCCAATCGCGATTTGCCCGATTTCGTCGTGAACGATATGAAAAACCCGACCTATAATAAAGCGATCGATGCCGGTCTCTTCGAAGACTTGGGCCCGCTCATGGACCAGTACGCACCGGAGCTGAAGCAGCGGATGGGCGACGATTATTGGAAAATGAACGCGGCGGCGGACGGCAAAAATTATACGATCAACAGCGCGGAGATCCGACCGAGCAATCTCGACAGGTTCTTGCCGGTCGGTCCTTGGAATCCCGCTCCGCTTATTCGTCAGGATATCTATGAAGCATTGGGCAAGCCGAAGATCGATACGCCGGACGATCTGTACAATGTCCTTCTCCAGGTGAAAGAGAAGTATCCGAAGATTTCGCCGCTTGTCATCGGCAATTCGAAGTTTCCGTTTACGGCTCAGCCGTTCGGCTACGAATTCTTCATCGCCAGCTTCGGCGTCGAGATGTATTACGAGAAGGATAACAAGATGTACGCGAACTACAAAAATCCGAAATACCTGGATGCGCTCAAATGGCTGAACAAGCTGTACACGAGCGGAATTATTACTCGCAACGACATTGCCCTGACCGACGAACAGCGCAAATCCATTATCGACTCGGGTAACGTCTTCTATCAGGTAGGTTCTGTCGGGACAGGCTACCAGTTCCCGGAGAACGACAAGAGCATCAAGTATGTGTACGCTCCGATGTTCCCCGACGCCACGATTTTGCAGCAGAACAGCATCGGCTGGGCGGGATGGTCCATCTCGAAGACTTCGAAGCACAAGAAAGAAGCGATCCAGTTCATGTCCTACATGATGTCGGACGAAGGCGAGAAGCTGACGCACTTCGGTATCGAGGGCAAGGATTGGAAAATGGATAACGACACGCCCGTGAGAACCGACGAATACAACGAAAATATCAAGAACGATCTCGAGTATACGAAGAAGCTCGGCACGGGCGCCTATTGGTTTAACCTTGACCTCTACGACCATTGGATCGAGGGCGGCGAAATGAAGAAAAATCCGGAGCAGAAAGAAGCGCTGGATCTTTATTTGCCGCATAAGAATCTGAAGCTGTATATGCTCAGCATCGAGCCAGGGCCGGAGTCGGAAGAGGCAACGATTCTAGCGAAGGCAACCTCCGATTTCAACGCGGCCTTCCCGACCTTCCTGATGGCGAAAGACGAGGCGGAGCTGGAACAGCGCTACGCCGATTTTATCAAGAAAATGGATGATATGGGCATGCCGAAACTGGAGGCGCTGTGGACCGAGAACGCTAACAAGATGAGAAAATCTCTGAATATGTAACCGTCCGTCGCGAGCTGCCGATTTTATCGGCGGCTCTTTGCCATCACAATCGTTCCTGCTCCATCGCAGACTTCCCTTGTGGCCCTTTTGTCCAGGTGTCATAATAAAAGCCATAGGAAAACGCTTACACTCTTTTTCGGGTTGGAGGGAACGACGATAAGCAAAGTCGCTGCACGCAAACGAATTTTCACTCCATTCGTCTTTATGCTTGTCATGGCGCTCGCCGGCGGATGCCTGCAACCGGACATCGATCCGGAAACTCTCGCCACGAGCGCCACTCTATCTGCCAAATCCGACGTCACTTTGAGTATCTTGATGGATACGACCAACCGCGAACAGAATAAATCCATTTTGGATCAAGCGGCTGAGCTGGCAACGCGGAATAGCGCCAAGTACAATATCAAAGTTCGGCTCGATGGGGTGCCTCAGGCTGAAATGGCGCAGAAGGTGGACGTGCTGTTCGCCGGAGCAGACCTGCCGGATATGATCGCAGACGCTCCAAACCCTTTGTGGATGCGCAACGGCCTTATGACGGATATCACCGATTGGTTCAACGGGTCCTCTCTTAAAGGCGACTATATGTATCCGAACCTGCTGTCGGAAGGGATGAGCGACGGCAGGATTTATTCCGTTCCGATCAAGGCCGACTCGATTTTCCTGATTTATAACAAGGACCTGCTTCGCAAAGCCGGCATTGCCAATACCAGCTTTACTTCGCTAACTTGGGACCAATATGAGCAGATGCTGGAGCAAATCAAGCAGGCCAAGCTTCACTCAAGCAATGGACAGCCCGTAACCGGCACGACATTGCGCATCAGTACCTACGAGGCCTCTCCTTTCATCTTCAGCGCCGGCGGGGAGATGTTCAGCGATGACGGCAAACAAGCGCTGTTCGATCGTCCGGAAGCGGTGCTCGGCATGTTGAAGTTGAAAAGCCTCGTCACAAACGGTTATGCCTCCAATCCTGAATCGGACTATGTCAACTGGGTAGATGCCTTCGTCCGTGAGGAGGCCGCTTTTATTACGACGGGCGGGTGGTCCTTGATTTCCTTTACCAACGGCGGCATGGACATCTCCAAGCTCGGGTTCTCCATCGTTCCGTCGATGCAAACAAGCACATCCATCCTCGCGCCCGGACTCTCGTTCTCCATCTTCCGTTCAAGCGCGAATCAGGAGGCGGCGAAGGAATTGCTGACGGCTCTGTATTCACCGTCCATTTATAAACAATGGATCAAGCTAACGGAAGGAATTCCCGTCCTGCGATCGGTTGTCGACGATCCGATGTTTGCCAACAACCCCGCAAAGACGGTTCTGACCGCGCAATTGCAAAATACGAAACCGCTGCATGCCGACTATGCGCCGAGCTTCTGGAGCGAATATAACAAGCTGCTGCAGAATGTGTTGTTTTCGGATGTGAATGTCCCTGCCGAGCTCAAGCGTCTTCAAGATGAGATTCAAGCGGAGATCGACGGAAACTTGTAAAAACGTCCGCAGACGGGACTGGAGAGTGCCGCAGAACATGTTGAAATCCATTCGAAGCCGAATCATCCTGCTTATCCTGGCCGTAAATGTTTCCTTAACGGTCATTCTGACCTTCGTGACGCTGAGATATAATCACATCAAAACCGAGCATTCCGATGAGCGGTATATTGGTCAAATCACGAAAGATACGATGGAAGCGTTAGAAATCAACAATAAGAAATATAGCCAAATCTCCACCCAGTTGATGATAAACAAAACCATACAAGCCTATATCCCGGCGGTTAACGAGATTCTTCAAACCAACAACAATAATATTTCGGATACTCGACTGACGGAGTATAAAGCCGATATGGTTAGTCTCTTGAACAGCTACTACGACAGCACCACCGAGATCGACAGCATCCGCATCTGGTTCGGCCATCGCCAGGTCGTCCTAGTTGGCCAAGGAGTACCCCAGAGCGAGCGCAAGTATGAGGAACAGGTGGGATACATCGCCGCAAAGAAAAAAACGCCGCTCCTTGTGTGGGTCGCGAACGGCGACGGCTCGATCTCGCAATGGCAAATCATGAAAGATTTTAATATATCCAAAGTAACCAGGCTTAACACTTCGTCTTCGGCTCCCATGATCGGCGCAATCGAGATCCGTCTGAATCCCGAACGGCTCTCTAGCGTTACCAAGAAGCTGAACGTCGTTCCCAACGTTAATTTTGCCTACACGACAAGCGATCTTAAGCCTCTGTTTCTGTTTCCCGCGACTCCCTGGTTGGACGCCTACGCCGATTTGCTGCGAACCCGGGCGCTCGATAGAGACGTTAGCCAGCTGGAAACCAAAGATCATATTTTCTTTATCGAAAAATCGCTGGCAGGCTCCTATCTGATTACGATGTACACGAGAACGAGTCTGGTGCAATACATGCTGGAAACCGGCAAATCAATCGTCATCGTTCCCATTCTAACTCTGATCATATCGATTCTGTGCGTCATGTATATCTTTCGCTTACTGACTCGCTTCTTTTCCCCGGTGCTGCGCGGGATCAACAAGCTGTCGGCCGGCGCTTTCCATACGCGGATTCCGTTATCGGGCGCCCGGGAGATTGATGAGATTAGCTCTTGCTTGAATCGAATGGCCGTGCAGATCGGCGATTTGTTCGTGAAGATGAACGAGGCGAAGCAATTGGAAAGCCAGATCATACAGGAGAAAAACCAGGCCGAGATCAAGGCGTTGTACAACCAGATCAATCCGCATTTTCTGTTCAACACCTTGCAGTCGATCAACTCTGTCGCAATCCGGCGAACCGGCGGCGAAACCGAGATCAACGATATGATTATTCATTTATCCCGGTTGCTCCGCGAGAGTATTTATCGCATAAGCAATTTTGTAACCTTAGAGAGCGAGCTCAATCTGTTATGGTCGTATGTGCATCTGCAGCAAATTCGTTATGACGACTTGTTTCAGGTGAAATGGCAGATCGATTACCATTCGCTCAATAAACAAGTACCGAACTTGATCTTGCAGCCCATTATGGAAAATGCCATCAAACACGGCGTATTTAACTCCAGTAAAGATCGTGTGCGGATTACGGTGACGAGTGCTTGGGAAGACGGCGTGCTGCGAATCTCCATTGCCGACGACGGAAACGGTATGGATGCGGCGCAGTTGCAAGAAGTAAAGGAAAAGTTGCAGGGAACCGATTCGCAGTCCGGCGATTCATCCGGTGTCGGGTTGTACAATACGCATCAGCGGATGCTCCATCGGTTCGGAAACGACTATCGCATGGAAATCCGCAGCAGCGGTGAGGAAGGCACGGAAGTCGCGCTGCTTATCCATTATTCGCCTGAATCGGCAGATTCGATCGAACAGACTCCTGAAGAGAGGCGATGACTGATGTACACAGCGTTAATCGTGGATGACGAGCGGATGATCCGCGAAGATTTGCGAGCCTTCGTCGATTGGGATATCAACGGATTTACGCATATTCGCGAAGCAAAGAACGGGATCGAAGCGATAACCCTGATGGAAACGGATATTCCCGATATCGTCCTGATCGATATTAATATGCCGCGAATGAATGGGCTGGAGTTGATCGAACGGATACGCGCGGCGGGGATACAATCGCAGATCGTCATTATCAGCGCGTACAGCGAATTTCAATATGCCCAGCGAGCCATCTCCTATGGCGTCAGCGAATATGTGCTGAAGCCGATCGTGTACCGCGAGATTAATCAAATCATTCAAAGCGCGTCGAAGCGGCTTCAGCAACAGGCGTTGGAGCAAACAAGAAATCGCATCAGGGAGACAACCAAGCAAGCTGTGGAAAGCTTATTGCCGCTTCTCTGGCAAGGGAACCGCAGCGAGGCGCATCAAAGCGCAAATCGTATGTTCGATGATCTGCTTGCGTTTCAGCGCGATAGGGAGGCTCCTGCGGAGTCGATTGTCTTATTTCTAAGAAATCTCGTTTTCGAGATCGAAATCCATTTGAACGACTCCAGCTCGTCGCTATATGCGGCAAGACAGACCGAATTTCTGGATTTAATCAAACGATTCAAAGCCGCCCCCAGCACGAACGACCTGAACAAGCTGATGCATCACACAATCGACCTTTCAATTGATTTGCAAGAAAAGTTGCAAGCATCGCAAGGAAACAAGGAGTTCAGCAAGCTGCAATCGATCGTTCGCGCGCACTTGGCGGAGGAGTTATCGCTGGAGTGGCTGGCGAACCGCGTACATATGAACGCGAACTATTTGAGCGTGTTGTTCAAGAAAGAAACCGGGGAAAACTTTAATGATTTTCTCATTCGCGAACGGATGATGCTCGCCAGAACGCTGATCGTGAGAGAGGAGCATAAAATCAACGAAGTCAGCGCAATGGTCGGGTACCAGAACTACAGGAGCTTTAGCCGCGCTTTCAAGCGGTACTTCGGTTTCACGCCAAGCGAAGCGAATTTATAAGCTTGTTCAATTCGAGAACAACCGGTCAATCGGCGAACTGCTTACAAAATGTCCTGTATTCTAAAGAAGTGTCAATTGAAGCTCCCGGACAAGGATGCGATCATATTTGTATGCGCTTTCAGGCGCTTTCAAGTCGTGCCAAACGCACAGCGAAAGGAATGGGTAGATTATGGCAACAAGGCAACTGAAAAAGAGAGGGGCATTAAGTAAAGGGGCTTTTGCGGTATTGTTGGCGGCAGCCTTGGCCGTCAATCCGCCTCTGTTCTCCGCTCCCCCTAATACGGCATCGGCAGCGGGTGCAGCAGGTGCGACGGATGTGCGGATAACCGCAACTGCGATTACCGCCTCCTCCAGCAAGCCCGGACACGAGCCGGAGAAAGTTCAGAACAGCATATACAATGTCGATGCCGACAGTTGGGAGCCCGCTGCCAAGCCGACGGCCGGCTCCCCGCAATGGATCATGCTCGACTTCGGTCGTTCTGTCCGCGTAGGCGCGCTGGAAGCAGCCGTTACCTCGAGCGAAGGGCCGAAATCGTACGAGATTCAAACATCCGACGACGGTTCCCATTTTCGCACCGTAGCGTCGAAAAGCGTCCAGAGCAGCAGAACGTTGTTCAGTGCCTGGGACGCCGTGAACGCCCGATACGTCCGGCTATCCATCACTGACAGCTTCGGCGCTGACAGCGCAATTAACGAGATCACCGTCTATCCGGACATTCTTCCGCACCGCGTAGGCATTTTATCGTGTTTTCCGGACATGAAAAATTTCGGCGACAAAGGCTTCGACTCGCTGCGAGAGCAGGATCAGCAGTTGGCCAACCTGTGCGTCAGCATTGCCGATCCGGGGAGCCCCGGCATTAACATCATGCCGGAGCTGATCGACGATGCCGCATTTCCGAACGGCATATCCGATCAGGACGCAGTTGCTTATGTAAGCGACCCTAGCCACTATTCATGGAGCTATGCGGATAACTTCTTGAATCGATTTATCGACAAAGGGCTCGATATTTGGTTAGGATTTCAAGGGTTTACCCAACGCGCTTTTCCCGACTTCTATTCCGACGTAATCGATGAATCAGGCAGAAAAGTCGAGTTTAGAGATTTTTTCAACGATACAAACAATCGTTCTGTCATCGAGGTCGCCAAGCAGACGATGCGGCACTTCGACAGCAATCCGTATATCCGGATGTTTTCCATCCTCGGTCCGGGCTGGTACGGCGGTATCGAGTATTTTTCGGGGAGCAACCCGGAACTCCTTGCCGTATACAGCGACAGCGCGCAGAACAATTTCAGAAATTGGCTGGCGAATAAATATACGACAATTGAAAAATTGAACGAAGCCTGGGGCAAACAATACGCCGACTTCGACGAGATCCATTCTCCCCTGCCCAACCGGACGAATACGAGCGCAGTGGACAACAGGCCGGAATGGGCCGATCTGATGTTCTGGAAGATCGAATATATGGATAAGTATACCAACGACTATATGACCGCCATGCGCTCGGTCACGGACAAGCTCATTACGGTGGAGGTAGACGGCGGGTATCAGAGCGCGCCGATGGAAACCGGTGAAAGTATGGGCAAGATTGCGCGCGATTTCAGCAAATACGGCAACGTGATTTTGGGCAACAGCAATCTGGATGCGCCGTATGGCGTCGCCCAGTACACCGCAACCGCGAAATTTTATGGCCTGCAGGGCACGATGGACGATACGGCACAGCCCTTCGAGAAAGAGCAAGCCGACAATGCCTTCAACTTCTTGAGCCGCGGCGCCGGCACGCTGGCGCATTCCGCCCTCGGCTGGGATTATAGCGAGTTCAACAGCTCTTCGGGCACCTGGGACCCGAATGGCGATTATAAGGGCAACGATTTGTACCGGTATACCAAAGACAACGCGAAAAAAATGAAGGAGATCAATCCGAAGCCCGACGGGTCTGACGTACTCGTCTTCAACCCGTGGTACGCCAATCTGTTCCGTAAAGGGTACGACCGCAACGATCACAATTTTATTTTCGATGCCGATCACGGCATTTCCTGGTACGGCTCGGCTTTCGCGAGTTGGACGCATTATCTCGATTCGCCCGATCTGCTCGACGACTTCCCCATCGAGGACGGCGCGCTCAAAAACTATAAAGTTTTCATCAGTCCGAACATGGACGTAACGTTGACCTCCGACAAGGCGGAAGCGCAAATCAAGGATTGGGTAAACAAGGGAGGAGCATTCGTCAGCTTTGGCAAGGACAGCTTCAACTACCGTCTGAATCTGGATACGCAGCGCGTGACGGGCAGCGACGATGTAAGCTCATGGATGATGGGAATGTCGGGCGGAGCCGAGGCGACCGATCGGGTGGGCACAACCGTCAAGGTTTCGGCCGGAGCGCCGGCGTGGCTCAAATCTCTCTCGGCAGGCCAGACGGTTAACGTAAGTCTGGAAGGTGGCGCGCAGGGGAAAGCGTTCAAGCGGCTGGTGCCCGGAGCGGTTCCCGTGCTGGAGGATGAGGACGGCAATGTCATCATGTCCGAGCTGAAGGTCGGCAAGGGCAGCGTGCTGTTCAGCACACTTCCCATCGCCAACAATGCGATGTTCAAGGACGCGTTCATGAGCCGCCTGCTTTCCGATTACTCGGATTCACGCGGCATCCAACGTACAGTTACTTTTGATCCGGACAAATTCCATGTCGTTGATGCCGGCAAAGACGCTTACAGCGGCAAAAGAGTCATCGAGGTGGCGAGAAACGACAACGCAAGCGCGAGTGACGTGCTGGTCATCAAGCATGCCCCGTCTCTGGACAATGTCGATGCGGTCATCGATCTCAATTGGGAAAAAGACAGCATGATCAACTATACCTTCAAGCCGGGAAAAGCGTTCATTTACATTCCTAGTCCGCAGGGTGCAGTCTCCGGATCCGGCACCATCGAGGAGGTCGACGGCAAACAAGTCATTACAATGGATTTGGGCAACAGCTATAACATCAAAACGATTGCGCTGGACGGGGAACATCGGATACAGGGAATATCCTTCGATAATGGGAGTTACGGAAACGGTTGGAAAACCTTCGGGCCGGCTTTCGGCAATGCCCCTTTGCAAGCGGCAAACGGCGAATTTATGGCGAATTCGTCTGCGGGCGGAGCTGATGCGCTGGGCAAAATGACGAGCAACCTGTTCACGATAACGGATGACGTGCTGGCGTTTCGCTCCGCAGGGTATAAAGGCGTCGTCTCCCAAGGTCCGCCGCCGGCTACGGAACCCAAGCTTATTGCCGGTTTCGAGACCGGCGACTGGAGCGAGCTCGCTTATATCGATACAAACGTGTTCGGCAGCGCTCCGGCAACCGGCGGGGCCGGATGGGTCGGCAATTGGAACGGGCATTATGCCGCTTCGTCGATAGGCGGACAGCTGAAAGGCCGGCTCCAAACCAAAAACTTCGTCATCGATCGGCCTACGCTGACGTTCAAAGGCGCCGGCTGGAATGGCACATCTTACGGGAGCGGGCCTTGGCCGTACTCGCTGAATAACCGGTATTATCTAAAGGATGCGGCAACCGGCCGGGTGCTGATTGAGCAGGCGCCCGAGAACCGAGTTGGCGACAGCGACAAGTTCAAGGATTATGCCTGGGACGTATCGGCTTATGCCGGACAGGAAGTTTATTTCGAAATGGTAGACGCGGTCGGCGAGCAGGAAGCGGCACAGTACGGCGGCGGCTTCGATTGGCTTGCGGTCGACGACATCAGGCTGACGGGCGAGCCGTTCGACGGCGCAGCCGAATCAACGGGATTCAATGCTTTCTACTTGAAGGCGGTAGACGGGACAGTGCTTCGCACCGCCTACCCATCGGACGACGGGAGCGTAAATCAAACGGCATGGGACGTATCGAATTTGAAAGGCCGACAAGTGTATTTCGAAGCTGACGACGGGATTGACAGCTCGAATGACGGTTGGCTGTCTTTCGGAAATCTGTTCGGCTACAACAACAAAGATCATACCGAGGATCCTTATTGGTCGTTCGAATCCGGAACTTATGACGGCTGGGAGCGCAACGGGAACGCCTTCCCTGCCGAGCCGAGTTCGCAGAAGGCGGGCCGGCCGCTCGGTACGGACAACGGCAAATACTGGGCGGATTCTTTGGTAAACGGAGAGAGTGCGACAGGAACGTTAACCTCGAAGGAATTCGTCATCGAAAAACCGCTTTTGACCTTCCTCGTCGCTGGTTGGAATGGACAAAACGGTTGGAATCCGCCTAAAAACGACTATGAGTTGATCGGTCAAGACGGTGAGCGTCTTCGCATCGCCACGCCGCCCGGCATGGAATCCCAGCCCTTGAACCAATTCATTAAACGGTTCTGGGACGTCTCGGATCTGATTGGACAGACGGTCCGCTTTCGCATGGTCGACGGGGATTCCGGAGGCGGCTACGCCTGGATGGCGCTGGACAGCATCGCTCAAGAAGACAACTTCAACTTCGAGAACGGCAGCTATTCGTCCTGGACGCCAACCGGAGCGTTCGGCAGCGCTCCTTCCGGATCCGCACAGCATCCGGGCGCAACGGGAGCGCGGGGCTCGAAATGGGTGGACTCTTATGACGGCGGCGCGGGTTCCGTCGGCACGATAACAAGTGCACCATTTACGCTCGAATCGGGCTTTATTCGATTCCTCGCTGCCGGATTTGGCGATAACGGGAACAATTATTACCGTCTGGTAGAGGAGAACGGCAGCGAGATCGGAAGAGTCGCTCCTCCCGATGACGCAAACTTCAAAATGTTGACGATCGATGCGACAGGTCACGCCGGCTCCAAGGTTTATTTTGAAGCGGTGGACGGCAGCACAGACACAAATTCGGGATGGCTTGCTTTCGACGACTTGAATGAACGGAAGCTGCTTCCGGAAAGAGCGTTATTGAGCGTTTCAAACGATGGTTCGGTATGGACGGCGCTTGCGGACTTGGACGGTAGGGAAGCGACCCGTCTTGCTTACTCGATACCTGGAGGAGCAACGCAACGTTATGTGCGGTTCGAACTGCCCGACGACAAGTTCGACCGCGGGATTCTGGATCTGATCAAAATCGAGCAGAATGTCGAAACGGTCGCGTCAGGCCCACTTTCGTCCGAGGGCTTGCTGGACTTGGGAGCCGAACGGCAACTCAACGGAATCAAACTGGATTTCGATGACAATTCGGAGGAAAAGAGCTTCACCATCGAGGTTTCACCTAACGGCCAAGATTGGTCTCTAGTGTACAAGGCGATAGGCAGCAAGAGCAGCAGCATCCAGGCCATGATTCCCGCCACTGCCGCCAAATTTATTCGTGTTAGCGGGCTTTCGGCTTCGACTGCAATTCATGCAACGGTCTATAACATCCCTGAGCCGGAGATATCGCCCGATTATGTGAGCGAGCCGACCGACGGTACGGGCAAAATCGACATGGGCAACCCGCCGACGAACGGCGGTCCGACAACGCCAACTTCGCCGCCTTCGACTTCTGAGCAGGAGCCTGCCGTTACTCAGAAAGGGACTGCCGCGACCGTGTCTGTTACCGTTAAAGCAACGGTCGATCCGGCAACCGGAAGAACCGAGGTCCAGATAAGCGAAAGTCTGATTAAGGCTCTGATCGACAAGGCGAAGGCCCTCAAAGCCGAAGGATTGCAGGTGGATATCGAAATCAAAGTCGAAGGCGCGGAACAGGCCAATGCGGTGACAATGGAAGTCCCAAGGGACTCCTTCCGATCGGTGGCCGAGATTGTGAGGTCCTTAAAGGTAAATGCTGGCATCGGAACGATTACCTTCGACGCCAAGGCCGTTGCTGCGATCAACAGCGCCGGTAATGCCGGGAACGTCAGTATCGGCCTCTCCAAGATGGAGAAAAGCGCATTATCGTCAGAGAATCGGACGAAGATCGGAGACCGTCCCGTTTATGGGTTCTCCGTTACGGCGGGCGGTAAGAAGTTGGCCGATTGGGGCAGTGGCAGCGCGGTTCTCAGCATCCCCTATCCGCTTAAGACCGGCGAGAAGAAGCACGCCATCATTGTCTACTCTATCGACGATGCCGGCAAGCTTCGCATCATCAAAGGCAAATATGACGATCTTGCGGGAGTCGTCAGTTTCAAGACCGGGCATTTTTCGGTGTTTGCCATAGGCTATAACGAAGTCATTTTCAGGGATGTGGCAGAAAAAGCCTGGTACAATGAAGCCATAGGGTTCCTGTCGGCCAGAGATCTTATCAAAGGGGTGGGTGGTGAACGATTTGCTCCCGACCGCAACGTCAGCCGAGCCGACTTCCTGATCATGGTAATGAATGCCTATGGAATTGGAGCCGATGCGGCTTCATCAGGTAATTTTACCGATGCCGGAAACAAGTACTACACCCCGTATCTGGGAACGGCTAAACGCCTTGAACTTATATCCGGAACGGGCGATAACCTCTTCGCGCCGGAAGCTTTCATAAGCCGCCAGGACATGATGGTCGTTCTGTACCGGGCGTTGGACAAATTGGGCGAGCTGCCGACAGGTACGAGCGGGGCCGCGCTTGAAAGCTTCAAGGATGCGGTAGCCGTTGCGGATTATGCCAGAACCGCCGCCGGATTGTTTGTGGAAACGGGTATCGTACGGGGCACGGGGACAAGTCTCGATCCGCAAACAGCCCTAACGAGGGCGCAGGCTGCCCAAGTGCTTTACGGCTTGCTCTTGAGGGAGTAGCGATCCCGAATAACCGAATCAACACTTCAATTTACGTCGAAAGCACCCGTAAGCGATGGCCTGAACAGGCCTTGCTTGCAGGTGCTTTTTTGTTGTCGCGCGTTTCTCCCGGGGCCGGACGGATGGATTGTTGATGGATGAGCGGTCTCATGCCGTGGGGAACATCTACGTGCCCTTTTATACACTATTCCGGCGCCGTCAACCGCTCCAATTGCTCCAAGTAGCGGTAAGAGTACGCGTCGGTCTGTCCGCACATTTCCTCGGAAGCTTGGAGGCTGCCGCAAAAGCAAGCAGTAACGACCAAACGTTCCGGATCTCCGGAAGAAACATTCATCTTGCCCAACCCGATATTGTCGGCGAAGAGAATCCGATCGTTTTGAAGCTTCGGTGAATACCATATCGTTCGGAAAATGTAAGAAGTACCCTTGGGTCAAAGCCAACCTCCCCCAAGGGTTTTTCTCGTTTTCCGCTCACGCAATTTTATCCGCGAACAACGATTGCATTTTTCAGAAAACGGCGTAACCTCCAAATCCGTCGAAGTTCCTTTTGGATGGCGTCAGAATTGAGTGCTGGAAACATGTAATGATTGCGCTCGTGCGGACAAGATTTCACGTTTCTCACGAGTTCCAATTCATCATTCATTTGTAAATTACGCGCCCTTTTTACCTCTCTAGGGAGTGTCAGGGGGCTGAAAAAACGCAATAGTCGCGAGACGCGGAGAGGTGTCGAAGGGAACCGTGCATATGATAAAATAAATGGATCGAATTTCTATTTTTACTGTTGGGGGAATTAACTTATGAATGAGTTCGAAATCGTCGTCGAAACGGAATCGCCTTGCCATTATCGCCGTGCGCTCGAAGTCGTATCGAGCAAATGGACTGTCCTTGTCTTCTATGAGCTTGAAGAAGAGAAGAAAAGATACAGCGACTTGAAGCGGCGGGTGGAAGGCGTGACCCAGAAAATGCTCACGCAGACGTTGCGTCAACTGGAACGCGATGGTCTGGTCGAGCGCTTCGTCTATCCGACGGTGCCTCCCACGGTAGAGTATGCGCTGACCGAGCTTGGGAAGTCGCTGATCGAGCCGATGAGGGTGCTTCACCGATGGACCGATGCGCATTACGACAGCGTGCTCGAAGCAAGGAAAGTGTTCGATCAGGCGAATGGGTGATTGACGGAGAGGAGATTCCCGCATGCTTGGGCTTGCCATATTATTCGGTTACGAGCTGCTAGGTTACGGTATCCATGAGTTTCTTGGCATGCCGTTGCCAGCAAACGTCATTGGCCTGATTTTATTGTTCGTCAGTTTGACAAGAGGGTGGGTAAAGCTCGAATGGATCGAGCAGCCCGCCCGTTTTTTGCTTCGGCACATGATGATTTTTTTCGCGCCGACGATCGTCGGCGTACTCGTTTTCGCGGACAGGCTTGGCGAGGAGTGGGTCGCGGTGACGGCGAGTTTGGCCGGCAGCGCGTTCGTCGTGTTGCTCGTAACCGGTTGGATGACGACGCGGCTGGCGAAAGAGGGGCGACGGGATGACGAAGCTTGATCTGATGGTGTCGTCGCCATTGTTCGGCGTTGCTTTGACGGTCGGGTTCTATGCGATCGCGCAACTGCTCAACAGACGCTGGACTTGGTTGCATCCGCTGTTCTTGACCGCGGGTGGAATGATCGTCTTCTTGGCGTTGACCGGTATTCCATATGCGGACTATAAGGCGGGCGGAGATATTGTCGGCTTCTTTCTCGGCCCGGCGACCGTTGCTTTGGCGGTGCCGCTCTACGAATCGATGAAGCGGCTGAAAGGCAAAGTGCGCGCGGTAATCGTCGGCGTGACGGTCGGTTCGGCCAGCGGCATGCTGGCCGTCTACCTGCTGACGTTGGTGCTGGGCGCGTCGCGCGACACGCTGCTGTCCATGCTGCCGAAGTCGGCAACGTCGCCGATCGCAATCGAGCTTGCCCGCCAACTGGGCGGCACGCCGGAGCTCGGCGGCGTTTTCGCCGTGTTGACTGGCCTGCTCGGCAGCATGCTGGGCCCAGCGTTTTTGCGTTTCGCGCGAGTGAGAAGCGACATCGGCATCGGCACGGCTGTAGGCACCGCTTCACACGGAATCGGGACGGCGCGGCTGATTCGGGAATCGGTGGCGCAGGGTGGCATCAGCGGCTTTGCGATGAGCTTGTCGAGCATCATTACGCCGATACTATGCATCCCGGTTCAATGGTGGCTCTAACGACCGGTCATTCCCGGCATATCGACTTATAGCCTTCAGCCTGCTTTTCGACGTTTCCGAGCATTTCGCTCTCGTTTACGGATTCCGAGCGAACGTCCGGCTCGTCGCTGCGGTCTTGGGGTTTGATCGGCGGATCGAGAAATTGATTGTTTTCGGTCATCGGTCAGTCTCCTTGCAATGGGATTGATTTCCGAAAAATTATTCGCAAAAGGTACGCGCTTTATGCACGAACGCGGACGTTTCGCTTAACCCGTCGCCACACAAGCTTTCGGCTTGGCGTTCGCGGCGGTTTTTATGTGGGAATCAACTAGATTCCTCGCGTCATTGCAGCCGCGAGCCAGTATATGCCGAGGGAAGATGCGAATCCGCAATCAGGTTTGACCTGACTACGGTGTGATGAATCCCTGATTGCGAAGCTGTAACTGGGTTTGACCTGACTGTAGGACGAAGAAACGTAGAGTGCGAAGGTGTAACTGGGTTTGGCCTGACTGCAGCATGCAGAAGCGTAGAGTGCGAAGCTGTAACTGGGTTTGACCCGCAAGCCGGAATCTCGCGCCTCCCGAGACTTCGGCTTTTTTCACATGCGCTGCTCCCGCCACCGCTTGCGGTAGACGAGTGGCGTACAGGATTCTCGCTCGCGGAACAAGTTGATGAAGTGGCTGACGTTGTCGATGCCGACGTCGGCGGCGATTTCCGCGACGGGCATGTCGGAATAGCGCAGCCGTTCCTTCGCCCGGGTGATTCGCACGTTGATGAGATACTCGTTCGGCGAAAATCCGGTATAACGCTTAAACGCCTTCGACAAGGCGTATTTATCAACGGCGAACGCGGCCGATACGTCGTCCAGCGTCAACTTTTCGGCGAACCTGCGGTCGTACAAGCGGATGACGTCCCGCACGACGGACGGGATGCCGACCTCCGGCGTGTCCCGTTGCTGGACCGCGAGCAGCAGCTCCGTCAGCACGTCGACGATCAGCCGCGAGCCGCGAAGCTCGGTTTCGATCGTGCGCATGCGATGCAGCTCCACGAGCTCTATCAGCAATTCCGGGATGCGCGAGCCCTCAGCCAGCGTCAGTACGGGACTGCCCTCCGTCGCGAAACGGTCGTAATAAGCCCGCGACGAGCTGCCGTCGAAATGGAGCCACACGATCTCCCAGGGCTCTTCCGATTCGGTGCGGTAATACTGGTATTTTCGGCAGTCAATATAGAAGATCTGACCCGGCGACAACCGATAGGATCGGTCCCCGTACACGAGAGTACCCGATCCGCCCGCCGAATACACGACCAAGTAGGAGTCCAGATTTTCGCGCTCGGTGTAGTACGAAGAACGGGCCCGGAACACCCCCGCCTCCTGCGCGTAATAAAGCGACGATTTCGCGAACGCGGAAGGCGTCGCCATGATCCTCACCGAATCGTCCGACCAATCGTAGGACGCTTTCTCCCGATATTTTCGCACTCGCAGCCGCCCTCCTCGCTATGCAAGATTCTATGATTTTCAACCAAGATCATTGGATGTCTTCCGGATTGAAAGCATTTACAATCGAAGCATAGAACCATTATTCCATAGAACGAAGAGGTGGTAAACATGACGAATCCGACGAATCTCGATCCGATCAAACCTTACCGCAAGGCGAGAATCGGCTTATACAGCGTTGGCCTTCAAGCTTATTGGGAGCAGTTTCCGGGGCTTCGGGAGCGGTTGATCGAGTACGGCAATTTTATCGAGAAAAAAATGCAATGGGCGGAGGTATTCAATTACGGTCTCGTCGATACCGAGGCGGAAGGCCGGAAAGCCGGGGAGTGGCTGAACGCGAACAACGTCGACTTGGTGTTCTGCCACGCGGCGACCTATTCGACGAGCTCGACCGTGCTTCCGGTGCATCAGGCGTGCAAGGCCCCGGTCGTGTTTCTGAATCTGCAGCCAGCCGATCGGATCGACTACGAGCGGACGACGACGGGCGAATGGCTCGCCCATTGCGGCGCGTGTCCGGTGCCGGAGTTCGCGAACGTGTTCAATCGCGCGCGCATTCCGTTTCGCGTCGTGAACGGCATGCTGGGCCTGGATTATACGCCTGCGATATCGCTTACGAACGAGAAGACGAACGACAGGCCGGAAGCGATCCGGGCCTGGAGGGAAATCGAGGAATGGATTCGCGCCGCTTCCGTGTCCCGCACGCTGCGAACGAGCCGGTTCGGTTTCCTTGGCAACACGTACAGCGGCATGCTCGACATGTACAGCGATTTTACGATGATTCAAGCGCAAACCGGCCTGCACGTCGAAGTGCTGGAAATGTGCGATCTTGACCGGATGCTGAGAGACGTGACGCCGCAAGAGGTTAAGCAAAAGCTCGAAGAGATTCATGGCATGTTCCGGATCAGCGGAGACTCGCCTTCCGATCCGATCGCGCGCAAGCCGACCGACGAACAGCTCGATTGGTCGTGCAGGGTGGCGGCGGCGCAAGAGAGGCTCGTTCGCGAGTACGACCTCGACGCGCTCAGCTACTATTATCACGGCGCTCCTGGCGGGGAATACGAGAAGCTGCAAGGCGGCTTTATCGTCGGACACTCGCTGCTTACGGCGCGAGGCATCCCTTGCTCGGGCGAAGGCGATCTGAAGACGGCGGTCGCGATGAAAATTTGCGATATCCTCGGCACGGGCGGCAGCTTCTGCGAAATCGTCGTCACGGACTATGTCGACGGGACGATTTTACTCGGTCATGACGGTCCGTTCCATATCGCCATCTCCGAGGGTCAGCCGGTTCTCCGCGGGATGGGACTTTACCACGGCAAGCAAGGCACGGGCGTGTCCGTCGAGGCGAAGGTGAAAACGGGCCCGATCACGACGCTGAACGTGACGCAGACCGGGGACGGGAAGCTGAAGCTGATCATCAGCGAGGCGGAATCGACAGACGGACCGATCATGCGCATCGGCAACACGCAGACGCCGGTGAAGTTCAGGATGCATCCGGACGACTACATGGCCAAGTGGTTCGCCGAGGCGCCGACGCATCATTGCGCGATGTCGATCGGGCACAACGGCTCTTTGTTCGCCAAGGTCGGAGAATTAATGGAATTGAATTATGTTACGATAGGAGAAAGATAAGAACGAAAGCGGGGAGTCGCGTGTACCGAGCATCCGCACCATCCGCATCATCCGCACCATCCAATACCGGTCCGGCCTCGGCGCCGACCGCCGCGCGTCGCCGGTCGCGTATCGCCGCCGTCGCGGCGATCGCTATGCTGCTTGCGTTCGCGTTGCTTGCGGCGTCATGCGGCTCCGCATCGGATAAGCAGTTCGAACTCATTTATTCGCTGGAGAAAGAAACGAAAGCTCCGGGTCCTGCCGGCTCTCCCGGACAGCCGCAACCGACGGCCGGCCCGCTCAAGCCGTACAAAATCGCTTTCGTGCCGAAGGGCACGGAGCTCAACGATTATTTCAAGTATGCGGCCGAGGGGGCGCTGGAAGCCGGGCGAAGCCTCGGCGCCAACGTCATCGTCGCCGGTTCGAAAACGGCGGACGCCGACCTTCAGATCGCCGCGGTGGAGAAACTGATCGCGGACAAGGTCGACCTGATCGCGATTTCGGCCAACGACCCCGTCAAGCTCGTGCCGGTGCTTCGCGAGGCGAAGAACAAAGGCATCAAAGTCATCACTTGGGATGCGGATACGGAGCCGCAGGGCAGGCAGTTTTTCGTGAACATGGTCGACCCCGAAGTGCTCGGGAGGCATTTGCTCGATACGCTGGCGCTCGCCGTCGGGGAGAAGGGCAACTACGCGATCATGACGGGTTCTTTTGCCGCGGCCAACCTGAACGAATGGCTGAAATGGATCCATATCCAGCAGAAGGAGTATTATCCGGACTTGAACCTCGTGGCGACGGTCGCGACGGACGACGATCTCCAGACGGCGCACGAAGTCGCCAAACGGCTGCTTGCGGACTATCCGGATCTCGACGGCATTCTCGGCAATTCGTCGGTCGGCCCGCCGGGAGCGGCGAAGGCGGTGCGGGAAGCGGGCAAGTCGGGCAAGGTGAAGGTCGTCGGTCTGTCCAATCCGAACCTGATGCGGCCTTTCCTCCACGACGGGTCGGCGCAAATCTCCACGCTGTGGAGTCCGAAGAAGCTCGGCTTCCTCACGATCGTGCTCGCGAGCGATTATTTGAACGGCAAGCTGCCGGCGGACGGCGATGAAGTGGAAGGCGTCGGGAACATTAGGGTGAACGGGGATATGGTCATTATGGGCGAGCCTCTCGATTTTACGCCGGACAACGTGGATCAGTATGATTTTTAGAAAATGGCGCGGATTGAAATTCCGCAACTACCCGCTCGTGTACAAGCTGATCGTCACGTATATTTTGCTGACCGTCTTGCCGATGGCGCTGCTCGTCTACTTGTCTTACACCCAATATGCCCGCTCGGTCGAGGAGCAAATCGGCGAATACATGCCCAAGTTCCTGTACCAGGCGAACGCCGACATCGAGAAACACATCAAGGAACTGACGACGCTCCCGGAAATGCTTTTTAACTCGGAAAACATTTTGAGCATCCTTAGGCGCGAGTCGTACGCAAGAAGGTCTGATCTGAACAAGGACCAATACAACATGAACAGCTATTTGGCCCGGACGTATACGAACGGCAGGAACGCCGACGTGTTCGGCGTTTTCGTCCTGTCGAACGATCGCGTCTTCTACAGCTCGAAGGCGGGTTTCAAGGAATCGGGTTGGGCGGAGACGATCAAGGAATACGCCCTTGGCGGAGAGAAAGAGGATCAAGCTTCGTCCGGCATCCTCCTTCCCGCCGACTTGAAGCTGCACCTCGACAGCGATATTCCGCACGTGTTCATTCGCAAACCGATCAATGATAACGATAACCGCAGGACGCTCGGCACGATGCTGATCGCCGTCGATCTGACGTTCATCGGGGACATCGTGCGCAATTTCGAGACGAACGAGCGTGCCGACCTTTGGGTCATGGAGCCGTCCGGTCGAATCGTCTACCATACGAACCGGGCGCTCATCGGTACGGTCGATCCGGATCGAAGCCGTTATCCCGTTCTGAACGGCAGCTTCCGCAAAAAGGTCGACGGGGAGCCGGCGAAGCTCGTCAGCGCCAACCAGACGGACAAGCTTGGCTGGATACTCGTACACAGCATTCCGCTTCGCGACTTGACGCAGCGGGCCGATCTCGTCCGCAACGTGACCGTTTTCGTCTTCGTCGCGATCGTGATCGCCGCGTCTCTCATCGCGGTCGTCATTGCGTATAATATGACCCGTCCGCTTAAGAAGCTTAGCGGGCTCATGAAGACGGTCGAGAGGGGAGATTTCCAGGTCGACCTCAAGGTACAGAGCGGCGACGAGGTCGGCACGCTCGCCCGAAGCTTCAACTCGATGATCGCGACGATCCGGGAGCTGATCGAGAAAAACTATCAGATCGAGATCCGGCAGAAGGAAGCCGAGCTGTACGCGCTGCAATCGCAAATCAATCCGCACTTCATGTACAATACGCTGGAGACGATCGGCATGGCGGTCGAGGAAGGAGATACCGGGCAGGTCGTCGACATGGTCACGCTGCTCGGGCGCATGCTGCGTTTCTCCGTATCCAGCCAATCGAAATCGGTGACGATCGCGGAAGAAGTGCAGCACGTGAAGGATTATTTGACGATCCAGAAGTTCCGCTTCGAGGATCGCGTGCATTTCGATATCGCGCAGATGATGGATGACCGGGACTTGCAGACTTTTTACACGCCGAAATTTATCCTGCAACCGATCGTCGAGAACGCGATCAAGTACGGTCTCGAGACGCGCAAGGCGCTCGATCTGCATATCGCGGTCACGGAGGAATTCGGCGCGAGATCCGGCAAGCGCGACGTCGTGCTGCGCGTCCGCGACAACGGTCCGGGCATCGCTCCGGATCGGTTGGAGGAGCTCGAGCAATCGCTCAAGAAAATCAGCTTCGAGGGACGGGATTCCCATTTCGGGCTGATCAACGTAAACGCCCGCATCGTCATGATGCATGGCACCGATTACGGCTTGCAGCTGCACAGCATCGTGGACAAAGGAACCGAAGTGACCATTCGCATACCGAAAATCCGGGGAGAGGAGCTGCCCCATGCAGAAAATAAAAACGCTGATCGTGGATGACGAAGCCCGTATCCGGCGCGGCATCGAGCGGCTCGTCCTGAGCTGCGGCGAGGAATGGGAAGTCGTCGCGACCGCGAGCGACGGCTTGGAGGCGCTCGCGTTGTTCGAGGAGGCCGATGGCGACGTCGACCTGCTGATCACGGACGTGAAGATGCCCGAGATGGACGGACTGACCTTGATTAAGGAGGCGAAGAAGCGCTATTCTTTCTATCCGCTTCTCATCAGCGGCTACGACGATTTCGCTTACTTGCAAACCGCGCTGCGCGAAGGGGCGCTCGACTACTTGCTCAAGCCCGTCGATCGCGAGCAATTCCGTCAGCGCATGGCGGAAATCGCCCAAACGATCGACAGCGGACGCTACCAAAGGCACAAAAAAGGCGAGATGGAGCGCGGCGAGAAAAAGCTCGTGCAGACGAAGCAGACTCAGACGCTCAGTTACATCGCTTCGATGGATATCGATACGAGCGCGCTCGGCTACTGGGTGGACGAATTTCCGAAGGGGTCGTACACGCTGCTCGACGCGCGCATCGATACGATGCCGGTAAAATCGCGAAGCTACAAGCCGAACGACTGGAAAGCGTATTATTACGCGCTTGAGAATATATTGGGCGAGCTGATCGGCGATTACGCGGCGTCCGGCAGGCAGGGATGGAGCTGGCGCGGCGGCGAATCGGACTTCTGGGCGCTGCTGTACCGGCCGGCCGAAGATACGGAAGGCGAGGAAGATTGGGAGGCGGAGGCGGGCCGGATGGCCGAGCGAATCCGATCCGCCATCGGGCGGTTCACCCCGTTTACCGTATCGGTCTCTTACGGAGAGCCGATCGAGGACTTGTATTTGCTTCCGGAGGCGAAGCGCCGGGCGATCGGGCTGATGAACTACCGTTTTCTGTACGGAGGCAATCGGACTTTCGGTCCGACTTTCGCGCCGGAGGCCGGTCCGGGAATCGCGGGCAAGGAGCTGTCGGCCGTCGGACAGAAGCTGAAGCGCGCGGTCGAGCAAGGAAACGCGGAGCTGGCGGACGAGCAAGTGAAGTCGTTGTTCGAGCTGCTCGAGAAGTCCGACTCGCCGGCGTTCCTGCAATCGGCGGTGCAAAATGCGCTCGTGCTCGTCCACTCCGCGGGACTTGAGAGTGCGCCGGGCATTTCGGACGCCGCGCCGATCGAAGAGGAACTGGCGCGGGTCGGAAAAGCGGCAAACCTGAACGAGCTCAAGATGCGCGTGAAGCAAGCGACGGACGCGGTCGTCGGCCATATCGTCCGCTCGCGCGAGAGCGGCAACATAAAGCCGGTCGAGCTGGCGAAAACTTGGATCAAGGAGCATCTCGAGCAAGAGGTCACGATCAAGAAAATCGCCGACCGCGTCTTCATGAACCCGACGTACTTCAGCGAAGTGTTCAAGCTGCAAACCGGGGAGACGGTGCTCGATTACTTGACCCGTCAACGCATGGAGCGGGCGAAGGAACTGCTCGCGGATCCCAAGCCGAAGCTGCAGGAGGTTTCGGTTAAGGTCGGATACCAGGACGTCAAATATTTCGGCAGGCTGTTCAAGCAATGGACGGGACTCACCCCGTCGAAGTATCGGGAAAGATTACATGGAGGCGGTGACGGCAGTGGAAACGAGCAATGAGAGCAATGCGGTCGGTGCGAACGCGTCTGGCAACATGAGCAATAAGTTCGCTTGGACGTGGAGGGTCAAGGAAGAGTGCCTGGAGGAGTACGTGGCGATGCATTTGGATCCGTGGCCGGACATTATGGAGGAGCATCGTCGCGCCGGCATCCGCAACTACTCGATTTTCCAGAACGGCAACCAATTCTTCTATTGCTTCGAGTGCGACGACATCGAAGCCGCGTTCCGCTATATTGACGAAAGCGATGAGTGCAAGCGGTGGAACGAGATCACCTCGAAGATGGTCGAGGGCTCGTTCGATTTCTCGGAGGCGGAGCCGATCAAGCCGATGCGGGAAGTGTTTTACTTAAAGTGATTCGCGTTTTATGTCCAAGAGGCAGTCTTCCACGGTTCTAATAGAACCCGGAGGGCTGCCTCTTTTTTCGCAATGTCCGAAAGTTCTCCCCCCTACCCGAAAGCTGTCGCCTATTGACGTCGCCCGTTCGCCTGTATCTTTAATTTATCGGTTTTGGATATTTAAGAGATAGACAGGGAGGAGAGCGGAGATGGCGGAATCCGAATACGTGCTCGAGCTGAAGGGCATTACGAAAATATTTCCCGGCGTCAAGGCGCTTGACGACGTTTACTTCAAGCTGAAGCGCGGAGAGATCCATGCCTTGATGGGCGAGAACGGAGCTGGGAAATCGACCTTCATCAAGGTCATTACCGGCGTTCACGCTCCCGAAGAGGGCGAAATGTTCCTGAACGGCCGGAAGGTCGACTTCACGCACCCGACGGACGCGCAGAAAGCGGGCATCGCGGCGATCTATCAGCACGTTACCAATTACCCGGACCTGACGGTCACGGAAAATATTTTCATGGGTCACGAGAAAGTGCAACGAGGCACGGGACGCATCAAGTGGAGCGAAATGCATCAAGAGGCGGGGAAACTGCTCAAGGAGCTGGGAGCAAGCTTCAGTCCTAAGACGCTGATGGGCGCGCTGAGCGTCGCCGAGCAGCAAATCGTGGAAATCGCGAAGGCGCTGTCCGTGGACGCGAAAATCATCATCATGGACGAACCGACGGCGGCGCTTACGAAAAACGAGAGCGAAGAGCTGTACCGGATCTCGGAACGGCTGCGGGATAACGGGGCGTCGATCATTTTCATCTCCCACCGATTCGAAGATATGTACCGGCTGGCGAGTATGGTCACGGTATTCAGAGATTCGAAATATATCGGCACATGGAACGTGAACGAGATTTCGAACAACGATCTGATCGTCGCGATGGTCGGACGCGAAATCTCGCAGCTGTTTCCGAAGAAGGAAGCGCGGATCGGCGAGGAACTGCTGCGCGTCGAAGGGCTCGGCAAAACCGGTTACTTCGGCGATGTCGGCTTTACGTTGAGAAGAGGCGAGATTCTCGGCCTGACCGGTCTCGTCGGCGCGGGACGGACGGAAGTGTGCCAGACGCTCGTCGGCGTCGAGAAGTTCGACAAGGGCAAAGTGATCTATAAAGGCAAGGAGCTGAAAGTGCGAGGGCCGCGCGAAGCGCTGCGGCACGGCATCGGTTACTTGCCGGAGGACCGGCAGAAGCAAGGGCTCGTGCTGCAATGGAGCATCGGCCGCAACATCACGCTGCCGACGCTCGAGAAGTACGCCAAGAGCGGCGCGATCAACACTCGTAAGGAGCTCGATATCGCCAAGCGGCTCGCGGAGAAGGTCAGCGTTAAGGCGAAGAGCGTGTTCGATCTTGTCAGCTCGTTGTCCGGCGGCAACCAGCAGAAGGTCGTGTTCGCGAAGCTGCTGACCGCCGAACTTGACGTGCTCATTCTCGACGAACCGACGAAAGGCGTCGACGTCGGAGCGAAATCGGCGATCTACGAAATGATCAGCGATCTTGCGGTCGCGGGCTACGGCATCATTCTCGTCTCTTCCGAGATGCCGGAAATCATCGGCATGTGCGATCGGGTCGCGGTCATGCGCGAAGGCCGGATTACGGCGACGCTCGACCGCAAGGGCCTGACGCAAGAAGCGATCCTGCAGGCGTCCATGGACGACTCGGGAACGCGCGACCACGCGGCAAGGGGGGCGAGAGCATGAGCGCTCATGCGCAATCGGTTAAACAGGCCGAACAAGTAGTTAACGGCGGGCGTTCCATGAGCGCCTTTATCGCGAAATTCAGAGAATTGGGTTTGTTGGCGTTCATCGTCATCCTTGCGGTCGGCGTGCAAATTCGCAATCATAGCTTCCTGACGTGGGAAAACTTGACCGACATCGCCACGAACACGGCCATTCTAAGCATTCTGGCCGTCGGCATGATGCTCGTTATCATTACGCGGGGAATCGACTTATCCATCGGCGCGACGCTCGCGTTCGCCGGCATGGTCGCCGCGCTCACCGTCAAGCATAATCCGGGCCTTCATCCCGTTGCCGCCGTGCTCGTCGGCGTCGGCATCGGCATCGGGTGCGGACTCGTCATCGGCTTTCTCGTATCGTGGATGAAAATCCTGCCGATCATCGCCACGCTCGGCATCATGAACGTGTTTCGCGGATTTACGTTCGAGGCGAGCGGAGGGAAATGGGTCAGTGCGCACCAGATGCCGGCAAGCTTCAAGGGCATCGCGACCGGCTCCTTCCTCGGCATCAACAATTTGATATTGATCGCTATCGTCATCTATATCGTCGCTTATTATTTCGTCAGCCATACGCGAACCGGCCGCCGCATCTACGCGATCGGAAGCAATCCGGATTCGGCGGAGGTAAGCGGCATTCGCACGGGCCGAATCCTGATGCTCGTATACACGATCATGGGGGGCTTGGCCGGACTCGCGGGCGTGCTGTGGGTATCGAAGTTCGCTTCTGCGCAAGGGGATACGGCCTCCGGCTACGAGATGAGCGTCATCGCGGCCTGCGTGCTTGGCGGCGTCAGCATCGCGGGCGGCGTCGGTAAAATTTCCGGCATCCTGCTCGGCTCGATTCTGCTCGGCATTCTGAACAACGCGCTGCCGATGATCAACGTGTCCGCGTTCTGGCAGATGTTCATTCAAGGCGCGATCATTCTCATCGCTGTGCTGGTCAACGCGCTCGTGAAGCGGGGCATCGACCGCAATAACCTGATGAGGAGGAAAATCTAAGCCATGGAACAGAGAGTGCTAACGAACAAAAAAGAGTTTTCGGCCAAGAGCTTTATCCTCCAATGGGAATGGCTGCTCGTCGCCCTGATCGTCTCCGTGTTCGTCATGAACGCCAATTTGTCCGAGTATTTTCTCGATTACGATAACCTGCGCGATGCCACGATGGGTTTCCTCGACAAAGCGTTCATCGTGCTGCCGATGGTATTCATCATCATGATGGGCGACATCGACATTTCCGTCGCCTCGATCGTCGCGTTGTCATCGGTCGTAATGGGCGACCTGTACAACCACGGGGTGCCGATGCCGCTAGCGATGGCGATCAGCTTGGCCGTCGGAACGTTATGCGGTTGGATCAACGGCATGCTCATCGTCAGGTACAAGGAGCTGTCGGCGGTTATCGTGACGCTGGCGACGATGACGATCTACCGGGGCATCGCCTACATTTTGCTGAAAGATCAATCGGTCGGCAAGTTCCCGAGCTGGTTCAAGTTCCTCGGCTGGGATTACGTCGGAACGATTCCTTTCATTCTGATCGCTTTCGCCGTTTTCGCGATCGGCTTCTGGTTCTTGCTTCACAAGACGCCGTTCGGCAGAAGGGTATATGCGATCGGGAACAACCCGACCGCGGCCCGATACTCCGGCGTTCGCGTGGACCGGATCAAAATCGTCGTGTTCACGCTCGCCGGGTTCATGTCCGCGGTGACGGCGCTATTCCTGACGTCGCGGATGGGCAGCACTCGACCGAATATCGCGACCGGCTACGAGCTGGAAGTGATCACGATGGTCGTACTCGGAGGCATCAGCACGGCCGGCGGCAAAGGCCGGATGCTCGGCGCGATTCTCGCGGTGTTCTTGATCGGGTTTCTGCGCTACGGTCTCGGCCTCGTCAACGTATCGGCGCAAATGATGCTCATCATCATCGGCGGCTTGCTGATCGTCTCGGTCGCCATCCCGCAGCTGAAAGGCCGGTTCGCTTTCAAGCGAAAGGCTTAACCCGTCCTATTATCGTTACATCACGGTTGCCTTGCCGTTTTGTATATTGCTTTAATGCAGTTCATTACAAATCAAGGGTCAATTAAGGGAGGAAAAGAAATTGAAAAAGTTTCTGGTTACTTGCCTTGCCGTCGTCATGCTGATGACCGTTCTCGCCGCGTGCGGCAGCAACGACAGCAACAAAAACGGAAGCTCCGCAAGCCCGCAAGCGAGCAACGCCGCTTCGCCTTCCGCCGATAACGGCGCGAAGAAGAAATTCGCCATTATTTTCAAAAATACCGGCAACCCATACGGCGAGAAGGAAATGGAAGGCTACAAGAAAGCGGTCGAAGAGCTCGGTTACGAGGCGATCTTGAAAGCGCCGGACCAACCGACGGCGGAAGCGCAAATCGCCATGATCGAAGAGCTGATCTCCCAGAAGGTCGACGCGCTCGCGATCGTCGCGAACGATCCGGATGCGCTGCAGCCGGCGCTGGAAAAAGCGATGAAAGCCGGAATCAAAGTGTTGTCCCTCGACTCCGCGGTTAACGCGCAAAGCCGTCTCGTGCATGTAAACCAAGCGGATCCCGAGCGCATCGGCCGCACGCTGATCCAAGGCGTAACGGAAATGATCGGCGGCTCCGGCGAAATCGCGATCCTGAGCGCGACTTCCCAAGCGACGAATCAAAACCTGTGGATCGAATGGATGAAAAAAGAGCTCGAAGATCCGAAGTACGCGAACGTGAAATTGGTGAAAGTGGCCTACGGCGACGATCTTCGCGACAAGAGCGTATCCGAAACGGAAGCGTTGCTGAAATCGTATCCGAACCTGAAGGGCATTATCGCTCCGACGACCGTAGGCATCGCGGCTGCGGGCAAAGTATTGACGGACAAAGGCCTCAAAGGCAAAGTGCAGTTGACGGGTCTCGGCTTGCCGAGCGAAATGGCCGAGTACATCGAAAGCGGCGTATGCCCGTGGATGTACCTGTGGAATCCGCTTGACGTCGGTTACCTGTCCGGCTACGCTGCCGATGCTCTCGTGAAAGGCACGATCACCGGCAAAGTCGGCGACAAAGTCACGGCCGGCACGCTCGGCGAGAAAGAAGTCATCGCGGACGGAGAAGGCACGCAGATCATGCTCGGCGATCCGTTCAAATTCGACGCTTCCAACATCGCGGAGTGGAAAGCCGTCTATTAATCGGCTGACCGGATAGAAAAGGGAGCCGTTCCGAAGATCTGTCCAGATCTAAGGAACGGCTTTTTCTGCTGTGAGGGCGTGTAAGCGATTGCTCGATTTCTCTTGTCTAACGATGTCGATTGTGGCATATTAACAAACGACGCATATTCATTTATCCAACATAAGAGGAGAGTCATCATTACGATGCGACGCGAAATCGGAGTTCATGAAAGACCGCCGCTTGGCAAGAGTACGATGCTTAGCTTACAGCATTTGTTCGCGATGTTCGGCTCGACGGTGCTCGTGCCGTCTTTACTGGGCGTAGATCCTTCGATCTGCTTGCTCATGAACGGAATCGGCACGCTGCTTTATATTCTGATCACGAAAGGCAAAATCCCTGCGTATCTCGGCTCCAGCTTTGCTTTCATCGGCCCGGCGACCGCTGTCATTACCGAACATGCCGCTCCCGACGCGGGCTACTCGGCTGCGCTCGGCGGTTTTATCGTCGCCGGACTCGTGTTCACGGTCGTTGCTCTGGTCATCCAGAAAGCCGGAACGAACTGGATTCACGTCATTTTCCCGCCGGCCGCGATGGGCGCGATCGTCGCCGTTATCGGGCTTGAACTTATCCCGGTCGCCGCGCGGATGTCGGGTTGGATCTCCGACGGCAAGCCGGAATGGCACCCCGATTTCAATACGATTTTCGTCTCGACCGCGACCGCCCTGATTACCGTTCTCGGTTCCGTGCTGTTCCGGGGCTTCGCGCGCATCATTCCGGTGCTGATAGGGATCGCGTCCGGCTACGTCATCGCATGGCTATTCGGCATGACGAAATTCGCGGACGTGAAGGCGAGCTCGTGGTTCGACGCGCCGACGTTCACGACTCCTTCCTTCGAATTGACTGCCATCCTAACCATTTTACCCGCGGCGCTCGTCGTCATCGTCGAACACGTCGGGCACTTGATCGTAACGGGCAATATCGTGGGCAAAGACTTGTCCAAGGATCCGGGCCTCAGCCGCTCGCTTCTCGGCAACGGCTTGTCGACGATGCTGTCCGGCTTCGTCGGCTCCACGCCGAACACGACCTACGGCGAAAACATCGGCGTTCTCGCGATCACGCGCGTATACTCGACGTTCGTCATCGGCGGCGCGGCCGTCTTCGCGATCGTCTTGAGCTTCATCGGCAAGTTTTCCGCGCTCGTCTCGGGCATCCCGCAGCCGGTCATGGGAGGCGTTTCGCTGCTCTTGTTCGGCGTCATCGCGGCATCCGGTTTGCGCATGCTCGTCGAATCGAAGGTCGACTACAGCAAGCCGACGAACATGTTCTTGACGACCGTCGTTCTCGTGACCGGGTTGTCGGGCGTCGCGATCAAAATCGGCAACTTCTCGATTTCCGGCATGGCACTCGCAACCATCGTCGCCATCGTGCTCAGCCTGCTGTTCAAGCTGTTCGAGGTAACGGGACTGTCGAACGACGACGAGAAAACGGCGCACTGAAGCAATGAAATGCGCGAAAAAGAGGCGAAACCGTACACCGCGTACGGTTTCGCCTCTTTTGGTTTGCTGTTGCGATGTTTTTCATCGCACCGCTAGGGGAAATGGCGAGTTCAGCCGCCGTTACGATGTTTTTCATCGCAAGAGACGTCGAAATCGGCGAAATTGGCTAGATTCGCCGTTGTTGCGATGTTTTTCATCGCACCGCGAGCGGAAAGGGCGAGATTAGCTGCCGTTATGATGTTTTTCATCGTAAGAGAGGGACAAGTACTACGCGACAAGTACCGCGCAACAAGGACCGCGATCTCCTCAATTGGAGACTGAATGGTCACGAGAGTTTTCTCGTTTTTATCGAATCCCCATCCAAAGTATAACTTTTCGTTTCTCAGTGCGGTAGTTGGCCCCATGCCCTCCTCTGTAAGATAGAAGCAAGGAGAAAGGAAGTGAACCGGCATGCCAGTCCGCACGACAAGTCGATGGGTCCGCCTTGCGAAGCAATGGGACTTGCAACTGATGGTGTTCCCCGCAGTGCTGTTTATTATCGTTTTCAGCTATTTTCCGATGTACGGGGTGCTGATGGCGTTTCAGGATTATGACATCTTCCAAGGATTCACGGCGAGCCCGTGGGTCGGCTTCAAGCATTTCGAGCTGTTTTTCCACTCGCCCGAGTTCTGGAATATTATGCGCAACACTGTCGTTATTAGCGCACTCAAGCTTCTTATCGGTTTTCCCGCCCCGATCTTCCTGGCGCTCTTGCTCAACGAGATCAGGCATGCGGCGTACAAACGAGTCGTGCAGACGATCAGCTATTTGCCGCATTTTCTATCATGGGTTATCGTATCGGGATTCGTCGGATCGATTCTTGCAACCGACAACGGAAGTTTGAACATGCTGCTGCAGAAGCTCGGGCAGGTCGACGAGCCGATTAACTTCCTGTCGATCCCGCATTACTTCTGGGCGATACTTGTAACGACGAACGTCTGGAAGGAAATCGGATTCGGCTCGATCGTCTACTTGGCCGCCATTGTCGGCGTCAACCCGGAAGTATACGAAGCGGCTTCGATCGACGGAGCGAGCAGGTTCAAGCAAATTTATCGGGTGACGCTGCCCGCGATTAAGCCGGTCATCATCTTGTTCTCGATTCTATCGATCGGGGATTTGCTGAACGCGGGTTTCGAGGACATCTTGCTGCTAGCCAAAAACCCGATCCTGCTGGACATCTCGGACGTAATCGACACGTACGCGTATCGAGTCGGCATCGGTTCCTATCGATACTCTTACGGTACGGCGGTCGGCTTGTTCAAGTCGATCATTAGCATCGCCTTGCTCTTCCTTGCGAACAGATGGGCGAGAAGATCGGGACAGAGCTTATGGTAACGATCGCTTCCCTGAAAATGAACATACGGAGAGTGAGACGATGAGACTTTCGATGTCGGAACGGTGGATGGCCGGTACGATTTATATTTTGTTAGGGCTAATGTCCTTCGTCATGCTGTATCCATTCTGGAATTCGGCGGTCATTTCCTTCAACAAGGGAATGGACACGGCGCTCGGCGGCATTACGTTCTGGCCTAGGGCGTTCACGCTCGCTAATTACGAGATCGTGTTTCATGACAAACGGCTTGTAACGAGTTTTGTCATCTCCGTGCTTCGGACGGTGATCGGCACAGCTACGGCGATATTTTGCACGGCGGTATTCGCTTACGGCATGACGAAGAAGGAACTGCTCGGACGCAAAACGTACATGCTGATCTGCGTCATTACGATGTATTTCGGCGGCGGGTTGATCCCTACATTTATGGTGATTCGGTCACTCGGCTTGATGGATACGTTCTGGGTCATGATCATTCCAAACATCATCAGCGTCTGGAACATGATCGTTTTCCGCACCTTTTTCCTGGAATTGCCCGAAGGCCTCGAGGAATCGGCGAAAATAGACGGCTGCGGCTACTGGGGTACGTTTCTGCGAATCGTCATCCCGGTGTCCGGTCCGGTCATTGCGACGCTGTCGCTGTTCGCGGCCGTCTGGCACTGGAACGAATGGTTCTCGCCGGTCATCTACATTATGAACGAGAAGCTGCTCCCGATTCAGACGGTGCTGCAGCGCATTCTGAATTCCAACATTATGTCCGAGCAGATGATGCAGACGAACGCGGCGGCGCAGAACGCCAGAGCGGCGGTACAGTCGGTGACGACGAAGTCGCTGACGATGGCGACGATGATGGTGGCGACCGTGCCGATTCTGGCGGTGTACCCGTTCGTGCAGAAGTATTTTACGAAGGGCGTCCTGATCGGATCGATCAAAGGCTAGGGCGTGTCTGCAAACCCACTCAGGGGCATCTAACATCTGCTCCCATCGGAGTATGCAGACACACCCTAGACGAAGCAATCTGCGCAAGCGCAACTTCGAAGTGAGAACCGACAGGTTCTGACGATATAATGAACACAAGGCTGAAAGGGGCATTATCATCGATGAAAAAGAGAAAAACGCTAGTATTGCCTGTTGTGCTAAGTGCAGCCATGCTGTTGGCTCTCGCGGGGTGCGGCGGAGGCAATAACGACAAAGCACCTGCAGCTTCGGCGGCGGGCAGCGGCCAAGCAAGCTCGTTCGAATTCGGCAAGACGCCATTATCTTTCTCTTTCTACGGCAACTACGACTGGTATACGATGAATCCGTGGGGCGGAGATCCGGCAACGAAGTGGATCAAAGACAACTTGAAAGTGGACGTCGAATCCATTCCTTCGAGCGGCGCTTCGTCGCAGAAGTTCGCCACGATGCTGGCATCGAAAAATTTGCCGGACGTCATCTGGCTCGATCGCGGTCCCGACGTCGAGAAGCTCGTGAAAGCGGGCATGGTCGTTCCGCTTGATGCCTATTTGGACAAGTATCCGAATTTGAAGAAATACGCGGGAGAAGCGACGTTGAACATGCTGCGCGCAAGCGACGGCAAGCTGTATCAATTCCCGAACTGGTACACGAATCGCCCGATGGGCAACGGCGGCTATGCCGTCAATATCGAGATTTACAAGGCGCTCGGCGAGCCGAAGCTGGAGACGTTCGACGATCTGTACGCATACTTGAAGCAGGTGAAAGAGAAGTATCCGAAAGTCGTTCCATTCGAGACCGGGCTGTCGGGCAACGGCATGGACATGCTCTATGCGGGCATGGCTGCCGACCACCCGATCCAGAACCTCGTGATGCGCGGCGTGCCGCAAGGCGACAAGCTCACTTCCTTGTTTACGGACCCTGTCTATCGGGAGACGATGAAGTACTCCAGCAAGCTGTTCCGCGAGAAGCTGATTACCCAGGATGCGCTCACGCAGACGTGGGATCAGGTGAAAGAGAAGCTTAACAACGGCACGGTCGCCGTGTACGGTTCCTACGATACGGCTGGCGTTGTCCCGAATGCGGACGAACTGGTTAAACAGAAAAATCCGGCCGGCGGCTACAAGTTCATCTGGCCGATCCACAAGGAAGGCGTCGATCCGAACAAAGTATGGGTGAACCAGTACGATACGCTCGGTTGGAACGTCAGCCTGATTACGAAGTCGGCGAAAAATCCGGAAGGGATTTTCGCTTACCTCGACTGGCTGACGAGCCCTGAAGGGGAGCGGGTTATTTTCTGGGGGCCTGAAGGTATGTATTGGAAAGGCACAGATGAGACGGGCGCTCCGATCTACACCGATAAGTATATCCAAGATAAAGAAGAGCGTACGAAAAATATGGCGATCTGGGATACGTTCCAATGGGCGGGGAACACGAGCTACATTGACGGCTCCAAGGCAGCGAACGAGCTTCGTCTGCCGGCGGACAAGCAATCGTGGGATACGGTGTTCCAGACGCAAGTCGCTTGGAAGACGTCGTATGATGCGACCGAATACAACGGCATCGAGCCGATCCAAGAGTCCGAAGAAGGCGTAATCGCCCAGCAAGTCGGGCAGATTACCGAGCAGTCCCGCGCGAAAATTTTGTTCGCCAAGAGCGACGAAGAAGTCGACGCGATTCTCGACAAAGCGGAGAAGGACGCACAAGCTGCAGGCTACGCCAAACTGCTGGAGTTCAAAGCGAAAATTTGGCAGGCGAACCTGCAAAAACTGAAAGGCAACTGACGCAAAGCTTCAAGCCGGGTATACTGAGCATAGTATACTCCGGCTTTTCAGCATTGAACCGACATGATGGGGTGGACAAGATGTACCGTGCGCTGCTTGTTGACGACGAAGATTTGGATTTGTACGGCTTGACTCATTTTATTCCGTGGGATCGCCTTGGCATCGTTGTGGCCGCTTCGGTAAACAGCGGATACGCCGCCATGAGCGTGCTGGAGCATGAGCAGATCGACATTCTCGTCACCGATATCCGTATGCCGAATATGACCGGTCTGGAGCTTGCGCGCAAGGCATCTGCGCTATGGCCCAACATGCAAACGATATTCGTCAGCGGCGTACAGGACTTCCACTATGCGAAAGAAGCGCTAACGTTAAATGCGGCGAATTATGTGCTCAAGCCTGTGGACGACGATGAACTGACTCGTTCGCTGGAGCGGGTCGTCGATGCGTTAAACTTGTCCAAAGAGCGTGATCGTATGGAAACCGCTTATATGCAGCTTGCCCCGATGGCGCATCGGCAATGGCTGCTCGAGGCGCTGGAAGGCTCGGCGGACGTGAACGACGCCGGGAACGAAGCGGGAGGCGTCGAACCGCCGATGCTGAACGGCCGAATCGCCGTCGTGGAGATCGATGACATCGCTTGGAAAATTGCGGGGTTGTCCGAAGAAGAGCGAAGCAGTTTATCTGACAGCATTGGCTATTGGGTTGAACGGAGCAAAGAAGCGGGATGCGTTCACTTATGCCGAATTGCGCCTCATCGGCTTGCCGTCGTGCTGGAAGAGGCTCCGGCGTGGCTGAAGCTGGCGATCGAAGGGCTTGGCCATGCGTTTCCTGTTACCGCGACTGTCGGTATCGGAGGTTCGTTCGAGCGGCTTGGCGACATCGGCCGATCGTACCGGGAAGCGTTAAAAGCGTTGTCGTGCAAATGGTTCGAAGGCAAAGGCCGGATCATCGAGATCGGCAACATTCGGCATATGGAGCTGGAGAATGCTCATCGCATCGACATCCGGCTCGATGCGTTATTTACGGCGATTACCCGGCATGAGCCGGAACGGATTCGTATGGAAGTCGACGATCTGTTCGGCCTCGCGCGGCGATCCGGGTCGAAGCTGGCCGTGAACCATTTTGTCGCCCGCGTGCTGATCAAGCTCGATGATTATTTGGCCGGCCTGAATACGGATTTATTCGCGCTGCTCGATATCGATGCGGAGCAACTGGACGAATTGAATCATTATGAGACGGTCGAAGATTTACGGACGTGGTTTCTGGAGCGGTTTCTGACAATTGCCGACTTGCTGAACGCGAGAAAACAACGCAAAAACCGCAAGCTGATCGAGGAAGTGATGGCTTACGTGACGGAGCGGATCGGAGAACAGTTGACGCTCCGCGATGTCGGCAATCATTTTTCCTATTCGCATAACTATATCGGCCAACTGTTCCGCGAAGAGACCGGCAGCAGTTTCACTGACTTCGTCATTCAAGTCCGACTTGAGAAGGCGCGCGATTTGCTTCAGCATTCGAATCTCAAAATTTACGAAATTTCCGAGCGTGTCGGATACAGCAATCTGACCTACTTCAGTAAGCAGTTCAAGGAATGTTACGGCGTGTCCCCGGGGGAGTATCGGAAACAATGCGGGTAACGAGACGCGAATACATTCCTGTCGGATACAAGTTGATGGCGACGTACATTTTCGTTATTCTGGCCGCGCTGCTTACGGTCGGAGCGTTCTCGTACATGACGTTCCTCAAGTCGATTCGCGAGCACTCCGAAAGCAATATGCAAGGCATTTTGCGTCAGATCGCCGACAACGTGAACTACAAGCTGAAAGATACGGTCCGGATCACGAACCTGCTGTATTCGGACCTCGATCTCGCCGCTCACCTGCGCAATTACAAAGAAGGGTGGAGCAGCTACGAGACAACGACGGAATATTTGTTTCCGAAAATGCAAAACACGATCAAATCGACCGACAGCAACATTTGGCTGAGCGTGTATTTGCGCAACGAGACGCTGCCCGAACTGTTTTACGAGAAAAACGACAAAGAAGATTTCCTCGATAGAAAAGGCAAAATCTACGAGCTTTATCATTTGAGCCGCATCGTGTCCAAGCCGTGGTATTCCGGGCTGCCTCCGGAGCAATACGGGGAGACGATGGTGTGGGAGCAGATCGAGAACGATGCCGCTTTCAATCACATTTCGCTCGTGCGGCGGCTAGTCGATACGTACGACCCGCTGAAGTTGACCGAGATCGGCATGATGCGCCTAACTGTGAAGCTGAGCGATTTGTTCGACAGCGTCGATTATTCGAAAATCGGCGACGGCACTTCGATATTCGTCATTAAAGAAGACGGAGCGACCGTGTATGCGTCCGGGGAAGGCACAGCCTGGACGGAGCAGGAGCGCGAAGAAACGTTCCGCCGCGGACATCTCGTCATTCGCGAACCGCTAGCCGGACTGAATTGGGAGATTGTCGCGGCTGTGCCGAACGGCATACTGGAGCAGGATGCGAAACAAGTATGGAAGCTGACGGTTGGCGTCATCGTGATCGGTCTTATCGTGTTGTGGCTGATCGCCGTGCTGATCAGCAAATATTTCTCTCGCCGCGTCGGACGCATCGTATCCGTGCTCGGCTCGTTCCGGGAAGGCAACTTCAGCAAGCGGATGCCGGTCAAAGGAAAGGACGAATTTGCCGTCATCGCGGGTGCGCTGAACGAGATGGGCCAGAACACGGAGAAGCTGATCGAGGAAGTGCTGCTCACGCAAATCCGGCAGAAGGAAGCCGAATTCGAAGCGCTTCAGGCGCAGATCAACCCGCATTTTCTATACAATACGCTCTCATCGATCAGCCGCTTGGCGAAGATGGGAGAAAATCAGAAAATCCATGCCATGATTATGGAGCTCGCGAAGTTTTACCGATTGACGCTTAATGATGGCAAGACGTTTATCCCGATCGAGAAGGAGATCGAGCATGCCCGGGCGTATCTAGCAATCAAGCAAATCCGATACGGCAAAAGGATGGAAGTCGGCTATAACATCGATTCGGCCGTCTTCGCGTACGGCACTGTTAAGCTGATTTTGCAGCCTTTTCTCGAAAATGTGCTGGAGCATGCCTGGTTCGGGGACCGTATTTACTTGCGGCTGGAAGCCGGTATAGAAGGCGACACCATCGTCTTCCGAATTATCGACGACGGGGTGGGGATGAGCGCAGATACGATCAAGCGCATCTTCATGTCGACCGACGGCAAAGGTTACGGCATTCGTAACGTCGACCGGCGGATCAAGCTGCATTACGGCAAAACTTACGGCGTCTCCCTGTTCAGCCGGCCGGGTATCGGGACGACGGTGCGCATTGTCATTCCGACGGATCAAGGAGGCAGTTCCGGTGCATGAGCTGTCTGCTTTCCGGAGATTGCGAATGTCTTATAAGCCTACAGCTGGCTGCAAATCGCTGTATTTCTTTTCAGTTGTCCATTGGGCAACTGATTTTTTTCATCCCAACAAGGAAATTGTCATTAATTGTAGAATTCTGATAGGATATAGACTCTTTAAAGAAAAGCGGAAACTTGATAGGGGCACATTTTTCGGGAGCGGGGTCTTAATCCATGTTCAAAGAACAAATGAGGTATTCGCGTCTGGCTCATCTTACGAAACTAATCAATACGAAGCTCGAATTGCGCGAAGTGTTGGAGCATGTGACAGCCGCCATCTCCGAGGAAATCGTCCAATGCGATTCCGTAGGCATTTATTTGCCTCAAGAGGATGGAAATTTCAGAGGATACGTAGGCAAACCGCAAGTGATTAACGGCTGGACGCTGGATATGCACGTCATCGATACCGAGATGGACTTGCTTGCGAAAGAAGTCATCGATACGAGAAGAACGATCTATATCCCCGATACGTCCAGGGATAAACGTCCTGACCCCCGGGCGGTGGAAGGGTTTCAGATCAAGTCTTTGCTCGTTCTGCCGATCTCGTACGAACAGGAACTATTCGGTCTTGTTTTTTTATTCGATTACGGCACTCCGATGAACTTGACCGAATCGGAGATCCAGACGGTCGAAGCGTACGTGAACATGGCGGCTGTCGCGATCCAGAACGCCAAAAATTTAACGTATAAAGAAAATCTCCTTGTCGAGAAGCAGTTGTTGCTCGATGTTACTCGTGATCTGGCGATGTGCTCCACGCTGGAGGAAAGCTTGGACCGTAGTTTTTTCTACCTCGGCAAAGTGTTGAGCAACGATAATATTGGCGTTCATCTGCTCGACCCGATTACCGAAGGCAGAATTAAGCCGGCGAAGCTGAGCAAAGATAGCGACTGGTCGGAAGAAGATTGGATGAAGACGCACGGCAGGATCAAGATCGATGAGAGCAACGATGCCGTGTTTCAGGAAGTCATTCGCACGAAAAAGGCGGTTCTGATCCCGGATGTATTCGCGGATGCGCGGCCGAATCACGATCTGTGCCGGGATTTTGGAATCAAAGGGTTGTTTATGCTTCCTCTCGTGTCCATGGGCGAGGTTCTTGGCGTCATCCCCGTCGTTGATCTCGAACACGGCAATCTTAACTACTCGATCGCTACGATTCAATTTGCCCAATCCATTGTGGACGCTACGGCATCGACGTTGTCGAATCTGCTGTACATGGAGAAACAGGAGATCATTATCGAGGAGAGAACCTCGGAGATTACCGAGAAGAATCAGGAGCTTGAGCGAGTTGTAGCCGAGCTGCAGCAGCTTAGCCGGGAGAAGGAGCTCATTCTGAATTCCGCCGGAGAAGGGATATTCGGTCTGGATCTGGAGCGGAAAATTACGTTCTGCAATCCGGCCGGCACTTCCATGTTGGGGTACGAAAGGAGAGGCGAACTGATCGGACAGCCGTCCAGTATTATTTTCAATGGACGAAATGGTGACGGAACGGCGCATATCCCGCAAGCTGCGGATTGGAGCAGGGACGAGTACGATCAGGATAACCGGTTCTACAGACGCGACAATTCCAGCTTCCCGGTGGAATTCGTCATCTCTGCGATTCGGGAAGGGGACGAGATCGTAGGGGAAGTCGTAACGTTCAAAGATATTACGCAAAGAAAGCAGATGGAAGAAGAAATCAAGTACCACGCGTATTTCGACAGCGTGACCGATCTGCCCAACCGCGTGCTTCTGAAGGACAGGCTGAATCAAGGGATCGCTTTCGCGCAGAGAAACGGGGAGAAACTCGCCGTTCTCTACTTGGACTTGGATCGATTCAAGTTTATTAACGACTCCCTCGGACACAGCTTCGGCGACGATCTGCTGCGCGAGGTCGCGAAGCGACTCAGCCAATGCGTTCCGAAGGGGGCGACCGTATCGCGGCAAGGAGGGGACGAATTCACCATTTTCCTGCCGAATATCAAGGATAAGAATGAAGTACTACAAGTTGTTCAGCTTGTCGTGAATTCGTTTACGGAATCTTTTCAGCTGATGGATAATGAGATTTTTATTAAAGCGAGCGTCGGCATCAGCTTGTACCCCGACAACGGCGACACGACGGAGAAGCTGATCAAGAACGCGGATACTGCGATGTACAAATCGAAAGAAATTTCCGGCAACAGCTATCATTTCTTCAGCGAAGGCATGGATACGCGGACATTCGAGAGCGTGAAGCTGGAGAATGAGCTTTACAAGTCGCTTGCTTTGGAAGAGCTTACGCTCTTCTATCAGCCTCAAATCAACTATACGACTAAACGAATTGTAGGCGTCGAAGCGTTGCTCAGGTGGAATCATCAAAAACGGGGAATGATCGCGCCGGATCAGTTCATTCCGATCGCCGAGGAGACTGCGCTTATCGTTCCTATAGGCGAGTGGGTTCTGAGAGAGGCATGTAAACAACTCAAGAAGTGGCAAGATCAGGGATACCCTCCGTTCAGCATGTCGGTTAATCTGTCCGCTCGGCAGTTCGAGCAGAATAACTTGTTCGAGATGGTCAAAAATGTGTTGGCCGAAGTGGGGCTATCCCCTGAATATTTGCATCTGGAACTCACTGAAAATCTGATCATTAAGAACAGAGAATTGACGCTGAAGACGATGAAGGAGTTGAAAGGGCTAGGCATTAAAATCGCCATCGACGATTTTGGAACCGGTTACTCCTCACTAGGCTACTTGAAGAGCTTACCGATCGACACGTTGAAAATCGACAAGTCTTTCCTGCAGGATATTACGAAAGAGGACAACGGCGAGGCGATTACGAACACGATTATTACGCTCGCCCACAACCTGAATCTCAATGTCATTGCCGAAGGCGTGGAAACGAGACAGCATGTCGAGTTTCTAAACGCGCGCAATTGTTATCTGATGCAAGGCTATTACTTTAGCCGGCCAATGAAAGCGGAAGATGTAACGGAGAAATTTCTTATTAACGGCGGATGGATATAGAAAAAAGGGGGGCGTCACATGAGGGCGGCACGTGCGGTACTGGAATTTCTGAAAGGCAGCGGCGTCAAGCGTATTTTCGGCATTCCTGCAGGGTCGGTAAACGCCTTTTTCGACGAACTGTACGATTTGCCGGAGATTGATGCGGTCGTAACGAAACACGAAGGAGCAGCCTCTTACATGGCGGCTGCTTATGCGAAATATTCCGGGCGAATGAGCGTGAGTATCGGCTGCAGCGGACCGGGGGGGACGAACCTGGTGACGGGGGCGGCCAACGCGATGCGCGAGCATCTGCCGATTTTGTTCTTAACCGGCGCCGTTCCCGTGAACACGATGGGCTTAAACGCATCTCAGGAGCTGGACCTCGCTCCGGTGTTTCGTCCCGTTACGAAATACAGCGTTATCGTCAAGGATGCGAAGGAACTGCTCCATGAAGTCGTCAAGGCATGCCAAATTGCCATATCCGGAGTGCCGGGTCCCGTACATGTGGCTATTCCGATCGATGTGCAGCATGCTGACGTCGGCCATCCGGACATTCCGTTGTTGCCGGACAGAAAGCCGCTGATTCCTGACCTGGAGACGATTCAATCTGCGGCCAAGGCGTTGGCGGATAAGAAGAACGGCTGCATTCTCGTCGGACAGGGGGTTAGAGGCGCGGTTGATTCCTTGCTCGAGCTTGCGGAACTTCTGAATTGGCCGATCGTGACGACACCGCAGGCCAAAGGGTATATTCCGGAAAGCCACCCGCTCTTGGCCGGTGTATTCGGATTCGCCGGACACGAGACCGCATCGGCGCTTATCTCCGATGGTGATGGACAAGCGTTGTTGATCGTTGGATCAAGCCTCGGCGAAACGGCCACGAACAATTACAATCCGGGATTAACGAAAGGTCGGTTCACGATCCAGCTTGATTTCGACCAGACCGTATTCAACCGGAAGTATGAGATCGACTTTCCCGTTCTGGGCGATATTCAATTAAGCCTTCTGATGCTGATTGAGGAATTGAGAGTGTTGGGAGTGACGAGGGACGCCACGGCATTTGCAGGCTGGAAGAGGGAACTCGCAGCTACCTCCTCCGCTTCCTCCTCCGCTGCCTCCGCAGCCGGCTCTGGCGATGGAGAGTACAATACGCAGAACGTTTTGTTGAGCCTTCAACGGCAACTGCCAGCCGATACCCGATATACGGTCGATATCGGGGAGTTTATGTCTTACGTGATTCATTACATGAATGTTCTCGATTATGATTCCTATAGCATTAACGTCCACTTCGGGGCGATGGGCAGCGGGATCGGAGCCGCGATTGGCTCCAAGCTGGCGGAACCCGAACGCCCCGTCGTATGCATAACGGGGGACGGCTGCTTCTTCATGCACGGCATGGAAATTTTGACGGCGAAGGAAAAAGGGCTGCCGATTCTGTTTGTCATTATCAACAATGCCCGGCTGGGAATGGTGTATCACGGGCATTCCCTGCAATTCAAGAGGACGCATCCGACCTTCGAGCAGGAGGCCGTCGACATCTCCGGGATGGCCGCGGCCATGGGCATTCCGAGCTTCAAAGTCAGCGGATTGGATGATATTAACCGTGATACGATCCGCCGGCTGACAAGCGCACCCGGACCGGCGATTCTCGAAGTCATGCTGAAGGACAACAATGCGCCTCCGATGGGAGATCGCGTGAAATTCCTTTCCTCATTCGGGAAATAACATCCGGGTGGCACCGGTGATTCCTGATGCCCGGGTGACGCTGGTGGTTCCCGGAATTTCTCGTTTTCCTGCAAATCTGCAGTTTTTTTCATCCCTATCCGGCCCCTCGCGCCCAAAGCCTGCAAAAGTGCAGGTTTACTCGTACAAAGGGCCATTTCTTTACGTTTCTCCGTTGTATTCCTGCACATTCGCAGATATTTTCACCGTTGCAGCCGAATCGAGTCGCAAAGCCTGCACATTTGCAGGAATGCTATCTTTGGGCCTGACGAACCAGCATCCGTGTGACACTACTACCCGATTCGTTACAACTGCAAATTTCTGATTTTGCAAGCGATTTACAGGTGAGAGCAGGAAGTCCGGGTGACTTTCAATACAGCCGCTATCGTTTGTCCTTTGAAGGCATCCGGCACGGCTTCGCCGGCAGGATGGGCGAAATAACATTCCCCCGAGTCAGCTTCGTAACGATATCCTAATGCAACCAATGCCTCCACCAGTTCCGGCGGAACTTTGCCGGAACCGGTCTGCTCGGCATAATAGCCGGTCGGCGCAATTCGCACGTCGATGTCGCCTGATCCGGTATGAATTTCAAATAAGTCCCGTTCACCCCGGATCATCCATCTCCCCTTGGAGTGAATCGACAGACGCGCCCCGTCCAATGCGGATAAGGCATCCAGGTTAACGCCCAGCAGCGCATTGATCGCCCGGCGAGCTTCTGCCCCGGAAGATCTGCCGCCGCTCGTCTTCAGAAACGCATCAAGTGCGGGTCGCGGCGTTGTCGGTAGGTCGGAAATCGACTCCAGATCGACACCGTATGCTTCTCGAATAATTTGTATCAACGTAGCGCCGCTTAGTTCCTCTTCGCAAGTCTCCATCAGCCTGTCCATCATTCCCGCCTTGGTCAGGACAATATTTTCACTTCCCATTCGCGTAAGCCCCCAGTTCTGGTAAAGTGCTCCTAATCATTATACGACTTCGCATATTTTCCGACTACCCGGGATTGTGTCACCATGACGCTAAGCTTATCCCGTGCTTATCGTAGGTGATCGCCCTGGTGATCATGGTTGCGAGGGTTTACAAACACATCCATTTTAAGGTATTATCGTGACATCAAAGATAACATGTCGCGAAGCACGCGCACACTTCATTTTCCCTGTGCAGGGGGACGAAGCGGCGCGTGCTTTTTTGCGTTTCTGGCGACTGTAGAGCAGGGGCGCTATGTTATAATGGGAGGCAAAGGAATGGAACTTAACAGGTGGGCAACTGAACGTATGCCTGTAGAGAGGCTGAATCCGAAAAACGACTTCTTGTTCGGGCGACTGTTCGGGGAGGAAGCAGGCAAGCAGTTGCTTATTAGCTTGCTGAACGCTGTGCTGCGGCGCGGGGGAAAGCAGGCGATTACGGACGTAACCGTTGTCGATGATACGCGACTGGGACGAGAATTGATCGAAGACAAGGAAGTTGTGCTCGATATTTTATGCAAAGTCGACGGAGAGGAACAGGTCAATGTCGAAATGCAGGTGCGCCGATTCGCGCGGATGGACTATCGCAGTCTGTATTACTTGGCGAGCATGATGACCGGACAGATTAACCGCGGGCAGCCGTATGCTTTTCTGAAGCGGACGATTGGGATTAACATCCTGGATCATGAATATTTGCCGCTGAGTAAATACCACAACACGTTCCATTTGTACGAAGATGAAGAGCGGGACTATTTATTGACAGACATTCTGGAGCTCCATTTTATTGAATGCCCGAAATTCCAGCAGGTTGTGTTTGACATACATGATCCGTTGCATCGTTGGCTAAGGTTTCTAGATCATCGCACGACATCCGAACAAATGGAGGAGTTAATGAAGATGGATGAGACGATCAGAGAAGCGGAGGCGCGGCTAAGCTACTTGGCAAGCGACGAGGAAACGCGAAGATTGTATGCGATTCGGGAGAGAGCGCTGCACGATCGGGCGAGTTGGCTGGAGGATGCGAAAGCGGAAGGCAGGGAAGAAGGCAAAGCGGAAGGCAGAGAAGAAGGCAAGATAGAAGCCCTAAAATCGACAGCGCTGAGAATGCTTCAGAAGGGCGTTGCTGTTACCATCATTTGCGAAGTTACCGGGCTTGATGAGAAGCAGATTGAATCATTGGACTGCAACTCCAGATAAACTTGATAAACTCCAGATAGTATTGCAGATCACCGAGCGAGAAAATGTGAACAACATGGGATATCACTTCGCCGAGCGCGAGGTTTCTCATCTTGCGGCACTTCAGTCGAGGGGCCGAACGGCCCCAGCAAATCACTCCCTCCTGACCGGCTCCCTGAGCCGGTCTTTGTATTGCTTCGGGGAGCAGCCGTTCTGGCGCCGGAACAAATCGTAGAAGTGGCCGAGATTAGAGACGCCGACCGATTCGGCCACTTCGGCGATGCTGGAGTCGCTTGTCAGCAGCAACTGCTCGGCTTTTTTGATTCGTTTGTAGACGACGAAGTCAGTGAACGTCATGCCGAACGCTTTTTTGAACGTTTTGATGAAATGCGTGTAGCTCATATTCACTTTCGGGCAGATGTCGGATATGGCCAGCTTCTCGCTTAAATTCGCTTCGACGTAGTCGACCGCCGGCATCAGACGAGCGATCAGCAAGTTGTCGTTGTAGTTGAGCAGCTTCCTTGAATCATTTCTGAGCAGCAGCAGCAAAATATTTTTGATCCGCGACGAGACGGCGAGCTCGTAACCGATTTGCGAATCATTCATTTCCTCGAAAATTTCGCGGATAAGCTCGGCGGTCCTGCGATTGGCTTCTTCATTTTCGCGGTAGATATAGTTCAGAGAACTTAGCGGGCGGACGACTTCCGAGAAGTGCTGCATACTGCCGAGCGTGCTGACATCCCAGTATTTGTCCAGGTTGATCTGGAACACGATGTAGCTTAACGCACCATTTCTCGTCTGTGCCGTCAGATGTGGTTCGGAAGAGCCGAAGACGGCGACATCTCCGTCGCGGAGGGCAAATTGTTCCTCTCGAAGGAAACACGTTAGTTCCCCCTCGATAATGTATAGAAACTCGACTTCTTCGTGGTAGTGCCAGCCGAAGTCGGTATATTTTTGCAAACGCCATTCCTGTTCCTTTTTTCGGCGAACTTCGTCTGCGGCCCATTCTTTAGACTCGAGTTGCCATATCCGCATCGCGAGAAAAGGATTCTGGTAGACAACTTGCTCGTGGCGCATATCAGGGAACATCGCATGCCTCCGGGATAACGTCATTCGCGACAGGATCGCGTAACGATATCTTAACATAACTGTTCGTCAGGATGTATACGATGACAGAATACCGTAAGTTTTCGATCGAATCGGCTATCGATTGGAAACGTTGTCTCGCATACAATGGGGAGGAAACCAACTTAAAGGAGCGTTATCGATGGAACGTACGATCAACGTAACGATTTGGAACGAACACAGACACGAGAAAACGAATGCGAAAGTCGCTTCCGTATATCCGGAAGGAATGCATAAAGCAATCGCCGACGGGCTGAACGTGACGGGCACAGTACGGACGGCAACTCTCGATGAGCCGGAGCACGGATTGACCGAAGAGGTATTGAACGGCACCGACGTTCTCATCTGGTGGGGTCATATGGCACATGGCGAAGTGAGTGACGACATTGTGGAGCGGGTTCAACAGCGCGTGCTGAGAGGCATGGGGTTGATCGTGTTGCATTCGGGCCACTTCTCGAAAATATTCAAAAAACTGATGGGAACCTCTTGCGATCTGAAATGGCGCGAAGCGGACGAGAAAGAGCGCATTTGGATCGTGAACCCGGGTCACCCGATCGCGGACGGCCTTGGCGAGTATATCGAACTGCCGCAAGAGGAAATGTACGGCGAGCATTTCGATATTCCGCAACCGGACGAGCTCGTCATGGTGAGCTGGTTTGAAGGCGGCGAAGTATTCCGGAGCGGCTGCTGCTATACGCGCGGCATGGGCAAAATTTTCTACTTCCGTCCAGGCCACGAGACTTATCCGACGTACTTCAATCCTGAAGTGCGCAAAGTCATCGACAATGCGGTAAAATGGGCGGCTCCGGTCGATCGCGAATATCCGCGTTACGGCAACGCGCAACCACTTGAGACGATAAAGGGGAACCAAGCATGACGCTTAAAGTAGGGGTTATCGGAACCGGCGGCATCTTCAAACACGCGCATTTGCCGGGATGGCTGTCGAGCAGCGAAGTGGAGATCGTTGCGTTCTGTGACGCATTTAAGGTTTCTGCCGAAGCGGCGGCGAAAGATTTTCCGGATGCGAAAGTGTACGACGATTATAAGGATCTTCTTGACGATCCGTCGATCGATATTGTCGGCATCAGCACACCGAACTTGTACCATTCCGAGATTGCAATTGCGGCGCTACGCAAAGGCAAGCACGTTTTCTGCGAGAAGCCGGACGCGGTAAATCCGGTCGAGGCGCAGAAGATGGCGGACGCGGCGGCCGAATCCGGCAAGCTGCTCATGACGATGCGCAACAACCGGTTTACGCCGGAGGCGCAGTACATCAAACGTGCGATCGGCGAAGGCCGCATGGGCGATCTGTATATGGGGCGCTGCGGATGGATTCGTCGCCGGGGCATTCCGGGACGCGGCGGATGGTTCACGACGAAGGAATTGTCCGGCGGCGGACCGTTGATCGATCTTGGCGTTCATATGATCGACATGGCAATGTGGCTGGCCGGCAATCCGAAACCGGTCACGGTCAGCGGCTCGACGTATCGCAAGTTCGCGGATCGTCCGGATACATCCGGAGCGGTGCCGGCCGGCACGTTTGACGTCGAAGATTTGGCTGCGGGTTTCATTCGCTTCGATAACGGCGCATCGCTTCAAATCGAATTCAGTTGGGCGTCCAACGTCGAGGAAGAGAAGAAATTCCTCGAGTGGAGAGGCACGGAAGGCGGCTTCAGCCTCGTGAACGACAAGCTGAGCATTTTCGGCGAAGACAAAGGCGTGTTGTTCGATCAGCAGCCCCAGTTCTCTGCCGCTGCTCTCCCGCAGCATACGGCGAACATTCAGCATTTCATCGCATGCGTACTCGGCCGCGAGACGTCGACGATTACGCCGGAGCATGGCGTCGACATGATCAAAATTTTGTGCGCGATCTATGAATCCGCCGAGCTTGGCCGGGAAATCCAGCTGTAGGCCGGCAGGTGCGCCGATACTGGCAATCCAAGGCTCAATAAGCAGACAAGGAATGCAAAAAGCCCGCAAACCGCGAGAGATCGCGGTTTGCGGGCTTTTTTGCCGATTCCAGCACAGATATCGCCATGCAAGATACTCCTTTGGAGGTATGGAGAAACCGATAGGTTTACTCTATTTTAGTAACAGCGATAACCATTGCTATTAATGACATTATCGGCTTCGGGAGTAAGAGGAAATATGTGCGACAAGTCGGAGGGAACGGAATGAGAGGTTTGAAGAAAAGCAGGACGGGATTGGCAATTGTTCTCGCTCTGGCGATGTTTCTTGGTACGTTGCAGACAGGGAATACGTCATCTGCTGCGGGGGCCGCTTCCGCATTGGATAGTACGATGGTAGCCGCGACACTGTCGCTGACGGCGGATGGTACGAGCCAAACGGAGATCACAGTAAGTGTCAACGACGAGCAAGGTGATCCGTTGACGAGCGGCGGGGATTCGGTGACCATTTCGAAGACGGGGGGAGGAACACTCGGTGCGGTGACGGATAATAACGACGGTACGTATACGGCGATGTTAACTTCGCCGACTACAGTAGGAAGCGCGACGTTAACAGCGACCGTAAACGGCGAGGATATTCCTTCTATGGTAGAGGTTTGGTTTGTGCCGGGAGCTGCTTCGGCGGTGAAAAGCACGATCACAGCAGGTTCAACGTCCTTGAAGGCGAATGGAACGAGTCGTACGACGATTACGGTCCGGCTGAAGGATGCTCAGGGCAACTCATTGACCGTAGGCGGAGACACGGTAGAGATATTGCAGTCGACGCCGGAGGGAACGTTAAGCTCGGTGACGGACAACGGAAACGGAACCTATAAGGCGGAGTTGACCGCGCCTACGACGGTAGGCAGCACAACGCTGAGCGCCAAAGTCAACGGAATGCTTCTTGCAGTACCGGTTACTGTGGCGTTCACGCCGGGTAATCCGGACGCTGACTTGTCCACCGTGACCGCAGACAAGACGATTGTTGATGCGGACGGCAACGATAAAGCGACGATTTCCGTTGCGTTGGTCGACAGCTTCGGTCGCGTCTTGTCCGGGAAGCGGGTGCGCATCGGCGCCGAATCCGGCGATTCCGTCATCGTTGCGGTTAACGACATCACAGATTCGGATGGCATCGCAAGGTTCAAAGTAAGTAACACAACGGCCGAGACGGTGACCTATTACGCGATGGAACAATCGAGTGAATCAACAATGGAAGAGACAGTCGATGTGACGTTCAGAAGCGTCCCAACGTCGCCGCCTGTTACGCCGCCGGCCTCGTCAGACGAGGGAGAGAAGCTCCTTACCTCAATCAACGGCAAAGAGTTTCAAGGCTTGGCGAAACGGAAAAATGGAGCTGACGGAACGAAGATAATCGAGATTGTTTTGGATGCCGATTCAACGAGTGTCGCGCTTGGCGCGTTGCCGGCGACCGGACGCTCCGACTACTCGGTAGGGATGGCAAGCGACGCCGAACGAGTCGTGCTTCGTGTCCCGCTTGCGATACTGAGGCGAATCAAGGAAAAAACGGACTCAATTACATTGTTGACCGCGCTTGGTCAATACCGGTTGCCTCTATCTGCACTAGAGAGCGAACATCCGAACGATGGACATACAGGCGAGGTTGATATCGAGATTGGCACGGCGGACAAGAAGCAGTTACGAGAGTTGCACGATGCCTGGCTTACCGGCGATGTGGTGCTGGCAGGAGATCCGGTTTACTTTGGTGTGAGCGTAAAGGATAGCAGTGGCCGAGATGTCGAAAGAAACGGACTTGGCGACGATGCGGAACGGATTATGTATTTGCCTGCGGATTCTGCGAAGTCTGCGACAACTGTCGTCCTCTGGGATTCGAAGCTTGGGCCGCGTCCGCTCCCAACATTGTTCAAGAAGGTAGACGGGCGCAGCGCAGCTGTCATTCAAGGCCGTTGGGACGGCTTGTACGCACCGGTCCAGGCAACGGTTCATTTCTCGGACATCGAGCACCACTGGGCCGCTCGCGAGATTACCGATCTGGCAAGCCGATTGATCGTATACGGCGTTCCGACGGACCGGTTCGCTCCAGACGTTAACGTGACCAGAGGAGAGCTCGCCGCACTGATCGCGCGGGCATTGGCGTTGCCGACAGGCAAACCTGCGCCAACGTTCTCCGACGTCGGGGAATCCAGTTGGTACAAAGACGCTGTCGCAGCGGTTCAAGCGGCCGGCATCATGAATGGCTTTGCCGACGGTACCTTTGCGCCGAATCGCATCGTGACGCGTCAGGAAGCGGTCGTGACGATCGTTCGGGCATTCAGGTACGTGAAAGGGGAAGCTCTTCGAAGCGGCACGAGTTCGCCTACCGAGCTGTCGGCTTATAAAGATGGCAGCCAAGTAGCCGCTTGGGCGATCGAAGCAGCAAATACGGCGATTCGCGAAGGGGTGCTGATCGGCAACAAGAAACAATTGCTGCTGAGTAAACCGCTCACCCGAGCAGAGACGGTCATGCTCCTACGAAGAATGCTGATTAAAGCGGGATTGATAAACGAATAATACAACGAAAAAGGGACAGCCGATGGCTTGTCCCTTCTTCGTTGCGCGCATGTGCTCGGCAGTGCACCGACGAAGGAGTCGGAGGTTCTGCGCTATTCGATCAGTTGCAGTTCCTTGGCTTGAGCGATCGCTTTCGTGCGGCGGTTAACCTTTAATTTTGCGAAAATATTTTTGACATGCACTTTCACGGTTCCGATGGCGATGATGAGACGATCCGCGATTTCCTTATTGGACAGTCCCGCGGCAAGCAAAGCTAGCACTTCCAGCTCCCTGTCCGTCAGCGGCTCGTCCATCTCGGCGAGGGCCGTCGCAGCTTCTTCTAAGTAGGCCGAGTCAGACGAAGCCGGGGAAGGCTCGGAAGCATTTTGCAGGACGCGTAGAAGAAGTCCTTGCGAAGCGAGTTCTAGCAGTACCGCGACTCTCTCGGAGGAGAATATGCCTCTTGCTGACTTATTTTCCAAGTAAAGCACGCCGAGCATCGTGCCGTGTACGGCAACGGGGATACACAGAGCAGATTGGGGGCGATTGGCCGCCACATACGGATTGTGAATAAGCCAGCTATCTTCCTCTCCGGAGTAAAGAATCTCTTCGCCTGTCCGGAAAACATAGCGGATGAGTCCTTCCGGCAGCAATACTCCATCGGTCGACCCGGCCGCGGGAACAGCGCCGCGATTCTCGGTATCCGCATAAGCCTGAACGTGCAGCACTTCGCCGTTTCCCGTCAGTATCGCGCCTTTGCTCGCCCCGGCATACTTCATCATCGTGCCCATGATTTCCGCTAGCACTGTATCCATGTTCATCCGATTCGTCATCGCCCGCATCGAGCGTAATATCTCGGCGAGATCCATGCTGTCCGATGAAATCGGCGCATTTCCATGCACTGGTTCGGAATCCATGCCACTTGCTTTGTCATTCGAAGGTGCATTCTCCGACATTCCCCCGTCTTGTTCTGTCGATTGTCGCAGTTGAGCTTTCAATCGCTTTACTTTAATGGGGATTTCCCAACTCGCGTAAGCTACGATGGCCGACTGCAAATAATGGGCGGCTGTGTTCCTCTGGCCGCAAGCCAAATAGTGTTTAGCCGCAAGTTCGTTGGCTAGGGCGAGAGTCCGCGTGTCGTCGTGCTCCCGCGCTTCCCGAATCGCTTTATCGTACTTCTCTTCCGCTACTCCTTGTTCTCCTTTCGAGAGAGCGAGCTCCGCTTCGATCAGACATAGCCGGGCCTGGAAATTCGCGGGGCTCCATGCCGCCCACCGCCGGTAACGGCGCAAGTTCCGAGAGAGCCTCTTCCGTTCATGCGGGCCTCCCTTTCCGCGCGCGGCGATAGCAGCCAGAGCGAGCGATTCGTAAAATGAACATTCGGGCCAATGCGGAAGATGAGTCGAGTACGTCTCGTAATCCGAAGCTTGATGCGCCCAACGAGCCGCCTCTTCGTCGTTGCCGAGCAAGTAATGCAGCTGCGTTTTGTAAGTGCAAAATTGGAATAACGTCGTATCGGACGTTTCTTCGTTCCGAACGTGCGTCAGGAACGCCTCTTCGTCGAAGCCTTCGCCGCTGAACGATTCCTGCGTTTTCGTTCGTCCTCTTAGGGCGGCAATCACCTGCAAGTACAAGAAAAAGTTCAATTTCACGAACTCGTCGTTCGTCGTCTCCAGCACGGACATGTAATCGGCGATTGTTCTCTCCAGCTCGCTCAGCTTCGCTCTCGTATACAAGGAGTTGACGTGCGCGCCCATGGCGTAGCTGGCAAAGACGTAATCTCCGGCCTCCAAGCCGGAACGAAGCGCTTTTTGCAAATAGACGTCCCCGTCTCGGGCATCGCCTGCGAATTGGCACAGCACTCCCCCGAACATGGTGTGGGTTTTGCTGACGACGGCGTTCACATGATCGCGCTCGGACATTTCCAAGCCGACTTTGCCCAGAGCGTAGCCTTTTTCGAATTTGCCCATAGCCAAGCCTAGAAGCATGCCGTATGACGTATAGAAAGCCGCGGATACCTGCGAATTTCCATGCTTCAACGAAAGTTGTATCGCCCTGCAGACAAGCAGGAAAAACACGTTCTTATCCGTGAAAAAGGTAGAGGGAACGATTGCGAAAATCAAGTTCATCGCAGCGATGCGCTCTTCGTCCGACATAGGGGGCAGATGCTCGAGCCGGTCATAACGGCTTCTCAGCAGTCGCTCGGCGCGAATGCCTTCCAGGAATAGCGTCACATTTCCCGGGTTGGGCTCGATGTGAACGCGGAGCTCTTTCAGGCTTTCCAGTCCAAGAGCGGTTCCTTCCAAATATTTGCCTTGATTGATGTGCTGCATGATGCGAATAAGTTGTACCCGGCCGCGTTCCAAAGGATTGCGGGCAAGGGAAAGCAAGGTGGATATTTCCTTAAGGGATTGGGCGATATTGCCGCACAAATATTCGCATTCCGCTTTGTTCGCGAGCAACTCGAAGCGCAAAGAAAACTCCCGTTGCCCTCGTTCCTCTCCGAGCAGTTCCAGCCCTTTAGCGAAGAAGCCTAAAGCAATGTCGGCGGCGGAGGCGGCTTTGGCCTGATTTCCCGCTTCGAGGTTCATGTGAACGAGACGCAGCGAGTAGCGTTCGTCCGTAATACGTGCAGCGCCTTGATTCAGATGGCTGACGATATCGTAGACGGAGTATTCACGACCGTCCGCGGCTTCCTCCATGCGTAGACCGATACGATGGTGCAAGGAGATTCTATTCTCTGGCTCGATTCGTCCATAGATCATTTTCTGTATATGGTCGTGGGCGAACCGGTACTGATTTGTCTCATCGGGAACGATCAGACCTTCCGCCTCCATGGCGGCCCAAGCGGCTTCCGCTCGTTCCGCTTTCGATACCTTTTCAATCAGGAGGGGAGAAAACACGCTCCCGACGCTGGAAGCCGCCTCCAGCAATTCACGAGCGTTGTCGGAGAGACGGGTTAACCGGCGCTCGATTAATTCCTGCACGGCATAGTTCTCGTCAAGTTTCAGCCATTGACCGAAATTCCATTGCCAGCCGCGTTTGTCCGGATCGTAATCGAGCACGCGATCGTCCCGCAGACGAAGCAGAATTTGTTTGTAATGAAAAGGATTTCCGCCGGCCTGATGACGCAGCGATTCCGTCAACGACCATGCCGTGTCGGCATCCGTGCCGAGCGTCGCCATGGCGATTCGATGAAGAGGTTCGGAGTCCAGCGGCAGCAGATGAAGATGGCGGACAATCGCCTGATCCGTCACGCTGCCGTCCCCTTCGTAACCCGGCAAGATGGAGTTGTTCATCTCGGACGCCCGATAGGCGCAGATGATCATCAAATATTGGCATTCGGGGTCGCGCAGAAGCGCATCGATGAGTTGGATAGTAGACGGATTCGCCCAATGCAGATCATCTATGAACAGCACGAGCGGCCGGTCTTTGGACGCCAGCGCCTGCACGAATTTGCGGAATACGTAAGTAAATCGTTTCTGCGATTCGTTCGCGGGAAGTTCTTGCGCCGGGGGCAAGTCGCCAAGCAACATGCCGGCTTCGGGAATGATCGAAGCAATAACGTCCGCGTTCGCGCCCAGCGCTTCCCGCAGCTTCGTTCTTACCTGTGCGGTTCGTTCAGCCCGTTCTCCGAGCAGATGGCGTAGAAGTCCGCGGAACGCCTGAATGATCGGCAAGTACGGGCTATCCTTCGACAACTGTTCGAACTTACCGGAAATATAGTAGCAGCTTCCTGCATGACGGCCGTCACGGAACAACGCTTCGACTAGGCTTGTTTTGCCGATACCGGCTTCTCCGGAGACATAGGCCATTTCTGTCGCGCCAAAGCGAACGGAATAGAAAATTTGCGTCAGCGTCTCCATTTCGGTTTCGCGGCCGTGGAAAACCGGTTCAGGCACAAACGTATCGCGAGTCCGGCCGATTTTATCCAGGTCGGCGATCAGAGAGCCCGCGTTCTGGTAGCGATTGTCCGGATTTTTCTCCAGCAGCTTCATGACAATGGATGCCATACCGTCCGGCAACCGGGCCGTTCCATCTGCAAGCGGGAGCGGATTTTGCGCCAAGTGTGCATATACCCATTCGAGGGGTGTTTCGGCTTGAAAAGGAAGGCGTCCGCTTAGCATTTCGTAGAACACGACGCCTAGCGAATACAGATCGCTGCGCTTGTCCGCCTGTCGCTGCATTCTTCCCGTGTTCTCGGGTGCGCAATAAGGAAGGCTCAGCTCCGGTGAGGAAGCTGTTGCGGCGTCGCGTACAAGGAAAAGCTCCTGACCGTCCGAACGTACGCCAATCCCCTCCGGTCGCAGGTCGAGGAGTGCCGAACTTTGTCGATGCGCGTGCTCGACGGATGCAGCGAGGGACCGGGCAAGCGGAATAAAGTTTTCCGGGTTCATGCCTCCGCGCTGTGTCATCATTGTTCGCAAAGTGATTACATTATCGGCGGAAGTTGTTGCATTCATAGAAGATACTCCTTTGGAGGTATGGAGAAAAAGATAGATTTACCTTATTTTATTTACGGTAGTAGCGGCATTGGACTTCGAAAGAATAGGAGAATCTTCATGGATAACGCTATAGGAGGTTTTTTTGCGATATTGATTCTTGGTGCCATCATATACGGAAAAATTTGGTGGGACGGGCCGGGATTGAACTGGCGGTTCACCAAATGGTATTTTGCTATTTTTTTGGTGGCGGCGATCGCTGTCGGAGTTGGAACGTACTTCGTGTAGGAAGCACACCGTCATTCTATCAATGCCACGTTCTGTCGCGGCAGTCAAGAGGCGAGAAGATCAATTAGCATGAATGGGGGCTCAATGATGATAAGTTTGAAAAAAATTAGAAGCGGGTTGACGGTGTTGTTGGCGCTGATGGTCATTATGGCGGCAATGCCGTTAGGCGGGGGAGTCGCGCAGGCGTCGGGAGCGTCGGTTAAGGATCAGGAGCAGGCAAATGGTTCGGGAAACGTCTTTGCCAACCAGACGTATCCCAGAAATCAAACGTTCACTCCATCGTATGCGGGAACGTTAGATCGGATTGAACTGAATTTGGCCGGTGCATATGGAGCGATCGGCGCTTTGCATGTAGAGTTGTACGCATTAAGCAATCCTTCCGTGATAGTTGCTTCCGCACAGATGAACGGGGCTGATACTGGATGGGTCGCGATCGATTTTTCGTCGTCTGCGCCTTATTTGAAAAGAAACAACACCTATCGGATGAAAGTATACACCGATGGAGCTTCGCCTAACGGGGTCGGATGGTATACCCTGGGCGGAGATCCATATCCGAGAGGGAGTTCTGACGCGGCCGGGTATGACCAATCATTCCGAACGTATATGATTCCGGACTATTCGTTGTCGCCATTGGAGAGCGCGATTACGGCGGCAGCCCCATCAATCGTAGCCGACGGATCGAGCCAGACGACGATAACGGTTACAGCGAAGGACGCCCAAGGAACGGCGCTGACGACAGGCGGAGAGACAGTTGTGATTACTTCGACGGCCGGCACGGTCGGTGCCGTGACGGATAACGGGAACGGTACGTATTCGGCGACGTTGACTTCGCCAACAACAGCCGGAACTGCGACGGTGGGCGCTAGCATCGGCGGCGTTGCGATGTCGGCGACGACTTCGGTCCAATTCATGCCGGGACCGCCTTCGGCGGCCAACAGTACGATTGCTACGTCAGCCTCATCTTTGACGGCGGATGGAGCAAGCCAGGCGACGATCACCGTAAAGCTAAAGGACGGGAACGGAAATGCTTTAACGAGCGGCCTCTCGGCAGTAACCATTTCGTCGACGGCGGGGACCGTTGGCCCGGTAACGGATAACAACAATGGCACATACACGGCGATGTTGACGTCGTCGACTGCAGTCGGCACCGCAACGGTGGGCGCTGCAGTCGGCGGGGTGCCACTGACATCGACGGCTTCCGTGCAGTTCGTGCCGGGGACTCCGTCAGCGTCGCAGAGTACGATTGCTGCGCTGGATTCATCGCTTGAGGCGAACGGAACAAGCTCGACGACGATAACGGTTAGCTTGAAGGATGCGAACGGCAATGCATTAACGAGCGGCGGTGCTGCCGTGACGATCGGGTCGACTTCGGGATCGGTCGGTACGGTGACGGATAACGGCAACGGCACATACAAGGCGACGTTGACGTCGCCGACTACAGCCGGCACAGCAACGGTGAGCGCCAAAGTCGGCGGAATCGCGCTGGCGTCAACGACATCTGTTCAGTTCGTGCCGGGCGCGGCAACAGCGTCACAAAGCACGATTGCTGCGTTGGACACGTCGCTGGTGGCGAACGGCACTAGCTCGACGACGATAACGGTCAGCTTGAAGGATGCGAACGGCAATGCATTAACGAGCGGCGGTTCTGCCGTGACGATCGCGTCGACTTCGGGATCGGTCGGTACGGTGACGGATAACGGCAACGGCACATACAAGGCGACGTTGACGTCGCCGACTACAGCCGGCACAGCAACGGTGAGCGCCAAAGTCGGCGGAATCGCGCTGGCGACGACGACATCTGTGCAGTTCGTGCCGGGCGCGGCAACAGCGTCACAAAGCACGATTGCTGCGTTGGACACGTCACTGGTGGCGAACGGAACAAGCTCGACGACGATAACGGTCAGCTTGATGGATGCGAACGGCAATGCATTAACGAGCGGCGGTGCTGCCGTGACGATCGCGTCGACGTCAGGATCGGTCGGTACAGTGACGGATAACGGCAACGGCACATACAAGGCGACGTTGACGTCGCCGACTATAGCTGGCACCGCAACGGTGAGCGCCAAAGTCGGCGGAACTGCGCTGGCATCAACGACATCTGTGGAGTTTGTGCCGGGGGCACCGTCAGCGTCACAAAGCACGATTGTTGCGTTGGACACGTCGCTAGTAGCGAACGGAAACAGCTCGACGACGATAACGGTTAGCTTGAAGGATGCAAACGGCAATGCATTAACGAGCGGTGGCGCTTCCGTGACGATCGCGTCGACAATCGGAACGGTCGGTACAGTGACGGATAACGTCAACGGCACATACAAGGCGACGTTGACGTCGCCGACTACAGCTGGCACTGCAACGGTGAGCGCCAAAGTCGGCGGAATTGCGCTGACATCGACGACATCTGTGCAGTTCGTGCCGGGCGCGCCTTCGACGTCAAACAGCACGATAGCAGTCGATGATACATCATTAACGGCAGACGGAACGAGTCAAACAACGATCACCGTAAAAATAATAGATGCAAACGGCAATGCATTAACAAGCGGCGGTGCTGCTGTAACGATCTCTTCGACGACGGGATCGGTCGGTACAGTGACGGATAACGGCAACGGCACATACAAGGCGACGTTGACGTCTCCGACTACAGTCGGCACCGCAACGGTGAGCGCCAAAATCGGCGGAACTGCGCTGGCGTCGCCGACAACGGTGGAGTTTGTGCCGGGCGCGCCTTCGGCGGCCAATAGCACGATAGCGGTCGATGATACATTCTTGACGGCGGATGGAACAAGCCAAACAACGATTACCGTAAAGTTAATAGATGCAAACGGCAATGCATTAACGACCGGCGGTGCTGCTGTAACGATCTCTTCGACGACGGGATCGGTCGGTACAGTGACGGATAACGGCAACGGCACATACAAGGCGACGTTGACGTCGCCGACTACAGCCGGCATCGCAACGGTGAGCGCCAAGGTCGGTGGAACCGAGCTGGAGTCGACAACCTCTGTGCAGTTTGTACCGGGCGCGCCTTCGGCGGCAACCAGCACGATAGAAATTGATGATTCATCCTTAACGGCAGACGGAACAAGCCAAACAACGATCACCGTAAAGTTAAAAGATGCAAACGGCAATGCATTAACGATCGGAGGAGCCACCGTGACGATTGCGTCGACGGTGGGAATAGTCAGCGCGGTAACGGACAGCGGCAACGGCACGTATATTGCTACATTGACTTCGCCGACTACAGCCGGCATCGCAACGGTGAGCGCTAAAGTTGGCGGAACAGCGCTGCCGACGCCGACATCTGTAGAGTTTGTACCGGGCGCGCCTTCTGAGGCAACCAGTACGATAGCAGTTGAAGATACATCCTTGACGGCAGACGGAACAAGTCAATCAACGATCACCGTAAAACTAAAAGATGCAAACGGCAACGCATTAACAAGCGGTGGTGCTGCCGTGACGATCACGTCGACGGCGGGATCGGTCGGTACAGTGACGGATAACGGCAACGGCACATACAAGGCAACGTTGACGTCTCCGACAACAGTTGGCACCGCAACCGTGAGCGCCACAATAGGCAGCGATAGGATCACGGACACGGCGACAATTGCTTTCGTTGTTGGAGAAGTCAGCGCATCGCGTTCGACGGTGGCCGTAGATAAAACGACCGTCTACGCGGACGGGAGCACAAAAGCTGTCATTCACGTCAAGCTTGTGGACGAGTGGGAGCATCCGTTGGCGGGCAAACGAATCATTCTCCACGCCGACCAAGGACATTCCGTCATCGTTGCCGTGAACGGCGTAACGAACGCGCACGGCGAAGCGGAATTCACGGTTACCGATGCTACAGCAGAGAAGGTCATCTATTCCGCAGAGGACGAGGAATCCGGCATCGTGGCGGCGCAAACCGTATTCGTCACGTTCCAAGCGCTTCCGATCCCGGCGGCCCCGGAAAGTGCTGCCGCCAAAACATGGATTAACGGTAAAGAAGCCGCAGGTGTCTCCAAAAAACGAACCGAGAAAGACGGATCGTCGACGATCGACATTTTACTGAATGCAGATGCAGTTGCGCGTGCGCTCGAATCCATGCCCCCGAACGTGAAAGGCGAGTTTACGGTGTCCGTGTCGAGCGATGCAGATCGAACGGAGCTTCGCATTCCGGTGTCTCTGATTCGCCAGATCAAGGCCAAAGCATCCGTACTCATTTTGGCGACTGATCTCGGACAATATCGTCTTCCTTTGAAGGAGATCGGAGATGAGGCAAGCGATGGGGGACTCAAGATCGCGGTCGGTAAAGCGGTTGGCGAACTGACTTCCGGGTTGACGGAAGCTTCGAGCAAAACCGGCTTCCGGTTGGCCGGAGCCCCGATCGTATTTAACGTCTGGTTAGATAAGGACGAGGAAGTCTCCCGTTTCAATGGCTACGTGGAAAGGGTCATCTACTTGCCATCAATCGGTGACGGTCAAGCGACGACGGTTATTGTCTGGGATCCGAAGCTCGGAGCACGGCCAGTGCCTACGAAGTTCACAGTTATCGACGGACATCGTTCGGCGGTCGTGCGAAGCATGACGAACAGCGTGTACGTTCCTGTTGCGGTTACACCAACATTCTCGGACATTCGCAGCCACTGGGCGCGGACGGATATCGTGGAATTGGCCGGCAGAATGATCGTAAACGGCACCGACGCACAGCGCTTTTCTCCCGATACGGCAATTACCCGGGCAGAGCTGGCAGCACTGGTGGCAAGAGCTTTGGGGCTTCCAGCCATTCAAAATACTTCAGGGTTTAGCGACGTGGCGAAAGATAGCTGGTACAGCGGCGCAGTTAATGCCGTACAGGCGAGCGGGATTATGGGAGGTCTTAAGGACGGGATATTCGGGCCTAGTCGCATCGTGACAAGGCAAGAAGCGATCGTGACCATTGTTCGAGCGTTGCAGTTTGTTGAAGGAGGATCGTCCAGCACGACCGGCGAGCCAGTAGACTTGTCCGCCTATGTGGACGGCAACCAGGTTGCCGATTGGGCGAAAGAAGCGGTCAGAGCGGCGATCGGAAACGGGTTGTTGAAAGGAGACGGAAATCGGCTCCTCCCGGATAAACCGCTCACTCGCGCAGAGACGGCCGCACTGCTTGGGCGAATGCTGATCAAAGCGGGATTGATAAGCGAATAATAGAACGAGAAGGGGACGGGCCGTGGCTTGTCCCTTTCTCTTTTTGCTTCGGCTTATCCAATAATCGGATTGCTTGTTGTCCTGATTCGGCGTATAAATGAAAGGTAGACAGAACATGATCGGGGGAATGAACATGCCGGAGAGAAACGCTAGACAGGCCAGAGGATCGGAGTCGGAGCAGACGAAACGATCTTCTTCGCATACCGGCCACGCACACCCGGCGCACACCTTGGCTGCTTTGGGCGTGACGCCGTCTCCGTCTCAGATGCTCAGCATTCAGGCGCATGTCGGCAACCAAGCGGCGCTTGGTATGGCGAGCACCGCTTTGCCTCATTTTGACAAGATAAAGGCCTCGTTCGAAAATCCGGAAACTCGGTCACATCATGGCGACGACAAGGCTGCTGTAAGCGCCCTGGCATACGCTCAAGGGGCAGACATTCATATGAAGCCGGGTCAAGAGAAGCATCTTCCGCACGAGTCGTGGCATTCTGTCCAACAGTAGCAAGACGAGGAAGACGGAATGCAGCTTAACAGAAAAAGATAGACAACTAGACGATAGAAACGGAGTGGATGACGGTGGAAGTCAATTATTGTTCGTCGTGCGGCGCTAAAATGGAAACGAGAGAAATCGACGGTACACCTAGAAGGGCTTGTACAGAGTGCAGCTTCGTGCATTGGGGTTCGTATAGCGTCGGAGTCGGCGCTCTCGTCGTGAAGGAAGGCAAAGTGCTGCTCGTTCGCAGAGCGCAGGAGCCGGGCAAAGGGTACTGGACGAATCCAGGCGGATATGCCGAACAGCTCGAACAGATCGAAGAGACGGTGCGGCGGGAAGTGCTGGAGGAATGCGGCGTCGATGCGGTCGTTCGCGGTGTCGTCGCTTTGCGGGATTTGCCTCGGGCAGTACATAACGTGTACATTGCATTCTCTATGGATTACGCAGGAGGAGAGCCGACGCCGGACAATGTCGAGGTCGACGCGGCTGGATTTTACAGTCTGGAGGATATGCAGCAGATGAACGTAGCTCCGTTCACGAAGTGGCTCGTGGACGTCGCATTAAACGCAGCGGGCGGCCCCGGCCTGCGCATAGATCAGGAGCCAATCGTTTCCCTCCCCGGCTGCGGTTTGTTCCGCGGCTGATTATTGCAATTATTTGACCTAACATACGCCCCCTTGGCCTGTCATCGGTAAACCTACGGGTGATCCGTTGGCAGAGCCAGGGGGTGTTTTTTATCTTTTTTTAGAAATTGTTCGAACGGATATGAGGGCTTGAAGCCGTGGTGATACCGCGACGGTAACGGTGTTCATCGGCAAGCTACGGGAGAAGGTCGAAGCGGCCCCCGCCAAGCCGCAATACAGCGAGACGATACGGGGCGCCGGTTATCGGTTTAATTCGTAGACAGGGAGCGTCATTCGCATGATTCCTGCCCACGTGCGCATATCCTCTTCGCTTTCGTCGCGATGGTCGCCGGATTTCTACAATTTCTCAAACGATTCCGCCAGCATCGTCCCCGCGTTCACTGCGTTGTCGGAAGAATCTATGTCGGCAGCATATGGATCAGCGGATTTTTTCCCAATTGTATCGCGCGACTTGGTCGAGAAAATTATTCCTGTGAATGCGCGACTATCCGCTCGTTTCCTCGTTAAATAGGATGAGGAATGGGAGGGATTGGTACTTGAGGGCGAAGATTGTATACGCGATCGTATTCGTGCTTATCGTGGGGAGCTGGGCGGGAAACATTGCCATTGATCGTCAATACCGACTGCCCGAGGGTGGTTTCTTGAATCATCATATCGAGATGGATTACGCGCGCGGAGCTTCATTCGAGCTGCTCTACGTTGCGAATTCGGATGATAAGAAAAAGCCGGTCAGCGCCAGGATAGATGAGTTGCCAGGGGTGCTTTTCTATCCGGCACAAGTGCATAGTCGGCTTAGCCATCAGACGATTTACTTGCTCCGGGGTTACGTGGAAAACATCGAAGCGGGAGAGGGGACGTCTGAGCAGGCGCCGTTCGAGATAAACGCTGTCAACGTCGGCTTCAGCGACGGCACTCAAGCGCATCTGAACATCGGATTGATCGTAGCTTACAGGGAACCGTGGATCACCGAAGAGCCGCCGTTTTCCGGCAGTTCGACGAGTTCGAGCAGCGACCATACCGGCAAAGCGACAACCCGGATGACGAAAGCGGCCAAGTTGACGGACGTGTCTTCCCGCTGGTTGGACGAATTGGGAAGCGAATTCCGATTCGGCATAGATGACGGAACTGCGTCTCTGAAAGGAACCGAATCTATCGCTGGTTCGTTGCCGCTGGAGCTTCGGCCGAACGATGTTTTATCGACGCATTACGAATTTTTGATTCCCCATGGGACTGCTCACGCGCTCGATGTCTATAATGTGCTCCTCAAGCAACGATTTGAAGAACCGGACGGAAGGAAAAGCACGCAATTTATTTTCGCGAATTTCTTGCCTTACCCGACGGAAGCCGATATGAAGGCTTACGTGAGAGCGAAGAGGAGGCAAGCCGAATGAGGAAAGCTTACTCCCGGATCGCATGGGGACTCGTCCTTGCGATGCTCGATTTTCGTATGGGCGGCTTCGATCTGCTTCCCGACGCGCTCGGGTATGTGTTCGTGTTGGTTGGATTGTCCCAGCTTAAGGAAGGGAAACGGTATTTCGGTATCGCCAGATGGGCGGTTGTCGGACTGTTGACGCTATCCATGCTCCAGTTCTTTGGTCTGGAGGCGACGTTCTCGCTGACGAACGGAGAAAGACCCGATCTGCCGACGTTGTTGCTGGCGGGATTATCGACGGCGCTAGAACTGACAATGTTTTACGGAATTTGCCGAGGAATCCGCTCTTCCGCGGTTAAACGACGGAGGCTTTCGCTTGCCATCTCTGCGAAGAACGGCTGGGCGATTTTGTTTGCGATCGGCGCGGCGTCGCTATTTGCGTTGCCTTTTCAGCTCAATAGCGCCCCGGAAAACGGACCTGTATATATGCTGGTGTTGACCGTCGGTTATTTTTTGTGCAGTATCTGGGTCATTGTTCTTACGCGAAGGGCAGGCAGGGAACTGGCGGGGCCGCCGAATGGAGACGGGAATCCATCGGATGAGGGCATAGGAGAGAAGCTGGACGTTATCGTATAGTGGCGAGGATTGGCGTTCAGTTATTGAGAGGGACGCGTTTGCCGTAGCAATCGCGTCCTAACTAATGTGGCGAAGAGCGCCGCTGCTTGTAAGCTCGCGGGCTGACGCCATACGCTTGGCGGAACAGCGCGGCGAAATGGTTGTAATTGCGAAAGCCGACATCATATGAGGCTTCGGTAGCTGATCTGCCCATGCGTTCCATGAGCAGAGCGGCCTGCCGGAGCCTCATGCCGTTATAGCGTTCCACGATGGACTCGCCTGTCTCCTGCTTAAACAGATGCGACAACCGCGAGGCGGACAAGCCGATTTCCCTGGCTATGTCGGAGACCCGTATTTCTTCGTGCAGGGATTGGGACAGCAGCCTTATCGCGTGCTCGATTCGTGGATCGATCTTTCTCTCCAGGCGGCTGGCGAGGAGCAGGACAACATCGCGAATCGCGTTCTCGCATAGCGCTCGCCAGAAGCTGCCTCGGTCGCGGGAGTCCTGGATCAACTGCTGCAGATCTCGTCTAACACGTTCGCGAAGCTCACCTTCGGGAAGCGTATGAACGAGCGCTTCTTCATCGGGCAAATAGTCGGTTTCCGGTAGTCTGCGAAAGTGCGCCCACAGGAAGTCCCAGCGTCCCCCGGGGGTAGTTCCGTATTCGTGGGGCACGCCTGACTTGAGCAGACAGACGGAGCCTTCCGCAATGGTTTGTTCGCCGGAAGGTGTCCGAATAAAACCACGGCCTTGTAGCGTAAAGAAAATCAGCCAATCGCTCATGCCATTCGGACGTTTGTAGCCGTAGCTCTCGTCCTCGTCATAGTGTCCGCCGAAAATTTCAGCATCCGCCGGTGTGCCCGGCTCGATGTCCGATCGATGCTGCATCGTGTTCTCGTCGCCCCCTTCCTTGCATAGTTGATAGCAGAATACCAGTACTTTTTAGCAGCAATGATACTTCTCATAACATACCGAAAGTCGTATTCTAGCGTCAAGAAGAAAATATGAACTTGTGAAGGGGAATGACGATGGGAGCAACGGCCAGAGTGCTGTCGAATGAACAACTCAGTCAATTTGAAAATGAAGGGTATTTGGTCGTCAAAGGATTGTTTTCGGAGGAAGATGTGCGGACGATCGAAGAGGTTTTCGAGGAGATCGGCCGTGCTCCCGTTCCCGGATATTTCGAACCTGATCTTAGCGAGACTTTGGACGATCCGCTGAAGCGTTATCCGCGCGTCATGCACCCCCATCGCTTCAACGAGACCGCGAAGCGCTACATGCTTCACGAGCCGGTGATGAACGTACTTGCCGACCTGTACGGCGAAGATGCGTTGGCCGCACAGAGTATGTTCTACTATAAGCCGCCGGGCTCACGCGGTCAGGCACTGCATCAGGACAACTTCTATTTGAAAGTCGAGCCAGGCAACTGCATCGCCGCCTGGACGGCGATCGACACGGCGGACGAAGAGAACGGCGGGCTGCTCGTCGTGCCGAAGACAGGCGATTACGAGATTGTTTGTCCGGATCTCGCCAACTCGCAGGAATCGTTCACGACGCACTACGTGAAACCGCCGAAAGAAGAGAAAGCAATGCCGGTCGTTATGGACAAAGGCGATGTGCTGTTCTTTAACGGCAACTTGATCCACGGCTCCTACCGGAACAAGACGAAGGATCGTTTCCGCAGGGCGTTCATCTGTCATTACGCCAATTCGTCGGCCACGCAAATCGGTGAATTTTACCGCCCGTTGTACCGCCAAGACGGAACGACGGTAGACTTGGAGGCCAATCCGGACGGCGGACCATGCGGCATCGAGTTCGAGAACGTATATCCGCACTAAGGCGTCGCGAGCATTAACTCGGCCAGCGGCCCCCGCTTCGAGCGGGAGTTAGCACGGCACGCAAAGTCCCTCAAATGAGCCACATGGCCGTTTGGGGGACTTTGCGTGTCGTAGGATACATGATAATTGGCTTAGGCGGCGAATGCGGTGGGCGACTTCGCAGACATCTGAGAAGTGCGATGCTTGCTACGCCCGAGAGCGTTCGAGGCGAGCTTGACTCTATTGTTCTGAAGCCATCCGATTGCCATCGAAGGCTCAAGTGCGTCATTGTGAACGAGCGCGACCAATCCATCAATATCCCCGACCCGGTAAGCCGAAGCCAGCGCCCGCAGCAACGCTTTCGCTTCTTCTCTGTTCTCTGCTGTGCCCCTTTCGAGCGCCTTTCGCACTTGCGGAAGCGATCCGCGCGCACGATGAAGCGCGGCCTTGACGGCGCCTTCCGTCGTCCGAAGCCGATCCGCGGTTTCAGCGCCGGAAAATCCGAACACGTCCCGCAGCAGGAATACCGCCAATTGAAGCGGGGGCAGCGCAACAAGCAGCGCTTCGAAGGCGGCTTCGATCGCGCTGCCGCTATCGTCCGGCATTGTCGCCATTTCGGATCGTCCGCGGGCGCTCATAATCCGGCTCAGAATGGCGCTTCTTCGCGTACGGTCGATCCATATATTTTTTGCGATCCGCAGCATGTAGGCTTCTTGATTAACATGGCGGCTGCCGAGCGGCGACCCCATCGTCTTCGCCCACGTTTCCTGCGCCAAGTCCTCAGCTTCCCACGTCGATCGCGTCAACGACAAGCAATAGCGGTTTAACGAAGCCCCAAGCCGCTCAACGTCGGCGCTCTCCCACACGGTCTGTACGGTCATCGGTCAGATCTCCTTATCGGGCTTATTGAACTCGCACTTATTGGGTCTTATCCTCATGACGTAAACGAATGATGAGGCCCGAAAGATACGCGATTCGAAATTAATGATTTGTTATTAGTGTATTCTTTTTCGCCGACGGCGTAAATTCGCATTGTTCGCCCAGACCGTATCTTCGGAATGCGTTCGTTCGTTTACGTGTCGCAAGTGAAAATCGACCGAAGAAAGAGGTTATGCCGAATGAGCAATTACGTACCGTACGTTGTCGAGCAATCCAGCCGGGGAGAAAGATCATACGACATCTATTCGCGACTGTTGAAGGACCGCATTGTGTTTCTCGGGTCGGCGATCGACGATCAGGTGGCGAACAGCATTATCGCTCAATTGTTGTTCCTCGCGGCGGAGGACCCGGAGAAAGAGATCAGCATGTATATCAATTCGCCCGGCGGTTCGATCTCGGCGGGTTTTGGAATCTACGACACGATGCAGTTCATCAAACCGCCGGTGCATACGATTTGCATGGGGTTTGCGGCGTCTTTCGGCGCATTTCTTCTGCAAGCAGGGGAGAAAGGGAAACGGTTTGCTCTGCCGAACAGCGAGATCATGATCCACCAACCGTCCGGTGGGGCGCAAGGTCAGGCGAGCGATATCGCGATCAGCGCGAAACGAATTTTACAAATGCGGGAGAAAATCGTCCGTATCACGTCTGAGCGGACGGGGCAGCCGGTTGAACGGGTGGAAAAAGATCTCGATCGCGATTATTTCATGGACGCAGAGGAAGCGTTGCAGTACGGGATTATCGATCAGGTGATAGCGTTTCCCCAGAAGTGAACGCCGAGCTCGAATTTATGAGCCGATAATGATCTCATTCGAGACGTCCAGTCTAGCCAAAAAAGTTGAGCCCCCATGTCGAACGGCGCGACATAAGGGCTCAGCTTATGGTTTAAGGCTCTGTCGAAGCGGGCTTCCGGCTTGTAAGCGGGAAAAACCCACTTACAAGCCGACGCTGGCGCAAATCCGGCGAAATAAGCGGGAAAAACCCGCTTACAAGCTGCCGCTGGCGCAAATCCGGCAAAATAAGCGGGAAAAACCCGCTTACAAGCCGCTGCTGGCGCAAATCCGGAAAAATAAGCGGGAAAAACCCGCTTACAAGTCGCCGTCGGCGCAGCCCTGCTTACAGGCCGCTACAAGCGCAGCCACCAACGGTGTGTAAATTCCGTTTCGTGCAGAGAATGTGCCTCGCATGCAAGGGTCAATGCCGATGCATCCGCTCGATCAGCAACGCGATGGATGAAAGCACGATGCCAAGAGCTGCTTCCAACCGCGAGAGCGGATTGTCAGGCGTTGCCGGATCAGCCGGCCTGCCGGCCTGAATCCAATCCTGAACGAGTGCAGCTGCGTCCATCAGATCTATCGCGCGAATATTGGCAGCGACTCCTTTGAGCGTGTGCGCAAGCAGCGAGGCTTGCTTCGAATCGCCGCGCTCGAGAGCGGCGCGAATCTCATCCGCTGCCCCCGCATGTTTGGCGGTGAACAACTTCAATATTTGCAAGTAGGCGTCTTCCCCGATATGCCGAAGCGTCTCATCAATTCGCAAGCCGGGCAACGCGGTTTCTTCTTCTTGTTTGCCGACCGCGACAAGATCGTTCGCCTGCTCGGTGCTCGCGGCTGTTCGGTGTCTTTTCTTCCGTACCGTTCTCTCCAACAAAGCAAACAACTGGGCGGGATCGAACGGCTTCGAGACGTATGCATCCATGCCTGACTGCAGCACTTGCTCCTTCACGCCTTTCATGGCATCGGCGGTCATTGCGACGATCGGAATGTCGCGCCCTCGCTCTAACTGCCGAATCTCGACAGCGGCTTCGTAACCGTCCATAATCGGCATTTGCAAATCCATCAGGATGACGTCATAATCATGGCTCTTCACGAGTGCGATAGCGTCAAGACCGTTGCATGCGACTTCGATCGAACCGACCTTTTCTTTCAAAATTTCAACGGCGACCTGCTGATTGATTTCGTTATCTTCGACAAGCAAAATGCGCGCTTGCTTCAGAGATTTGTAGTGCGAGGCCGGAACCGATTCGTTCGCCTGATTCGATTGCGCGGCGTATCTGTGCCTGAACAGCTCGCTCAGCTCATTGTGAAGCTGTGAATGGCTGATTGGATAATAAAGAAGTTTGTCGACGGGCAGCAAAGACGAGTTCGACTGCAGCGCCGGCTCGCGATAAGCGCTAAAAAGTATGAGCTTAAATTTGGCACGAGACTGCATCGATGCCACGCCGTCGAGGAACTGCGTCGTCCCGGTTCCCGATGAGCGCCAGCAAGCGACGATGAGATCGTAACGGTTGCCTGTAAGCAGCATGCCAAGCGCTTCGCTTTCCGAACGGGTGCTTTCTACGCGGAAGCGGAATTGCTCGAATTGCTCTCGGATAACGGCTTCCATATCCGAATCTTCGCAGACAAGGAGCAGTTTCATTGGCGCGCCGATCGCATCGCCTGAAGTTGGCACTTCCGTTAGTTCGCGTTCCACGTTTGCCGTCACCGCATTCTCCTGCTTGCCCGTGTGTCCGAATGCGACCGTGAATGTGAATCGGCTTCCCGCCCCAAGTCGGCTTTCCACACGAATTGCACCGCCCATAAGTTCGACGAGGCTTCGGCTAATCGCCAGTCCTAGTCCAGTGCCCCCGTATTTGCGCGTCGTGGACATATCCGCTTGCGTAAATTCGCGGAATAGATGGCGCTGCTGATCTTCGGAAATACCGATCCCCGTATCGCTGACGCTAAACTGCAAAACGATAATATTACCGGCTTCGGCGTTTTCCGATTCGGTACCGTTTATTCGGTCAATGATCGCACTAATGTCAACGCGTCCTTCGCTTGTGAATTTGACCGCGTTGTTTGCTAAATTGGACAAAATTTGGCTCAGACGAAGCGGGTCGCCGACGAGCATCTGAGGAACGCCTCGACCGACTTTGACGCGAAGGGACAGTTCTTTCTCGTTAGCCGTATAGCTGATTAGGTTGGAAACATTGCCAAGAACTTCGTACAAGTCGAACGGAATATGCTCGAGCGTCACTTTACGCGCTTCTATTTTCGACAGGTCGAGCACGTTATTGATGAGTGCGAGCAGCACCCGCGCCGAATAAATCGTCTTGTCGACGTAATCGTTCTGAGCGGCGGTAAGCCCGGATTGGCGGAGCAAGTAGCCTAGGCCGATGACAGCGTTTAGAGGGGTACGAATTTCATGGCTCATGTTGGCGAGAAATTCGCTCTTCGTGCGGCTGGCCGCCTCCGCCGCTTCTTTCGCTTCCGCTAGCTGCGCGTTTTTGCCTGCCAGTTCCGTCGTTCGTTCCTTTACGAGATCTTCGAGATGTTCCTGGTAGAGACGGAGCGACTCTTCCTGTTTCTTAAGCGGGGTGATATCATGACCCATAGCCATAACTTCTACAATTTCTCCATGCGATCCGATAATTGGAGACAGCGTGTATAAATAAGTTTCCCGTTCGCCAGTCATGGACAGCCTGTCCGCCTCGAACGAGCGGGAACGTTTGGTTGAAAGCGTCTCGTAGAAGGCGGTGCGCGCGATTTCCCTCGTGTGCTCGAGAGACATCAACATACTTGCTTGCACTCCGATTAATTGTTCGGGGGTTTTGCCGTGCATGGCGGATAATCGCTCATTCGTGTGCGTGAGTTTACCATCCAGGTCGATACAGAAAATCATGCCCGGAGAGTTCTCCACGAGATTACGGTAACGTCGTTCGCTTTCCTTCAGCTTTCTGTCGATCTCGTGTCTCTTAAATTCATAGGAGAGCAGCGAATAGAAGAGCGGAATAGCCAAGGCGTGGAACAACAAGTAAGTGAGGGCGTATTTCTGGAAAAAAAGTTCCTGTGTTTCGGGAGGCGCGACGAGAGCCCAAGCTAGCGTCTCGGCGCCGAGAAGGAGTCCGATCAGCCAAATGAATTTCTCCAGTTTGCGCGAATTCCGTTGCTTGAAGCGATAAGCGATATAGGTGATCGCCCCGCCCGTTAGAATGGCTCCTAGCGGAAACAAGAGGTTGCCGCCGAGCGTTGAGCGATATAGGGCGACGATCGCCGTCGTGATCATCAACGAGAGAGGACCGCCGAACAAACCGGAGAACAGGATGCTGAGGAGCCGTACGTCCATATGCAAGCCATTGGCATGGACGACCGGTTTCTGCATAATAATGAGACCGACTGCCGAGAACGTTAATCCGTACACGATTGCTTGCGTTGTCGGTGGGAGCTTCTGAAGAGCGGGCGTTGCATGCCGGACCAGGTAGACCACTGTAACGAGAATTGCGCTGAATTGGGCAAAATAGATTAATAGTTCCACGGTCGCACCTCAATCGGAGTAACATCTCGCCTTTTGTACTATATATCGGGAAAGTTTAGCAGTAAATAAATATTGACCAGCAATTATGTCCGTGAAATAATGTGCGCGTGTACATCATGTCGAAATAAGAAGCTGCGAACAGGGAGTTATGACGTTGACGAACCGGAAAGAAGTCGCCAAGCTGGCCGGCGTATCGGAAGCGACCGTGTCTCGGGTGCTAAACGGAATCGGGCCGATGAAAGAATCGACAAAATTAAAAGTGCTAGATGCGGCCAAACAATTGAACTATGAATTGAATGCAGTCGCGTCGAGTTTCGCCAGAGGACGAAGCGGCAATCTGGGAGTCGTGCTGCCCCATGTGCCGAAAGTCCACCTCTTCTCGACCTACTACTTCTCCGAGCTGCTGGGCGGCATCGGCGAGGCGGTCAGACAGAAAGGGTATGGTTTGCTGCTGTTATTTCGCGACCCGACTACGGTGTTCGATTACGTGTCTTTGTATCGGACACAACGAGTGGATGCATGTATTGTGCTTGGGGCTAGCGGCATCGCTTCGGAAACCGAGAGCATTCGTCGGCTCGCGGAGGAAGCTTTACCGTTCTGCGTTATGGATCAAAGCTTCAACCACAGAGGTGTCGGCAGTGTCGCCGCGGATCATGTGAGGGGCGGGTATACCGCAGTCAAACACTTGCTGGACCAAGGCTGCAAGCACATCGGTTTCCTGAATGGCTCGCCGCAATATTCGAATAGCTCGGATCGCAGAGCGGGATATGAGAAAGCGCTGAGCGAAGCGGGAATCGCCATAGACGAATCGATCGTATACGAGGGCAATTATAGCCGGACGAGCGGAAAGCGTGCGGCGGATGCAGTCTATCGCGACCTGCATCGGCTGGATGGCATTTTCGTTGCAAATGACAGAATGGCGATCGGGTTAATTCAAGAACTGCGAGAGAGAGGCTGCGACGTACCTGGGCGGTTGAAACTTGTCGCATATGATGATTCCGATGCGGCGAGCTTGACTGAACCCCCGCTGACGACCATCAAAGTCCCGTTCTTCGACATGGGCAAGTTGGCTGCCGAGCAATTGCTCATACGGATAACAAGCAAGGAACAAGGCGAGAAATCGCCGATCAACGAGAAGCTGCAGACGGAATTGAAAGTTCGCAAATCAAGCGGGCATCTTAACGCAGCAGGGGGAGAAAGTCGGACATCATGAACAGAAAGTGGATCTATTATGCAGGTTTGATCTCGGTTGCAGCGATCTGGGGCGCGAATTTCGGCGTATCCCGTTCTGCGATGGAGACGTTCGACCCGATTTTGTTTTCCTTTTTGCGGTTCGGGCTAGCCGTACCGTTTTTCTTCCTTATTCTGAAGCTGCGGGAAGGCAGCGTAGGCATCCCGTGGCGGGTTGCGCTGCAATTTGCACTGATTGGGATCGTCGGCATTACCGGACTCGAGATTGCGGTTATGTATTCGATCAAGTACACGACGCTGGCGAATGCTTCGCTGTTAAACGTGGCGCCATGGCCGATTTTTACCGCACTGTTTGCCCCTTTGTTTGTGAAGGAGAAGATGACAATGAGGCTGATTGTAGGCGGCGCAGCGGCTATGATCGGCGTCACGTTCATCATTCTCGGAGGAGAAAACGGACTCGACTGGTCGTCTAAGCATATGGTCGGCAATTTGCTAGCGTTCGGAGTGAGTGTCGTGGGAGCGGTGTATAACCTGGCGTGTATGCCGCTCATGAATCGCTATTCGTCTCTTCGGATCAGCGCCTGGACGATCCTGTTCGGCAGCTTGTTTATGTTCCCATTCACGCTCGGAAGCTGGAGCAAGGTCGAGTGGGGCGGCTTAGGCGCCGGGCATTACACGGCAATCGCCTATAACGTTCTGATCAGCACCGTGTTTGCTTTCGTCGTATGGAACGCCTCTATGTACAAAGTGGGTGCGGCACGGGCGAATTTCTTCCGTTACGTCGTTCCGGCGGCTGCAGTCGTCGCCGGAATGCTCTTCTTCGACGAACGCATCGCGGGCTGGCAGATCGGCGGTGCGGCGTTTATGGCGGCAGGTCTTGTCTGGATCAGCCTTGAGCGCAAGCCAGACGAACCTTCCAGGCTGGCGGCGTGAAAGGACGGTCATCTATCAAATGATTCGATCATCGAATCGCATCCCCGCTTCTGCTGCAGGGGACGAGCGCTCCGGACCGTTCCGGAGCGCTTTTCTATATTCGGTTGGCGACCGACCGGTCCTCTTGCGGAACTTCTTCGAGAAATAGAGGGCATCGCCGATGCCGACGGAGGAAGCAATCTGCTCTACGGTCATCGCAGTCTCGTCGAGCAGCCGCTCGGCTTTCGTCATCCGCACGTTCATCAGATATTGCATAGGTGACAAGCCTGTCGCTTGTTTGAAGAGCTTGCACAGATGCGTGCGATGGTAGCCGAGCATAGCGGACATCTGCTCGATCGAGATTGGCCGTGCGTACTGCAGAGACAAGTATTGGATCGCCTGTTTGACGACGTAATTGCTTGCTTTGTCGGTTGCGGCGTCATCGAAGCCCAAGGCGAGACGGCGCTTGGCGAGTCCGAATTGCTGAAGCAGAAGCCTCGCCCATCCGCCGGCTTCGAGATTGGCGAGCTCCGGAGCGGCGTCTTGCCGGAAGCAATCGCGGAGTTGCGCATAATAGCCGCTTGTTTTCGTATTGAGCGTACTGACGATGACCGCTTCTTCCGGCGACGTACCGATTGCGGTCAGCAGCGCATCCATACCGTGACCGACAAGGGCGACCCAGACATAAGACCACGGTTGATGCTCGTCCGCCTGATAGAAGAATAGCTCGCCGGGGAAAATCACGAAAGTGTCGCCTGCCCGGCACGAATAACTTCTGCCCCGGATCGAGAACGTGCCGCGTCCCGACAGGACGGTATGAAGCAAGTAGTAGTCGTGAATGGTCGGGCCCATCTTATGCAAAGAGAGCGGCCGGCCCTCCCCGCTGAATAATACGGTCAGTTCTTCGCCTACGGAGGGAGACGGATTAATCGCGCTTAGAAAATATTCGTGCCCGTCGTTCATCAGGCTCACCTGCCTTTGTTTTGACGATTCATGATGCAGCTTGATCTCTCTACTTTACCAAATAAACGACAAATGTCCATATAGATGCGCGAACGTTCCATAGGCATAACCCATCGTTTGCAGTAGATTAAGGGGAGTGACTCATTCTCATTCCACGGAGGTTTTTTCATTGCCTAAAATTACTTTTATCGGCGCCGGAAGTACGGTTTTTGCGAAAAACGTGCTTGGGGACGTCATGCACACTCCAGCGCTTCAAGGATTCGAAATAGCGATTTTCGATATCGACCCGGTTCGTCTGAAAGATTCCGAGAATATTCTAAATAGCATCAAAAGAACATCCGGAAGCACATGTGTCGTTAAATCGTATTCCGACCGTAAGGAAGCGCTGCGCGGCGCGAAATACGTCGTCAATGCCATTCAAGTCGGCGGTTACGATCCATGTACGATCACCGACTTCGAAGTCCCGAAGAAATACGGTCTGCGCCAGACGATTGCCGATACGATCGGCATCGGCGGCATTTTCCGCAACTTGCGCACGATTCCGGTTATGCTCGACTTCGCTGCTGATATTCGCGAAGTGTGCCCGGACGCGCTGTTCTTGAACTATACGAACCCGATGGCTGTGCTGACGAATGTCATGAACACGTACGGCAACGTCAACACGGTCGGCTTGTGCCACAGCGTGCAAGTGTGCATGCCGGAACTGTTCAAGAGCCTCGGTCTCGACCAAGAAGGCGTCAAAACGAAAATCGCGGGCATCAACCATATGGCTTGGCTGCTCGAAGTGTCCAAAGACGGCGTGGACCTTTATCCGGAGATCAAGAAACGCGCGGCCGAGAAGCAAAAAGAGAAGCATTGGGATATGGTGCGCTACGAAGTGATGTCCAAGTTCGGCTATTACAATACGGAGTCGTCCGAGCATACGTCGGAATACCACCCGTACTTCATCAAACGCAACTATCCGGAGCTGATCGAGCGCTTCAACATTCCGCTTGACGAATATCCGCGCCGTTGCATCGAGCAGATCGAGAATTGGAAGAAGCTGCGCGAAGAGCTCGTGAACAGCCCTAATCTGGAGCACCAGCGTTCGCACGAGTATGCTTCGTACATTCTCGAAGCCATCGAGACGAACGTGCCGTTCAAAATCGGCGGCAACGTCATGAACACGGGCGGCCTGATCTCGAACTTGCCGCGCGAAGCTTGCGTTGAAGTGCCTTGTCTCGTCGATCGCTCCGGGGTAACGCCGACTTATGTGGGCAATTTGCCGCCACAGCTCGCTGCGCTTAACCGCACGAACATCAACACCCAACTACTGACGATCGAAGCTGCGATTACAGGTAAGAAAGAGCACATTTACCATGCTGCGATGCTCGACCCTCACACGGCTGCAGAGTTGTCGATGGATGATATCGTATCGATGTGCGACGATTTGATCGAGGCGCACGGAGATTGGCTGCCGAAGTTCGTATAATCGCATTCTCTGATCTCGAAGCCCCCGCCTCAGTTGGTGGGGGCTTCATTGCTTTGTTTCGTTCCGTCAACACAAGTACAAAGCACCTTTTGTTATAAGCAAAAGAAAGGTACAATAGAAATGAAGTTACAATTAAGAAGAAAATCCGACCGCTCGGGCGGTTCGGGAGAGGTTCGCGAACTCCCTCTATAAAAAACTAAGAAAAACGAACACACGCCTGTACGATAGGCCTGGTCTAGCCGCGGTGGCGGCGAGCCGGGTTCCTTTCTTCGGCGACGTGCCGTTTTTTTCACGTTCTTTAGCAGGCACTGGGCGTTCCATGGAATCTCTCTCTTCTCACGACGAAGGGAGATTTTTTTATGCGTGCACAAGATGAAATGAAAGACATTACGTTGCTGGGGAGCCAAGGGACGCGTTACGCGTACGAGTACGATCCGACCGTGCTGGAGGCGTTCGACAACAAGCATCAGGGGCGGGACTATTTCGTGAAGTTCAATTGTCCTGAGTTCACGAGTCTTTGCCCGATGACCGGTCAGCCGGACTTCGCCACTATCTATATCTCCTATATTCCGGACGTAAGGATGGTCGAGAGCAAGTCGCTTAAGCTGTATTTGTTCAGCTTCCGCAATCATGGCGATTTCCACGAGGATTGCATGAACATCATCATGAACGATTTGATCGCGCTCATGGAGCCGCGTTATATCGAGGTGTGGGGCAAGTTTACCCCGCGCGGGGGGATTTCTATCGATCCTTATTGCAATTGGGGCAGACCCGGGACTAAGTACGAGGCAATGGCCGAACATCGTCTGTTGAACCATGATCTGTATCCCGAGAAAGTCGACAATCGCTAAGGCCGGCAGGCTGTCCCCGCAGAGGCAAAGTAATCGCCAATTCGCAGCCGAACGGGGAACCGTTCTCGTCTTCGGAAGACCCGACGGTGAACGTGCCGCCGAGAAGCCGGATGCGCTCCGCCATTGTCGATAATCCGAAGCCGGGGTTCGCTTGTCCATATGGAGCGCCATCGTTCCACAACCGAATCTCGAGCTTCTCTCCGTCGTCCGACGATTGCAAGGAATATTTGAACCAGCTGCACCGGCCATGACGAATGCCATTCGTGAGACCTTCCTGCAAAGCATGATAGACGACTTGTTCGGTCAGGCGGCCGAGATCACGCGGGATGTCTATATACGCTTCGATTGCGACTTCCATTGTTTCGACCGTTTCCCTGATTAATTCTCGCAAAGTCGTTTCGAAATTCTCCTGCGGCGCGTCGGATTTGAGCATGCGGACGGTTCGTCGAATATCGTCCAAGCCTTTGCGCACAAGGCCGCTCACCATATCCAGCTTGCCATGTGGCATGGCGCCTTCCTTGGCGGCCAATTTCTTGCTTGCTTCGAGCTGCACGATAGCCGCGGTCAGCGTATGGCCGACGACGTCGTGCATCTCGTGCGCGATCCGGTTTCTTTCTTCCAGGACGGACATTTCCGCCATCGTTTCCGCTTTGTCGCGCAACGTGTCGGACAGCGTCTGGTTCGCCTGCTCCAACTCCACCGTACGAGTTGCGACAAGCTGCTCCAGATTGCGGTGGAATTGCTCCAGTTCGGCGTTTTTCGACTGGAGCTCTTTGGCGTTCTGCTCGGACTCGCGGTACACTTTGCGGACGCGGTAAATAAGGATCATGGCATTGCACACCATAAACAAGAATAGGCCGTTGGCGAGCAAGTGACCGATAACCGTAAGCAAGTAGGGGGCGTCTTTCAGCCATTTATCCATAGAGGAGAACGAGTTGGAAATAATGTGGCCGAGACCGCAGACAACCTGGATGATAAACCCCCGGCGCAGCCATTTTTTCTCGACAGGCGGCTGCGATCCGGCAGGATATTTAAGCATCGCGAAAATGACGACGCCGATGGCAGCCAAAGCAAGCCACGGGAAACCTGCGGTTAGCATTTTCCAATACAGCGTCGGGCTTATTATTCCGGCAACGAGGCAAGCGAATGCGTATATAAGAAGCGTATTTTTCGTAATGCGAACGGGAAGCCGTTTGACGGAGCCAAGCGCTTCGGCGTACAGTCCGGTGAATGCCCATACGCCGATCGGTAGCAGAAGGTCCCGCCAGTAGTACCATTCGTGGACGTCGACGAACCATTGCAGAGACGTACACAAGAGCAGAAGTCCGAAGCCGGAAGTGAACGCGAGCGTCGAGAACCAGAAGAACAGCATTTCTTTTCTTCTCAAATACAAGATAATACCGGCCAAAGTCGCGATCATATAAATGATAGCGTAAACGTATTTAACGGCATCGTTGCGAAGGAAAGAAGCGAGCATTTGGTCCGGATTCCCGGCGAGAATCCACGCATTGGCGAAGAAAGGCAGTCTGTCCCATTCGATGCGAAGAGCCAGTGTCTTGCCTTCGTCTTCCGGATCGATGCGAATCGGGTGGCGGGTCATGAGAAATTGATTAAAGACCGGTTGGTTATCCATGTTGAAGCTGTATACGGAACGGCCGTCCAGCTCGACTTCGAACCGGTTCATGCCTCCGACGAATAAATAGGGGTTCCGCCAAGGGATGGCCGGCAGTGTTCTTTTGACCCACAATGTCCCCTTATAGCTCTCCAACTTGCGCCATTCCGTCTCATCGAACGTTTGCCATTGATTCTCCCCTTCGCCGGGGGGCTTCGGACCGTAATGAACGAGCCAATTTTTCGAAAGCGACGCTACGGGAGAATCGGGGTTTCCCAATCCGACGTCGCCTTTAATGTAAAAGGAAGGGACGAATAATGCGAGCACGGCGACGCATACGGTCAACCAGATGAGCAGGGAAGCGGCTTGTTTTCTCATGGGATCACGTTCTCCCTCAGAAGGCCGACTGCATATGCACGATCGTTGTCGTCGATCTTTCCGTAGATGGCGCCAGCGCCGACGCGGAAAGTCCCTTCGCTCATGTGGACGCCTGCCGCTATTAAGGAAGGAAGCATCGGATGACCCTGGATCGTCAGTCGAATCGCCCGCACGATTTCTTCGCCTCCGATATCCTTCAGCAGATAACCATCTGCTCCGGCGGCTACTGCTTCTATCAACGAACGATGTTCCATGAACGTCGTCAAAATAAGCACGAGTATACCGGGGGAAGTTTGTTTGATCGCCTGCAAGCTTTCGATACCGTTCAAGCGGGGCATGCGAATGTCCATCAACACGACGTCGGGATGCAGCGACGCCGCGAATTCGACCGCTTCTTGCCCGTCGGAGGCAAGCCCGGCCGTGCTCATGTCGTCTTCCAGATTAATGATCGTCTGTAGGCCATCTCTTAGCAAAGACTGATCATCTGCGATCAATACGCGTATCATGGACACCATCTCTTCGTTAGGATGCTTTCAGATTAACACACCGGAAGGTTGATCGGACGACTTATAGACGATGTCATGACCAAAATGACTAAAATCGTGACGCGGGTCACGCGAAAAAGCCCCTGCCGTCGCTCATGGCGAGGCAAGGGGCGGTTGTCAGGCGAGATACACGAATTGGACAGTCGTCAGCCCGGCTTCGCGAACGTATGGGCTTTGCTCCAATTGTTCCCGCCGTCCGAGGAGACGTAGAGCACGGAAGCAGAGGAAGGATCGTTCAGCACCCACCAGAGCTGCTTCGCGTCTGCTGCGGCGATGAGCTGCTGGCCGTAGCCAGGAAAAGCCGGCTTCAAGTTGATCCATGTTTTGCCGCCGTCTGTCGTCTTGCCCATCGTATTCGGCAGATCGCAGGCCGAGCATACGCCGCCCATAAAGGCGACATCTCGATTAACGACGTACAATGGTCCTGGAGCAGACCCCGTATTGCTCGGTACCTGTGTCTTGGCGTTCATCTCGTAGCCCGGGGCAGGTCCCGATCCGGCTTGATTGTTGGCAAGTACAGGCTGCCAATGTTTGCCGGCATCCTTCGTATGGAACAAGGAATAAGACGTCTGGCTCATGCCCGAATCGCCGATCAGCACGATCCATGCGTCGCCTTTGCCGCCGGAGCGAATAATCGCGTTCGTTGCCGGTACGGCTGTCTTCATCGTGTTTACCTGTTTCCAGTTCGCGCCTTCGTCAGTCGTGCGTAGGAAGTTGATTTGCCCGTCAGTCTGGGAGACGGCCCAACCTTCCTTAGAATCGTGGAAGTAGGTGTCCCCGACGACGTTGTCTGGAAGTTTGTAAGTATGCCACGAACGCCCTCCATCCTTTGTATGGGCATTGCCGCTGAAACCTTCCGCGGAAGAAACGAAATGAAGGAACGCCGAATTGGGCAAAGCTCCGGCTTCCGCCCATTTCTTGCCGCCGTCGGACGTATGCAGCAGCGTCTTGTTTTCGCCTTCGTTGTTGCCGAGGGCAGCCCAAGCTTCGCGCCCATTCAAGGCGAACAGTTCATTCGCGGTATAACGATCCGACCACTGCCGATTCCATGTTTTGCCGCCGTCATCGGTACGGGCAATCCAACCGTCTCCGCCCGCCCAGCCGGATTTGAAGTCGACAAGCCTTAGTGCAGTTACGCCGGCCATCTGCTCGGGAGCAGGAGCCGGTTCTGGCGATGCAGGCTCGGAAGCCGGTGCGGACTCCGGAGCCGAAGTGGGTTCAGAAGCGGTTGCAGGCGGCTGGGAGTCCGCGGATGCCGGGATACTTGCCGAGGCGGACGTCGTTTCGACCGCATTTTTCGTGTTCGCGCTTGTGCAGCCAGCCATTGCGAACGAGGTTAGCAAGACGGTCAACCATACTGCAAGCAAACGATTGCTTGAATTTCCGAGGGTCATTTCAATCCACACCTTTTTAATGGAATAGACGATTCGCGTGAAGATAAGGTTCCAGACTCATCGTTCGCTAATCGTCTATTTCATTGTGCCCATATTAGGTTATGGCATTTACTTCCGCGATGCGCTTGGCGATAAGTGTGCCATGGTGGCGGCCGCTCTCGATAAAAATTTCGTTGGCTTCGCGTCCTGCAGCGATAACGCCTGCGATGAACAGTCCGGGTACGTTCGTCTCCATCGTTGCGGGGTTAAACGAGGGAACCGTCGTATCGGCGTCAACGATTGCACCTGCGTCAGTCAACAGTGTCCGCTCCGGACGAAATCCGGTCATGGCGAGGACGAAGTCGTTGTCGATGGTGTACGGTTCGCTATTAGCTTCGTTCGGCTGTACGGTTACCGATTCGGCGTCGATCCGGACGATTCGCGAAGAGAAAATCATGCGGATTTTGCCCCTGTTGACATTGCCTTCGAACAGCGGGCGTACCCACGGTTTAATGCTTGGCGAGTAATCCTCTCCCCTATAGACGACGGTAATGTCTGCGCCCACGCGAAGAAGCTCCATCGCGGCATCGACTGCGGAGTTGTTGCCGCCGATAATCGCGATTTTCATGCCCGTGTAGGGATGTGCCTCTTGAAAGAAATGGCTGACTTTCGGCAACTGTTCGCCGGGAATGCCAAGCATGTTCGGATGATCGAAGTAGCCGGTGGCCACAATCACGTTCCGGGCTGTAACCGAGGCCGTACGGCCGAACCGATCGACCGTTTCCACGCGAAACGAGCCGCCTTCGATCGGTACGATCGCCGTCGCCGTTTCATAGGCGCGAATGCGCAGGTTGCTTCGAAGAGCGACATCACGGTAATACTGCAACGCTTCGCGTCGTGACGGCTTCTCGTTTACGGACGTAAACGGAATGCCGCCGATCTCGAGCAACTCGGCTGTGCTGAAAAATTGCAAATAAGTCGGATATTGATAAATGGAGTGGACGACCGCGTTTTTTTCGATTAGAAGCGGCTCGATGCCGACTTTCTGAAGCTCCAGCGCGGCAGACAATCCGCAAGGGCCGGCGCCGATGATGACGGCTTTTTCGGTTGTTGGGCGTAATTCTTCTTCTGTCATGTTGTTGTAGGCTCCAATGCATATGAAGTTAAAGGGAAGAACAGGATTAATCGTTCCCGGAGTTTTCGTTCGTGTTAGGAATCAAATCGAGCACCCAACGACACCATTCGATGTTCGTGCGGGAAGACATCATCGCCTTGTTCAGCAAAATATATGCACCGAATCGGTCCGAATGATAATTCGGCGATTCGCCGTCGGACAATCCTCCGTCGCGTTGGATACTGGCGATTTTCTCCTCGAATCGAATCAGTTTGGCCTCATAATGTTCCAGCCTGCGTTGAAACAACGGGCGGGCGATTACAGGGTCAACGGCGGATACGCAGTAGGCTTTCAGCATCAGCTCGTCCCGCATTACCGGGTCCGAGGCAGGCTCGGCGAGCCATTCTCGTAATGATGCGAGTCCTTTGGACGTGATGGAATACACCTTTTTATCCGGCTTATCGCTTTGGGAAACCGTTTCGAAAGACACTTGATTCTCTTTCTCCAGAGCGGAAAGCAAAGGATAGATCTGGCTATGCTTGGCAGGCCAGAAAGGTTGTATTCTGAGCATCAGGTCGTACCCGGATAGCGGAGAATGGGAGAGCAGGCTGAGTAAGCCGTACGAGAGCGTATTCAATGATGATCCTCCAGACAATAAGTAAACTTTGACATATAACCGATGTAGGTGTATGATGAATAATCGATTTCTATTATATGTAAATAAAGACATAGTTTCAATCGAAGGGTGCGGGAGAGACGAATGGGAGAAAGCAAACAACAAGAAATACGTTTTTTGCCGATTATGGTTGCTATTTTTATCGGGTCTTTTTTATGTATTTTGGCTTCATCAACGATCAACATTGCGTTGGAAATTTTGAAAAATCATTTCGATACGTCTCTTGACACGGTGACGTGGACGCTTACCGGTTTTATGCTTGCCATGGGAACGACGGCTCCGATCGTTGGTTATCTTGGAGAAAAGCTGAGCTACAAACGACTTTATCTTTATTCGCTGATTGGTTTCACGTTGACTTCGGCGTTGTGCGCGGCGGCTTGGGACGAATATTCGCTGATCGCGTTCCGCGTGCTGCAAGGGGCGTTCAGCGGTTTGATTATTCCTGCTACCATGTCCATTATCTATCAGATCATCCCTCGCGACAAGCAAGCGATGGCGGTCGCGTTATGGGGGCTCGCATCGATGATGGCCCCGGCGTTCGGCCCGACGCTGAGCGGGTGGCTGCTGGAGAATTACGATTGGCAATGGTTGTTCCTCATGAACATCCCTGTAGGCTTGATCGGCATCTGGTGCGTGGCGAAATACATACCGTATTATCGTCTTAGCGTACCGAAGAGCTTCGATTTGTTTGGCTTCCTAACTGTTATTCTAAGCAGTTCGTCGTTGTTGCTTGCGCTCGGGCAAGGTCACAAGTGGGGCTGGGATTCGGCGAAAATCATTTCGCTCCTTGTCGGCGGAAGTATAATGCTCGTCTTGTTCATCTGGAGAGAGCTGACGGCGAAAACTCCGCTGCTGAATCTTCGCGTCTTCCGCAATGGACGGTATACGCTGAACTTATTTATCGCGAATATTTTGACGATCAGCCTGTATTCCGGCACGTTCTTGACGCCGGTGTTCCTGCAAAGAATTCAGAATGTGTCGGCGATCGACACGGGCTTAATCCTGTTGCCTGCCTCGCTAGCGATGGCGCTCGTCATGCCGGTCGTCGGCAAGCTGTATAGCGTCGTCGGACCTCGGTTGCTCATGGCCGTCGGCATCGTACTGCTGACGGTTGGCACACTGACGCTGAGCTGGCTTAGCATTGACGTCTCCCATAGCTACATCCTGTTCTGGATGGTGGTCCGCAACTTGGGTATCGCGCTTGTCATGATGCCTTCGAGCAATGCGGGCATGGAGCTAGTGCCTCGTGAACTGACCGGTCACGCGTCGGCGATCATGAACTGGACGCGTAACGTCTTCGGCTCGTTCGCGATTGCAATCTTCACGACGCTGCTTGCCTCGCGTTCCGTGCATCATGGCACCGCGATGGCGATGGCCGGGGACAAGGATACAGGCCATATCGCTGCGATGGCATTCACCATGAGCGTGAACGACGTATACGTGATCGCGACGTTTATCGCCGTTGCTGCGCTGCCGCTTGCATTGTTCGTTCGGACGATTCGGGCCAAAAAAGTGAGCGAAGAGCAGGGGGCGGTGACGGGTGGCAAGCGCTCGGTGTCGGCTGTCGCGGAATAATTAGTTTTAACCAAAGAGGCCATCTCAAGAGCTATTTGGCGATTTCACGGGCAATAGCCGGGAGAAACCCGCTTGCAGCACCGTGCCGAGCCGAATCGAGCGAAATAAGCGGTAGAAACCCGCTTACAGCATGGTGCCGGGGCGAATCGAGCGAAATAAGCTGAAGAAACCCGCTTGCAGCACCGTGCCGAGGCGAATCGAGCGAAATAAGCTGGAGAAACCTTACAGTTCCGTAGCCGAGCGAATCGAGCGAAATAGGCGGTAGAAACCCGCTTACATACAGAGTCATGAGAAGGGCTGTCCCAAAAGTGTTCGCACGGCATGGGAACGTCCCTATTCACACGGCAAAAGAGCCTCAATTCCCACTGAAAAGTGGGGACTGAGGCTCTTTTTCTTGAGTAAATATAATTCTAAGTGGGGCTCGAAAAATCAAAAATTAACTTTTGAGACAGCTCCTTTTTCCGAAGCGATTCTCTTTTTGAGGCTACTTCTTTTCTAGGTTCGTTGCTTGCGACTCTACTTAATAACGATAGAGTCCAAATTCGGCGTAACTGCCGTGTTGTTATAGAACTTGATCGTGTTCGTGCCCGCATTCAACGTGATAGGAATGGTCGTCGTATACGTCGTGCTCCATGTCGTTCCTGTAAGCGGATAGGCCGTGCCGGTACCGCCGTTAACGCTGATGTAGTACGTCTTCGTGTTGTTGGATAAGTAGCGTACTTCCATCTGATACGTCCCCGCCGTCGGCACCGTTACGTTCGAGAATGTAACGGAATTCGTCGTGTTTCCGCCGATATTATTGACGGCATTGCCAGCCGAGCAGTAGGAGCAGGCGGCGATGCCGACCGTGCCGCTAAGCGTCGCCGATTCCGCTTCGTAAAGCGTTGACGTGGTCGGCGATACGGTAATGCTGTCCAGATTTGGCGCGCTTGCCGTGTCGTTATAGAACTTGATCGTATTCGTTCCCGCATTCAGCGTCACGGGGATCGTTGTCGTGTACGTTGTGCTCCACGATGTGCCGTTCAGCGGATAAGCGGCTCCCGTACCGCCGTTGACGCTGATGTAATACGTCTTCGTGCTGTTCGTTAAATAACGAACATCCATTTGATACGTGCCCGCCGTTGGCACCGTTACGTTAGAGAACGTCACGTAGTTCGACGTATTGCCGCCGATGTTGTTGACGGCATTACCGGACGAGCAGAAAGAGCAGGCGGCGATGCCGACCGTGCCATTTAATGTCGCCGACTCCGCTTCATACGTTCCCGGTCCCGGCCCCGTCGACGTTGAGCCAGTGATCAAATACTTCTGATCGTAAGCCGCAGTGAACGACAGGTTGCCGCCGCTTTCGGTCGGCGTAAACGCGCTTCCCGTCGGTGCACCGCTTGCGTCGAGCGGTTGGATGCTCGCCGTACCTGCGCTCCAAGGACTGCTGATCGTTACCGTTTGCGAAGTGTGCGTGGCGTTGGCGTTGCGAACTTGAACGTTCTGAACGGTACCGCCGGACAGCACGCTTGAAATTTCGATACCGCCTTTGGCAAGTAGCCGCTTGAAAGAGGCAGCTTGGCTCGTCGGCCAGCTAGGGAACAGCTTGATGACGCCGTCTTCGCTCTGCATCAGCATGGAGTTGACGCCTTCGATCCCCCCGGATGTTTCGATGCCGCCGCCGCCTTCGTAAGCGGTAATGTTGCTCGATCTCCACAGCTTAGTCGAAGTGGCGTTTGTCAGCGAAGCTTTGAATCGGGCGAACAGATCGGCTGCCGGCCAGCCGAGTCTGGCCGCGACCGGCCATACTTTAGGGAAGCCGTTATGGTTGCTGTAGCCCGTCTGCGCCCATGGATGCATATAGGTGAGCGTATTCATGGCGATCTGATGATAGGTTGTATCCGTGCTGCGATAAGATTCTCCGGGGAACACGGAGCCCTCGAGCTGCACAGGCTGACCGTCGACGTAAATGTAAGCTGGAGCCGCATCGTTCGGGCCCATCACTTCCATCAGCACGTAGACCGGCGTGTTGGCAACGCCGTCAACCGTGAAGTTCTGCGTCGGATAAGCGGCGATGTGATCGTACAAGTCTTGCCATGTAGGTACCATGGCGGAGTCCACGCCGAGCTTCTGGCTCGCGTCGATCAGGAACTTCATGTATCGCTTGATGAATCCGATATCGATCGCCGGATTGAGATCGTCGCCGCCTTCGTGCGCCGAGCTGTGCTGAATATCGTATTTGTAGTTGCTGCCGCCCAGATTCACCTTCGTCACGTAATCGAGGAAGAAGGCGCCGATGTTTTTGGCGATCGGGTACAGCGTGTTCTGCAAGTAGGTCGTGTCGCCCGTGTACTCGTAGTACCAGATGAGCGGCATGACGGCGAAGCTGCCGTTGGACTTCTGGTCTTGCAATTTGGTCCAGTCTTTCGTCGCGGCCGGAGAATTGACCGTTGGCGCCGATTTGACCAGATCGTACGGCGTTAAGCTGCGTTGGTACAAAATGCCTTTGTATCCGGCCGAAGCGGTCTTGTTCTGTTGATAAGGCGCTTCGGTGGCGATTAAGTTGATGTAGGGCAAAGCGGTGTCGGAGCGGTTGCTTGAAAATGCGCCGTAGTAGAGTGCTTCGGCATTATAGTTGAGGAAGTACCTACCGCCGAATGACGCGGTGTCGTTCGTGACCCAGTTGCCCCACATTGAAGGAGGCGTTGCAACGTTCGCTCTACTGGACGAGCCGAGCACGTAAAGCGCGCCGTAGTAGTACGTGTTCATGACGGAATCGTTCAGATCGACGAAAGACTTCATCCAGAAATCTTTCCACCATGCTATGTGATCGGTTTTCGCCGTGGAGATGCCCGTTCCCGTCAAGGCGTTTACTGCGTTGATTGCGTTCGTCTTGACGGTCGACAAGGAGAGAGTCGCACTGCCGGTACCGACGCCGCTTTTGATCGACGTGACGAGTGTTACGGGAGTTCCTGGGCTGAGCGTAAACGTCCCTTTCGCGTCCGATGTGCTGTTCGTCGTGCTGCTGAAAGTGCCGCCGATCAGCTTCGTTGCGATGGCCAGACGGGCTTTGTAGTCGCTGGACCCATTCAGGTTATTTTCCCGAGTCGCCCACAATACGCCGCTCGTCACGCCGGCCGTGTACGGATATGTGCTGGCGGCATCCTGAGTGACGTTGGAAATTTTGATCGAATTCGGCACCCATAAGTCGGCATTGATCGTAACCGCGCTGCTTCCGGCGGGGCTGGACAATTCCGTCACGAAGACGTCGTCCGTGTCAGAGATCCACGAAGTCATCGTGACTGTCGTGCTGCCGAATTGCATCGTCGTTACGACTTGGGCGTTCTGGATGTCTTGCTTCATACTGTAGACGGAAGCTGGATTCGTGCTTGCCGTCGGCGAATCGATCGTCAGTCCGCCACCCGTCAGAATGGAAGACTGCCAGGACGGCGCGTTAACGGTGTCCGTCGGGTTCTTGATTGCGTTGCCCCAAAAATCCGTTTTCGTAAAATAAAACTTCTGGCTGCTGACCGTGTCTCCCGCGACAGCTCCGATGCTTCCATTGCCAAGCAATTGCCCCGGCGTAAAACCATTGGTCTTGACTCCGCTGATCGGTGTCGTAACCGTCGGTGAAGCTGCAGAGAGCAGTGTTTGCAGTGCGGCCCAATCGTCCGTCTGCTCCGACGCGTACGCTTGGGGCAGCTTGCTGCCCGGCACGATCGGCGTCATAAGCGAAAGCGTCACTAACAAAACAAGTCCCCAAACCAATCCTTTCTTGCGTTGCCTTGCGTTCATCATTCAAACCTCCTCCTAAGAATGAAGTCGGCACGTCTCTTTCTTAGGGCGTGTCTGAACACTCGCTCAGGGGCATCTTTCTGGCTGCCTTCGGAGTATTCAGTCGCGCCCTAGCCCTTCACCGCACCCGACATCATTCCCGACACGAGATACCGCTGGCCGATGAAATAAGCAATGATAATCGGCAGCGTCGTGAGTATGATCGCAGCGCAGACAAGGTTCCAGCTCGAGACGTACATGCCGTAAAAACCGTAGACGGCTAGCGTCATCGGGTTATACGCAGTTTTGTTGAACACGTAAAGCGGCAAAATAAAGTCGTTCCACGCCGACATGAAGTTGACGAGCAGCGATGTGACCATCACCGGCAACAGCAGCGGGAATACGATACGGAAAAACAGCGTCAGACTGCCGCTCCCGTCGAGCACGGCGGACTCGTCGAGCTCGCGGGGGACAGATGAGATGAAGCCGTAGTACAAGAACACGGTGAACGGGACCATGAGCGCGGCATAGAGCAGAATAACGCCCTGGAACGTGTTCATGACGTTCAGCATCTGCATAACCTTGATCGTCGGAATCATATTGATCGGCGCGATCAGCCCGATAATAAAGAAGTAGTAAACTCCGCGCGAGGTACGGGAACGTCTGCGGGACAGGACATAGGAAGCGAGTGCGGACGTTAAGTTGGTCAGCAGCACCGACCCTACGGCGATAATCATGCTGTTACGGAAAGCCCGCATCAACTTGCCTTTCTCGATTACCGTCTCGTAGTTGCCCCATTGGAACGATTTGGGCCAGGCGAGGTTCATCAGATCCGCTTCCGTTTGCGTCTTCAACGAGTTGATGACGATCAGCAGCAGCGGTACGACGAACAGCAGCGCTAGCAGCCAGCCGACGACTTCTTTCGTCAGTTTCATCGTTCCACCTCCGTTCTGCGAGAAAGCATCGACAGCACCGACAAAGCGATGACCGTTGTCATCAGGAACAGAACAACTCCGATCGCTGTTGCGGAACCGTAACGTCCGGCGGAAAATTCCCTGAACACGGCGGTGTTCATTACTTCGGTGACATTACCGGGGCCGCCGCGCGTCAGCACGAAGATGAGGTCGAATACTTTAAATCCGTTAATCAGGTTGAGGATCAAGTTGATCGTGAAGGCGGGCATGATCAAAGGCATCGTGATTTGAAAAAACTTCGCCCGTCTGCTGGCGCCGTCAATCGAAGCGGCTTCATAGTAGGCTTTATCGATCATTTGCAAGCCGGCCAAATAGATGATCATGTTAAAGCCGACGAACTTCCACGTTTCCACTGAAATGACCGCGGGCATTGCGTAGAGCGTGTCGATCAGCCAGCCTTTCGTCCAAGACGAAAGGCCGACCGCAGACAGCGCATTGTTAAGCAGGCCGTGGTTCGCGTCAAATACAGACGCGAAGATCAGGCCGATAATGAGCGGCGAAAGCGAATACGGGATAAAGAAAATCGTCCGCAGCGCATTGCGCGACTTGAGCCCTTCATTCAACAGAATGGCCAGGCCGAGCCCGATGACGTTTTTCAGCAGCGTGGTCGCGAGTCCGAAGATGACCGTGTTCTTGAAGTAATGAACGAAACCGGATGTGTCATCGAACAACTGGCGATAATTGTCCAAACCAATGAAATTCATCCGGTCGTTAAAGCCGTTCCAGTCCGTCATCGAGTAGTAGAAGCTGAATAGGCTCGGAATAAAGAACAGCAGTGAATAGACGACAACGGCCGGTATCAGAAACGCGAGCGGATAAACCTTTTTCTCGTTCATTATTTAGCGAGTGCCATCGACTTGGCGCGATTGTCGTCAAGCTGTTTCAGCATCTTCTCCGGTGTCGTCGAGTTCAGCAGCAGGTCTTGCGACGCTTTGCCCCAAGTTGCGCCGTCGAAGAACGTTGTGGCGACTTCGAACGACATCGGCATGTCGCCGCCCGATTCCTGCTGCATGCTCTTCATGCCTTCCGTTTGCGGTTTTACCTCCAGACCTTTGATCGACGTCTCGCCAAGGTTGTCGTGGCCATTGTAGTAAGCCTTCACGTTATCGTCGCGCATGAGGAATTCCCAATATTTGCGAATCTCGTCCATATGTTTTGTTGTCTTGGATACGACTTGCACTTCGCCGCCGGCAGAAACGCCGAAGCCAGTGTTGTCGGCAAGCGGGATCGGGAACATTTTCCATGTATCCGCTTTCGAATCCGGGAATTTCTTGACGACTTCTTGCTGGTACGATGTGTAAACAAGGTTCATCGCGTATTTGCCCGTTGCGAGTGCTTCATACCCGTGATCCCAGTCGTTGGACAGGACGTTTTTGCCGAAGAAACCTTTCTTGTTCAAGTCGGAGAGTTGTTCCAGCGCTGTTTTGAACTCCGGTACGTCCGAATATTTGATTTCGCCGCTATTAAGCTGATCGAACAGTTTAGGATTTGTTTTGAGCGCCTTTGGCGTCACTTCCGTAACCCAGATCGGAGTATGCCAGCCGTCTTTGCCATTTTCATAGATTGGGGTTACGCCGTTGTCGAGCAGCGTTTGGCATACTTTGACGAAGTCGGCGTACGTTTTCGGCACTTGAAGGTTGTACTTGGCGAACATTTCCGGATTGTAGAGCATTCCCCAGCCGTCTACGGAGAAGAGGTTGAATCCGTACAGTTTGCCGTCGACCGTCGAACCGTTGATGGCCCAGTCTTTCATTTTGCCGACCCAGCTTTCGCCCGACAGATCCATTAAATATTTGTCCGGTTGATAGTTGCGCATAATGATGCCGGCATCCATCAGCATAATGTCCGGAGCTTCCTGAGTCGCGAGTTTTGTCTTCAAAATGTCGCGATACTGGTCATCGGGGTAAGCCTGAATGTCGACTTTGATGCCCGTTTCCTTTTCGAACTTGGCCGCGAGCTCCTTGTCGATGTCTTTGATTTGCGTTTGCATCGCCGCATAAGAGATCGTGACGTCGCTTTTGGCCGGTGGAGCGCTTGCCGAAGCGGTAGGTGCCGACGATCCCGACGGGGATGCGGCTGGCGAGCTTGTGTTATCGTTGTTGTTCCCTTTGCCGCATGCGCTTGCGACGAGCGCGAAAGTTGTCAAACAGATTGCTGCGGTGTATCCAAGTTTCTTCATTCCATTATCCCCCTGCGCTGAGTGAGTGGAGCATATTTCTGCTCGCCCCAACTATAAAGCGTTTTCAAAGTCGATTCGATGCACAAAACGATTCTCCTGAACTGGACATTTTTGATCGCGGTCCTGAGGCAGTTCGCTCGTGCTATAATCATAACAGACCACGCTCATAGAAGGATGATACGATGCTGCGAGAGCGCTTTCACTTTCAGTCGATCCGAACGAAGCTGTTCGTCACCTATTCTACGCTGATCATAGGTATCGTCGCTTTGCTGTCGGTCGCGTTCTATGCGTATGCAGCGAATATGCTGACCGATCGCGCGTCGGAAAACTTGTTCCGTTCCGCTTCCTATGCGTCGAACCAATTGGACGCCGAATTCGGATTTATGGACAGCACGGCGGTCAAAATGATCTTCTCCAAAAAAATCAAAGAGCTGTTTTTTACCGAGCTTGACCCGAACGATCAGGACGTCATTTTTCAAAATCAACGGCAACTGAACGAAATGGTCTATTCGATCATGGGGCCATCCGCGTTAGGTTGGCAGGTTAACTTGTTCGACATGAACGGACGTTTCTACGGCACGGGGAGTTATTCGAAGAGCGGCTTTTTTCCTGCTGATAAAATGAAAGGGCTTGCATGGGCACAGGAGACGATTGAGCTTGGAGGAGGCAAACATTTCTCGCTGCCGCACGAGGACGATTGGGAACCCGGCGGGCGGAAGGTCGTTTCCTTAAGTCGGTTGTTTATGCTCGATCTGGGCTCTAGTCAACAAGGCATTATTGAAATTCAGATGAACTACGACAAGCTCGCCCGCCTGATCGCGCCAGTGACAGTCGACCCGTCCGGAGGCCGCACGCCGGGGACACGAATTTACATTCTGAACGAACGGGGACAGTTCGTTTATCCGAGCGATCCGGGAGACGCTTCCGTCTCGGCTCAAGCTTATTGGAGCGCGGCTTCGAAGATGACGGGACCATACGGCTCTCTCGATTGCCGCGATCCGGAGCGTTCACGTTCGGACGTATGTGGGTATTCTCGTTCGGACACGACCGGATGGACGGTAATCGTCGCCCAGTCTCGCGCAGAACTGCTCGAGCCGGTGTTCGCTTTCCGTAACACAATGCTCGCTGGAGTGGTTGGGCTGCTCCTGCTCACGCTTCTTGTGTCTTTTTTCGCGGCAAAAGGATTGACGAACCCGATCAAAGTGATGCATGCTTCGATCCGCGCGCTCAGCATCGAGAATTTGCAGCCGACCTCCGTTCGCGAGACGAACAAGGGGCTTAACGAGCTGGAACTGCTCGATATTTCTTTCCGGCGAATGTGCGTGCGGCTAAAAGATTCCATCGAGGAGGCGCTCGCCTCCAGATCCAATGAAATGCAGGCCCGGATGGCCGCGTTGCAGGCTCAGATCAACCCGCACTTCCTGTACAACACGATTACGAACATTAGCGTGATGGCAGAAGAGCGGGGGCAGGACGATATCGTGCTTGTTTGCAAAAATTTAAGCCGAATGTTCCGCTACATTTTGTCGGGTAGCAGCGAACGAGCCACGCTTGGAGATGAATTCGATTACGCGGAAAATTATTTGTCGTTAATGCAGATTCGTTACGCCAGCTTGCTAGAGTATACAATCGATGTCGACGAGGCGCTCCGGGAAGTACATGTGCCAAAGCTGATTGTACAGCCGATCATCGAGAACTGCATCAAACACGGCATTCACGTGCAGCCGCCGTGGCATATCCGGTTGACGGGAAGGCGGCACGGGAATCGGTGGACGATCGAGATTCGCGATAACGGCACCGGATTTGCGGAAGGGAATCTGGATGTTCTGCGTTTGCGGCCGAACGGTTTCGGCGGCGGGGAAGAATGGGGGCAAGGGCAGGGGAAGGAGCAAGGACCGGGACAGGGACAGGGACGCTCCGACGGAGCAGGTATCGGCATGGGACTGGCCAACATCGCCGAACGATTGCGACTGCTGTACGGCGGTCAAGCCGTATTCGAGTTGTCCAATCCGCCGGAGGGCGGTGCTTGCGTCGTTATAGGAGGCGCAATCGCTTCGGTTGGAGCATGGACATCTGACCAGAAGGAGATGACAGGAGCATGAGCAGGGAGGTGCCTTATCGCGTCGTCGTTGCCGAAGATGAACCGCTTATTCTGAATAATATTTGCGCCAAAATAGAGCGAGAGAACCATCGTTTCAGCGTCGCAGGCAAAGCTTTGAACGGTCAGCAAGCTTGGGAAATGATCGAGAGGCTCAAACCGGACGCGTTGTTTACCGATATTCGTATGCCGATGATGGACGGACTCGAGTTGATCCGCCTTGCAACCGAACGCTATCCGTCGATGCAGATCGTCGTCATCAGCGGCTTCGACGATTTCGCGTACGCTCAGCAAGCGATCCGATACGGGGTTAAAGGATATTTGCTCAAGCCTGTCGAAGCGGAGGAAATGAATGCGCTCTTGCGTAAATTGGACGACGAGCGACAGTCGCGAAGCGACGGGCGGGAGAAAGAGCAGTTGGCGGAAGCGCTGCAGACCGGCCGGCAGGAGCCGGATAGCTTGCGGCAGTTCGAGAATCGTCTATTTCGGTTGTCGCTTGTTCATTTCGGACATTTGGCGGGGCCGTTTGCGTCCCCAGGGCTGGCTTCGTTCTATGAGCGGCTATGGGAGCGCGGGAGTCCGGCCGCGATGGGAAAATGGCCGTGGCCGCCATCCGGCGGGACGATTTTGGCGGTCGTGGCGCGGTCGTTCGGCCGTTTTCTTGTAACGGAGTGCGAATCGGCGGCGTTGACGGCAGGAGGCCGGGAGGACGGCGACTTGGCGTCGACGGGAAACGGGCTTGAGGAAGGCGTATTGGCGAATGAAGATTCGAGTGTCAAGCATTGGCTGGATGAGTTGAGTCGGGCGGTTGCTCCTTATCCTGCAACGGTTGCAGTTTGCCGGACCCCTGTGGCTTTCCAAGATTTGTACGAGCAAGCGCAAGCACTTGTTCGAACGATCGAACGCGGGGCCGTGCCAGGAACGGCCCAAATACTGTATCCGGGCGAGGAGGAGAGCGGCGGAACCGTCTCGTGGCTGCGGACAAGCGAGCAGCAGAAGATCGGCGTGTTGCTGCAGAGCGGCAAGAAGGCGAATTTTCGCAAGGAAATCGCCGACCTGTTCAAGCAGTGGGAAACGGAGCGTTGCCCGCAGAGAGTTGTTGAGAAGCGACTGATGCACTTGCTGCAATTGACGCATCAGCACTCGCTTCTGCTGAACGAAGCCGAGGTCAGCCACCTGGAATACGAGATGCTGTACAAGCTAGGCGAAGCTCGCTGTTTAAGCGACATCGCGGACGATGTGGTCAGTTTGCTGGACAGCGCCGCATTCGTCGAGGAAGACAGGGACCACCGGGATACGACGGAACTGGCTCGGCATATCGAGCACTATTTGGACGAGAATTTCGCCCGGACGATTACGCTAGCGGATATTTCCGACCAATTTTCATTCAGTCCGTCATACATTACGAAAATATTTAAGCAGCACCACGGCGTTGGCCCGTTGAAATATTTGATCTCACTACGCATCGAGGAGGCGAAACGGCTAATCGCTCGCCACCCTGAGCTCAGCTTTAAGGAAGTCGGCAGCGCCGTCGGCTACGAGGACCCGAACTATTTCAGCCGCATCTTCAAAAACACGACCGGCTGCAGTTTAACCGACTTCGGCCGGCAATGCCGGGGACAAGAACCGTCTGGCGGGGGTGAGTGACAGGTAGCATGGCGGTGGTGGGGCCAAATTAATGCGTCGCTCGAAGTAACTTGCCGGAGAGAGCATGGTCTGAGCGGGAATTAATGCGTCGCTCGAAGTAACTCGCCGGAGAGAGCATGGTCTGAGCGGGATTTAATGCGGCGCATGAAGTAACTCGCCGGAGAAAGCATGGTCTGAGCGGGATTTAATGCGTCGAACGATGTAACTTTCACGGTTGGCTTCTCCTGAACGATTAATCAAAGAGTAATCAGCGATTGGGGGTGCGAGCGGGGAATGAGCTCCGAGTTCCGGCACACAACAGCTATCTCTTTGCACCGGTTGCCCAGCAAGGTTTCCGAAAAAACAAAAAAGTGGCGGAACGAGGGAGTGAACTCCCTGTTCCGCCAAATTTACATATATAAAGCCGATTCAGCTTTTCTTCTGAGGCAGCGCCTCCAGAGGTTGAGCATTACCGAACACGGGGGCCGGCGTGCCGGCGACAGGAGCTGCCCAGCGCACGGAGTTGGAGATTACGCGGAGTACGTGCGGATTATAATAGGTTGGTAAAGATTCGTGACCCGGACGGAAGACGAAAACTTTGCCTTTGCCCCTCGTGTACGTAATTCCGCTTCGGAATACTTCGCCGCCTTGGAACCAACTGATCATAACGACTTCTTCGGGCGGAGGGACGTCGAAAAACTCCCCATACATTTCCTCTTCCGGCAATTCGAAATATTCCGGTACGCCGTCAACAATCGGATGGTTCGGCTGAACGATCCAGATGCGCTCCTTCTCATCGGCTTCCCGCCATTTGATTGCGCAAGATGTGCCCATCAACTTCTTGAAAATTTTCGATTGTGTCCCGGAATGCAGCACGATAAAACCCATGCCATCAAGAACGCGGCGATGGATTTTCTCCACGATGTCATCGCGGAACCCGTCAACGAGAATATGACTCCACCAGACAAGGACATCCGTGTTGTCCAGCACCTCGTCGGTCAGTCCGTGATCGGGCTGATCCTGCGTCGCCGTCCAGACGAAATATTGCTGCTCCTTCAAATACGCGGCGATAACCTTATGAATGCCATCCGGATAAATCCGGCGGGCCGGTTCATAATGGTTCTCGTGATGAAATTCGTTAAAAACAGTGACGCGGATCGGTTGGCTCATTTTATGAAACCTCGCTTATCGTATAGTTTGGATGCTTGCAGAAGCAGCGTCGATGGTAACGGGTACGCCTGTTACGGCGGATTCCGCCGCGGCGCACACGGTAAGCCAGCTTAGCAGGTTGTCGCCTGCGTTTGTCGCCGGCTCGCGATTTTCCCGAATTGCGCTAATCAATTCGTACAAGGAGCGGGATAATTCCGTGTACTTCATTGGTTCCATAGCGAGCTGTTCCTGGCGGCCGTCCTCCCAGGCAATCGAAGGAACGTCGTTCGTCAGCTCGATCGCGCCGAGACTGCCGATCAGTCTTACGTTCCCTGTCCACGTCGTATCCGGTCCGCGATTAACCCAACTGCCGGAGTAGACTGCGGATACGCCGTCTTCGAACTTCAACAACGCGTTCGCCGCTCCGCCGCTCGGAATCCAGCTCCAGCTTGGATTTACGCTTTCGGCAAAGACGGACACAGGTATCCGATCGAGCCAGTACCGCATTAAATCGAAGTGATGGATGCTCATTTCACGAAGGAACAAATCGCCATACTGGCTGCGCCAGCCGGAAGAGAAGTTGACGCTTGTATGATTGCGCGCGAAGCGCCACTCGATTTGCCCGATCGGCCCGACGACGCCGGAAGCGACGGCGGCTTTGACCGCGGCGATTTCAGGTCGCCAGCGATAATTCTGGTTAACCATAATCCGCCTGTCCGTCGTCCGTGCGAATTCGGCCAACTTGATCGCTTCCGCCAGTTCGCCGGCAATTGGTTTCTCCATCAGCACGTGCAGCCCTTGCTCGGCAGCTGCGACAGTCAACTCCAGATGCGTGTGCGGCGGCGTGACGAGCAGCACGATGTCCGCTTCCGTCTCCCGCATCGCCTGAAGCGGATCGTTATAGAACGTCACGTTCCGTCCTTGCAGGAGCGGTCTCGCTTCCTCCAAGTTGCGGGGGTCAACGTCGGCTACGGCAACCAGTTCGGCTTCCTCCACCTGCAGCACATACTCCAGCCAAATTTTTCCGAAGTTACCGGTTCCGATTTGAATAATCTTAAGCGCTTTCATCTTCACTCCCCTTATCCGTTCGTGACTGTCATTATAGACCGGTTGCCGCTCCGATTCGATGGACGATCCCGTCCGCCGCATCTGGACTTTTTTGACAAGTGGGACGTGGGCGGTCCACTATTTTCCTGGGACACTCCGCTAAGCTTTGTGCTATAATGAGGCGTTTGCTCCGGGACACGGAGCCGCGGTTCGCAAACTCCCGCGTTATCAAAACTAGGAGGAATTTTTTTGTTCAATTTGGGTTGGGGTGTTTTGTTTGTTCTGGTCAACTTTGGTTTGTTCCTGATCTGCTATCGGCTGTTCGGGAAGCAAGGCTTGTACGCATGGATCGCGGCGGCTGTCATTCTCGCGAACATCCAGGTTGTCAAGACGATCGGCATGTTCGGCTTCGTAATGACGTTAGGCAATACGATGTACGCGACAATCTACCTCACAACGGACTTGCTCAACGAGAAGTACGGGGAGAAGGAAGCGAAAAAGGCGGTCTGGTTCGGCTTTTTCTTCTTGCTCATGTCGACGGTCATCATGCAGATGGCGCTCGTATTTAAGCCGCAAGAGACGGATTTCGGTCAAGACGCGCTGCAGACGATATTCGGATTAGCGCCGCGTATCGCACTTGGCAGCTTGTGTGCCTACCTCGTCAGCCAATTTCTTGACGTTCGCATCTTCAGCAAGCTGAAAGTGAAATACCCGACGAGGAGCCAGTTGTGGATTCGTAATAATGGTAGTACCGGAGTCAGTCAATTGGTCGATACGCTTGTGTTCTGTTCAATCGCTTTCATAGGGGAATATACTTGGGATGTCTGGTGGGAAATCGCCGTTACGACTTACGTGCTCAAGTTCGTTATATCCGCCGCATCGACACCGGTTATTTATATCGCTCGCAACTTCAAGTTCGAGCGCGAATAGTATTTGGATGTCATACAAACAGCCATGTGCGCCGAAAGGCGTTCATGGCTGTTTTTTGCAAAATTTGGCTGCGTGAGGCTATCAACTTTTTACAGCTTAGCGATGCCCGCTGGAACGTCCGCCAGATTTACCGCAAGAGCGTCCTTTGGAATGCCCGTCTGATTTGCCGCAAGAGCGTCCTTTGGAATGCCCGTCTGATTTACCGCAAGAGCGTCCCTTGGAATGACCTCCTGATTTACCGCAGGAACGTCCCTTGGAGTGTCCGCTGGAGTGACCTTTGCTGTGATTGCTTTTGTGCTCGTTGCCGTTTTTCTTATGGTCGCATCCGCAAGAACTGCTTTTTTTGCATTCACAATTGTATGTTTCGTGTTTGACGCAGTAAACCGGGCTACAATGTTGGGACTGTCCCCAGAAACCGCCCCAATATTTCGTTTTCGCGACCATGCCTTGGGAAGAGCTTGAACGACGTGGGCTTGTACTCATTTTATCAACACCTCCCATGCAGAAGATGATTTAGTGTATGACAAGAAGTTGAAGATCGTTTGAGACAAGCATAGCGGCCATCGAAAAAAGGCTAGTACTTGGTGGTTCAGCCCGCATACAGACCACGGACTGTGTTTATTCATACATGACTGGAAAATTTTCTGTAAAATGCAACCGCAACTCCTGAGCAAGCATCTTAATGTTGGAGGGGAGGGAGCCGTCTGGATCTTTATAGCGGGTTATTGAACGGAGAAGAGGCAGCATTGCGAACGCTGATGGAACGTTACGGCGATGAATTGACGCGAACCGCCTATTTGCTCACCCGCGATCGACAGGCTGCGGAAGAGGCGACAATGGATGCTTTTGTTCAAGCATTCGGCCGCATTCGTCAGCTTAAACATCCGGATAAGCTTAAAAACTGGCTCCTGCGTATCGTCGTTAACCGATGTCGGATGAAAATGAGAACTTGGAACTGGCGGCGTGTGTTTCCTTTCGCAGACGTTGATCGCTTATCGGGCGCGACGGCAACCGATCCGGAAAACTTGCTTCTGGAGGAATGGCGCAACGAACGTTTGAGCGAAGCGATCCTTCGGTTGGACTATAAATATCGGGAACCGATCGTATTGCATTACTTTAACGAGATGACAGTCTCCGAGATTGCTGAACAGACATTCGAGAAGGAAAACACAATTAAGTCGAGGCTAGCGAGGGCCCGGGCGAAGTTGAAGTCATTGCTGGAAGAGGAGGACGGGAATGAATCCGGAGAAAACGCTGGAGCAAACGCATATTAGCCAACGGTTGGACGAAGAGCTGAATATCGTAAAGTTTACGAGAGCAGAGGAGACGATTAGGCGGACTCACCCCCGCACGCGCCGAGATCGGCTTCACGCTTGGTGGAACAAGGAACTCCGCGTTCCTCTTCTCCCGATCGGCGTTGGCTTCGTCGTCGCGATGACGTTGTTCGTCGGCATTCGACTGAAGGAGATTTCGATCCGGGGCGAGGTACCGCTCTACGAGCGGCGAGAGCTCGTGCAAGCGGGCGGCAATATGTATTGGAAAGACGAATATGAGAAGGCGGTGGCGTTCCGTGACGGCAACACTCAAGGTTAAGCATCTCGTATTGCTCTTCGGTGCACTTCTCGCCGTCTTTCTGTTGCTTCAATATTGGATCGTTCCAAAGGTGCAAATGTCGAACGTGAAGAAGGAATTCGTAAGCGGAGCCCCGACGGGCAAAGCGGCTATGAAGCGCGCGATCGATCGTGCTTCAGGCGGCGAGAAATGGTCTCTTATTCGTAAGTATGTCATCGAGAACGGGAACGATTTCAATCTGGCCAGCTTCGACGTTACGGTCGGCGGAGGATGGTATTACGCGGGAGGCGTTACGACGCTTCCCCACGCGCCGCGTTGGACCGAAGAAGAGAAGGTCGAATTTTTGAAAGCATACGTCGACGGAGGCCCAGTCGACGGTTACCTATCCCGGGCGGCGAGGCAACTCGGATTCGCATTCGAGAAAATGGGACGCGATGACGACGCTTTGGGCGCACTCGAAATCGGGGAGAAGAGACTCGAAGAGAGCGCAGATGGCACTGCACAAGCGCGTGTGCTGAAGCTTGATCGGGCGAAAATCCATGCGCGGAATTTCGAATATGCCAACGCGACGAAGTTACTAGACGAGTTGGCGGCCAGCGCGGACTTGGAGCATCCGGATAACGAGACTGAGATTGCAAGGCTTCGAGCTCGAATCTTATTGGAACTAGGTGAAGCGACCGAAGCCTACAAGCAAATTGCCGTACTTCGGGAAACAGAGATCAAACAAGGCGAAGAAAAAAAGAAAAACTATCCTGAACTCGAAGAAATGAAATCGGTATCGCTCATGACTTTGACAGAGATGGAAGCGCTGCTCGCTGGAGCAACGGAGAACGAAGGATCATCGGCGATCGTTTCCGGCGTTGCCCAGAAGAGCGACGGGAGCCCGCTAGTCGGCATCGGTGTGTATTTACGGCAAAGCAGCGATAGTTCGCATAGCTTGCTGGAGAACGAACCCTATCAGACGCTGACGGACGCCAAAGGCCGTTATTCCTTCAGAGGGGTTGTGTCCGGCAGCTATCAACTCGCAATCGGCGTGTCCTACGAGCAGATTGACGGTTGGACGTATCCGGTGATGAACAACGATTGGATAGATATCCGTGCAGGGCAAACGTTGGAGCAAAACATTACATTAAAGCCGTTAATCGGCATTCAGTCTCCTGTCAACAATCAAGTCATTAGCGGGGGGACGATCAAATTCAAATGGGAGCCGGTCGGAGGCGCGGCCTATTACGCGCTGAACGGCACTTTTCCGTATGAAAGCGGCGGATTTTCGAACCCTCGAATCGTTTCTCACATCAAGGGTTCCGAAGCGGACATCCCGCTGGAGCAAATTTACGAATCGTTCGGAGGATTTAGTTATCGGACGATCGATGGTAAGAACGTGCCTGACCCTACGGGACTATTAGGTTTTGCGAATCCCGAGAGCCGACTCTCCTGGTACGTGGAAGCTTATGACAAGAACGGCAGGCTAATCACGAGAAGCAATGGATACAGACTGGACGAGAAAACGATGGGTCCGCTGCCTTTTTTCTATTTGAAAGCTCGCGTGTTAACGGCAGCGGATCGACTGTTGTTGGACGGCAAGCTGGACGAGGCGCTGGCCTCTTACAAGAAGGAATACGAATCCAACTCAAGCGACCGGTATAGCTTGCAAATGATTATACGTTTATATGATGTGGACGCGTCGATCAACCGTACGGGGAAATGGCCAGAAGAGGCTTTCGGCTATGCGGAAAAATTGATCGGGCAAGACGACACGGGAAAGTATGCCTTAATGCTTTTCATGCAGAACTTCGAAATCGAAAATTGGAAAAAAGCCGAGCAGTACTACAGCATGTACCGACAATCCGAACTTGGACAGGCGGATGAGGGTTATGCGCAATCCATGTACGCGAAAGCTCTATTGAAGCAAGGCAAGTTTAAAGAAGCGTACGAACTATTTGCGCAAGCGCTGGAGGCGGATTACTCTCACCGATTCGTCGGTTATTCGATCGCGTTACACCTCGTCTTTTCCGATACGTTCGACTCGGCGATCGCGATAGCCGAGAAGTACCCGGAACGTGATTATTATGAAAGCAGTAAGTCGGATTGGAGCAAAATGACGAAGGCATTGCAGGTCGAAGAGGCTAGGGAAGGCGGCGATTATCGGGATCAATTGAGGAAAGCGATCAGGCTTGCTTTTGAGGGTGACCAGAGACAAGATGAACTTGGAGTGCTGATGGCTTCTCATCCAGCCATGAAATCGTTTGTTCAGGCTGTCGAGAACATCCGTTAATCCGGTCTTTCTTGACTTCGCCAAATAGCATATCTACACTGATAGGCAGAAGAAAGAATCGGAGGGTGCGCCATTGGCTTCGTTCGCGGGAACGTCAAAGGCGGCATCGGATTCGGCCACGAAAGTTGCCTTGCCCGTTTTGCTCGCCATCAGTTTAGTCCACATGCTCAACGATTCGATGCAGGCCGTCGTGCCCGCGTTATATACAATCCTTGAGGATTCTTTGAAATTGTCTCTTACGCAAGTTGGTTGGATCGGGTTCATGCTGAATATGACCTCATCCGTCATGCAGCCCGTTGTAGGCGCATATTCCGATAAGCGCTCGCGGCCTATGATGCTGCCAATCGGAATGGGGTTGAGCCTTGTCGGGATGTGCGGTATCGCTTTATCGCCCGGTTTCTGGTATTTGCTGCTGTCGGTCGTTTTCGTCGGACTAGGGTCGGCTATTTTCCATCCAGAAGGCTCACGGGTCGTGTACTTTGCCGCAGGAGGACGACGCGGGTTCGCCCAGTCTGTCTACCAGGTCGGGGGCAACGCGGGCAGCTCGCTCGCGCCGCTTATGACGATTTTCGTGTTTGTGCCCCTTGGCCAGTTCGGTGCGATCTGGGGCACGCTGTTCGCAGCGCTTGCGATCGCTGTCCTTCTTGGCGTAGTGCCGTGGTACAGACGTAAGCTTGCAGAATGGGACGCATCGCGTGGCGCCGCCGTCAAGTCAGGACGCTCTGGAGTAGCGGTGCAGGAGATGTCGAATCATCCGCGGGTTAAGTTCGCGATGGGATTGCTTGTTTTTCTAGTGTTCGCGCGCTCCTGGTATCATACGGGTGTAAGCAGCTTCTACCAATTTTACTTAAAGGACGATTACGGTTTAACGAAGCAGCAGGCGCAAATTCCGGTGTTCCTGTTCCTCGCGGCCGGTGTGCTTGGCACGTATTTCGGAGGCGTTCTTGCGGATCGTTTCGGCATGAAAAAAATGATCGTTTTCTCGATTCTCGGAGCGTCGCCGATCGCGATTGCATTGCCGCATTTGCCGTTAATGTGGGTGTATCCCGCAATTACGCTGCTCGGTTTTGTTATTCTATCGGGATTTTCCGTCGCAGTTGTGTATGCGCAGTTCCTAATGCCCAGAAGCGTAGGCATGGCTTCAGGCTTGACGACGGGACTTGCGTTCGGAATGGGAGCGATCGGCGGCGTGGCGCTTGGGAACGCCGCAGACGCCTATGGCCTGCATGCGGTCATGTTGGCGTGCAGCTTCCTGCCGCTGTCCGGCTTCCTGGCTTTCCTTCTGCCATCGGACCGCAAAAGGCATTAATCCGAAAACCCTTTAAACAACCTCTTCTGCAACCGAAGTAATGGAAGAGGTACTTCCGACAAGGCGGAAGAACACGATGTCGCGAGAGAAGGAGGGGGAGACGGATGAGATTGATTTTGTTGGATGACGAGCCGCTGGCGCTTCGCAGTTTGGGGGCGCAATTGGGCAAGATCGACGAAATCGAGATCGTCGGCAGCTTCATCAATCCCGTAGAAGCTCTTGCGCAAGCCGAATCCCTCAAGCCGGACGCGGTGTTCGTTGATATCGACATGCCGCAGCTAAGCGGACTCGAATTCGCTGACAGGCTGCTCGCCATGGATGATTCAATCACTGTCGTATTCGTTACTGCCTATGACGACTACGCGATTAAAGCTTTCGAGCTTAACGCTCTCGATTATTTACTGAAGCCGGTTCACCCTTCAAGATTGGCCCTGACGGTATCAAGATTACAGAAGCAGATGGTTTCAGGGACGGTTAGCTCCGGATTGCATGCAAAGCCGTTATCTTTTAAAACAGCCATACAAACCTGTCCATGCCTTGTCGTTGAGGACAAAGGCGGCGAGCCGCTCTCCTGGAGAACGGTGAAAGCGAAGGAACTGTTTGCGTACATGGTTCATAAACGCGGACAGCCGGTACGCAAGGAAACGCTTCTTGAACTGCTATGGCCCGACGTCGATGAGAAAAAAGGTTACGCGCAAATGTACACGGCAATCTATCAGCTCCGCAAATCTTTCAAAAAATCGGACCTTGGTATCGATCTTGTCAACAGCGGTGACGGTTATTTGCTCAAAGAAGACAGCGTGACGATCGATGCGTTCGAGTGGGAGAAGGAACTGAGGGCACTTCAGGAATTGGACGCCGATACCGAGGAACGCCATGCTTCCGTTTTCTCGTCGTATCCTGGAGATTACTTGTTGGAACATGATTACGATTGGGCGGAAGGAGAACGCCAACGACTCCGTAACTTGCGTTATCGGCATGGTCTGGCATTGTGCCGTTACTGGTCCGAGACCAATCGGGGCAAGGAAGCCGCAGACGCCTACGAGAAGCTGCTTACGGAGTTCCCGTACGCGGAGGAGATTTATGAGGCGCTGATCGTACTATACGATCGGGAAGGTTATGGTTCTTTGGCTATGCGGCAATACGAAGCACTGGAGATCATGCTGCACTCCGAGTTCGGCGAGGCGCCATCCGAGGCAGCCCGGAAGCTGTACGAGCAACTGCGTGACAAGCAGCAATAATAGAATCCGAGATAAATCGATAAAGCCGGACGCACGCGTCCGGCTTTGTCTTTATTTCTTTTAACCTTGTCACACGTCTCTGCGTAAGGCGCGAAGAACGTCGACCCGGGTCGCTTTCTTAGCCGGGCGTGATCCCGACAGCAGCGCGACGATCAGCGAGATGGCGCAGGCAGTCAGCGCCAAGTACGGCGGAATCCAAGAGAAGCGGAAATCTTCGGGAACCTTCTCGTTCATAAAGCTTTGAATAACGATGGGCAATCCCAAATTTACAGCTGCAGATACAATATAAGCGACGATGGTGCCGATGCAAGCGCCGAGCAGGCCGATCATGCTGCTCTCCAGCAGGAAAATGCGGCGGATCGAAGACGGATGCGCACCTATCGCTTTCATAATGCCGATGTCCTGGGCCCGTTCGGTGACGGCCATCGTCATCGTATTAAATATGCCGATCGAGGCGATGAGAACAGCGATCGTACCGATGAAACCGAGTCCGATTTTCATGATCAAGAACACCAGATTCACTTGTTTCAGTTCGTCTGCAATCGAATGGCTATAGTAACCTTGTTTGCGAATTTCTTCGGCAATGCCTTTCACATGGTTTACTCCGTCCGCAATAACCTGAACTTGATTATAATTGCGCGGATCTTGCAAGCCTGGCGGCTCTTCTACCGAAGCGTCCTTCCCTTTCGAGGGAATGCGCTGCGCACCCCATTGCGTTGCTGTAAACGCCTCGATCTCCTTGAGCAACTCATTACCGATATAGACCGCAGAATCCGTCTTCCATTCCCGGGTCGGCTTCTCCGTGACGCCAACGATTGTCGCTTCGAAAGTTTTTTTCGTCTCTTTGCCGTCCTTGTCGAACTGGCTCCCTTGGAGCTTGATTGACTTGCCGATCCATGCTTTAGCAGCAGGCGGCTCATCTGATGGTTTCGCATCGGGAGACTGGCGGATGTTATATCCGATAACGACTTCGTTGCTCGCAGCCGGCAAGCGTCCAGCGCTCAGGCTGAAACCGGCTTTCTGCTCCGCGTTAAAGTCAACGTTGATCGTTGCGCTTGCACTCGCTTCGGTACCGTCAACGGTTACTTGAATGGATTGCTGAATGTAATTGCGGTAAGTGACGGTTTTAACGTGTTCAACGGAACGCAAGTAGTCAATATTCTTATCGCCTATCTGTTGGTCGATCCGGTTACTCGCTTCGATGCCGTAGATATCGATGGCGGTGACCATACGATCTCCGACGACTTTGTCCACGATGCTTTTTTGCAGGCCGAAACCGACGGAGGCGAGCACGATAAGGAAGGAGCAGCCCATGGCAGTGGCAAGGACGGTCATGAACAGCCGCGTTTTGTTTTTCTTCATATTTTGCCGGACGAACCGGAACTGGTCAGTGAACTTCATGGGCGTACAAACCACCTTTCTCCTTGGCATGCATTAAATAGCCGTCTTTTAATGTTAATGTACGGTGGGCGACGGAAGCGACTTGATCGTCATGGGTAATAAGGACAAACGTCGTGCCGCGCTCTTTGTTGAGTCCGCGAATCGTATCGAGCAATTGCCGTTCATTATCGCTGTCCAAGCTGCCTGTCGGTTCGTCCGCCAGCACGATTGGAGGATTAAGCATGAGCGACCTTGCGACGGAGACGCGTTGCTGCTGTCCACCGGACAGTTCGCCCGGGTAATGATCAGCGAATTCGGCGATGCCGACCTGCTCCATCAACTCCATCACGCGAGCTTTGCGCTTGGAGACGGGGGTTCCGCGCAGGACGAGAGGGAGCTCTGCGTTCTCGTAGGCGGTCATGCCCGGGATAAGCTGAAAGCTTTGGAACATGAAGCCGAGGTGGGCCAGACGAAAGTTTGCCCATTCTCCTTCGCTTAATCCGGTTACGTTGCGGCCTGCAACGTGGATTTCGCCTGAGGTGGGACGAATATAACCGGACATCAGATTTAGTAAGGTCGATTTGCCGGAGCCGCTTCGCCCGACGATCGCGACGATTTCTCCCGGCTCGACGCGGAGGTCGATATCGTGCAACACCGGCACGACGCGTTCTTTGCCTTTTTTGCCGATCGCGAACCGGTGGTTAATTTGATGAAGCTGGATCAAGGTATTTCCTCCATTCGGGTTCGTTGAATAGTGATGATTATACAAGCCGGTTTTTAATAAAAGGGTAACAACTCCTAAAGAAATTCTTAAGATTGCCTGGTTGGCGGCGTTCAGCAAGTTTTCAGCGCATCCTTAGCTGGAATTAAGCTTCGCCTCATCGGCGGTTCAGTTTTCATGACCATACTGGGCTTGTAACACTATTTTCCTGCCAAGGAGGCATAACGAAATGAAAAACAAAGCGAGAACTTTAGGCGCAACGGCAGTGTTGGCGCTAATGATTCCGATGTCCGCTTATGCGGCGACGCTTACCGGCAGCACCGACTCTTCATCGTCCGCTGACAAAAGCAAAGCAGCGCTCACGCAAAAAGGCGAAGCAGGCTGGGCGAAAGGCGCGTTCGGACGCGGCGGACAGGCGATTGGGCAAGAAGTGCTTGATTTACTTAAGCTGGATAAGGCGGCATTCGAGGAAAAAGTAAAGGCGGGATCGACGCTTGCCGAAATCGCCGAGCAACAGGGAGTAACGAGGGAGCAACTGAAGGCGACGTTGACTGCGGCGTTCGATAAGCGTCAAGCGGAACAGAAGAAGGAGTTCACCGACAATTTGGACAAGCAGATCGACGGCAAGCTGCCGATTGGAGCGGAAGGAGGCCATGGCAGAGGCGGCATGCGGGGCGGTGCTGCCTTGGACTTGACGGCAGTGGGAAAAGTGCTCGGATTGACCGCGGACGAACTGAAGACGCAGCTTGAAGCGGATAAGTCGCTGGCGGACATCGCCGCGACCAAGGACGTAGACGTGCAAAAGCTGATCGATGCGCAAGCGGCAGCGATCAAGGCGTCTATTCAACAAGAGGTGAAAGACGGCAAGCTGACGCAAGCTCAGGCTGACGAACGGCTTCAAGACGCGGCCGCGATCGCCGAGAAAATCGTGAACGGCAAACACTTTGGCGCCGGTTTCGGTGAAGGCCGCCGGCATGGCGGGCACGGGGAGCGTTCGGGCGCCGCTCCGCAGTCGGATGCAGGAGAATCGACCGGCTCAAGCACTAACTCTTAAGCGAGTAGGGTTATCCCTATTTACGTGCGAAAGGACTTCAAAATCCACAACAACGTGGAATTTGGAGTCCTTTCTTTCGTAAGAATTCAGTTCCAAGTGTTTAATTCCCAGCGGCGCTCAATCGCACGGAGTTGCCGGCGGGATCTTGTACGAGCCAGTATCCTGCATGCTCGGAGACAGGGATGCCGACTTTGCCGAGTCGATCTAAAGTGGTTTGTAATTGTTCGGCGGACGGCAGCACAATCGTATAGTAAGCAAGTCCAGTACCGTTCTCCGGCGGGCGAGGGGCTCCGGCGCCGGCCCAAATATTCATGCCGATATGATGATGATAACCGCCGGCTGAGACGAAGTTAGCGCCCATGCGGCGTGACATGTCGGCGACAAGGTCAAAGCCGAGCACATCGCAGTAGAAAGCTTTTGCAGTTGCCAGATGGTCAACATGAAGGTGGATATGTCCGAGTATCGTATCTGCAGGTAACCCGGTCCAAGGCTTGTCGCCCGCAAGAGCGAGCAGCCCCTGAATATCGACCGCTTCCGTTCCCATTTCAATGTTGCCGGCTTCATCTGTCCTCCATTCCGACCGCGGGCGATCACAATAAATTTCAATTCCATTCAGATCGGGGTCGGACAAATATAGCGCCTCGCTGACAAGATGGTCGCCCTGACCGATGCGGATGCCGGATTCTGCGAGCTTGCGAAGCGTAATGCCCAGCTGTTCTCTCGTCGGTACGAGAATCGCGAAATGGTACAACCCTGTTGCCGATCTCTCAGGCACGAGGATGGCATCCGGGATCTGTTCCAGTTCGAGGAACACGTTGTTCCCGTCTACCGTTAGCTGAGCGACGTTCCCTTCCCGCCCCAATACTTTAAATCCGATAACGTCCGTGTAAAATTTCACCGACCGATCCAGGTCGCGCACCTTCAGCTTTAATTTCCCAAGCTTCGTATCTGCATGAATGGAATAGGACATCGAACCATTCCTTCTTTCCCTTTAAGTTTATTACTTATTGTAAGTAACAATACATAATTATTGGGGCGAAGTAAAGCATGGAAAGTGCAGATGTTGATTTAAATCGGTTCGAGCTGATATTCTTCCCTGATTTCACATATAAATAGCGAGAGCGGAAGCAACCGGGCGGGGGGATTCATCTGGCGATCAAACCTATGGCTTTAAAGCGAGGCGATACGGTCGGTATTGTAACGTTGGGCAGCCCACTCTCCCGGGAGACGATCGATGAAAGGGTTGCGTATTTGGAGGCGATGGGGCTGAACGTTGTGCTTGGTCAGTACGTGTACGACGAGAACGGTTTTTTGGCTGGTACGGACAAGCAACGTGCGGACGATCTGATGAACATGTTCTCGAACGACGACGTCAAGCTGATTTTGCCGGCGCGCGGCGGCGTAGGCGTGGCTGGGATATTGCCGTACCTTGACTACCGTTTCATCCGATACCATCCGAAAATCGTCAGCGGCTACAGCGACGTGACTGCATTGCTCAACGCGATCGCGCAATTGTCCGGCGTCATAACACTGCATAGCCTGCTGCTGATCGACTTTCAACCAAGCACGCCTTCGTACAACTTTGAACAATTTTTCGAGGCGGCGTCATCAGTCCAAGTTCCCCGGCCATTACTTAATCCCGAAGGTACGCCATTACAAGGAAAAGTGAAAGGAATCGCCAGCGGGCCAATCGTCGGCGGAAATTTGACGTCTTTTACGGGCACTCTCGGCACGCCGTTCGAAGTGGACACGCGGGGAAAAATTGTGTTGCTCGAAGAAGTGCACGAGCCGATCAACACGGTGTATCGGTATTTCGAGCAATTGAAGCTGGCGGGTAAGTTCCGCGATTGCAACGGTATTCTTATGGGACAGTGCACGAACTGCCAAGAGGCTTACGGCAAATCTTACGATGCTTTTATCGACGAGTTTATCGTACCGCTCGGCAAACCGCTGATCACGAATTTGGCGTCCGGGCACGGGAAGTATAAAATGGCTATCCCGATAGGCGCATATACGACGATGAACGCTTATGAAGCGACGATTACGCTGCTGGAGCCGGCAGTTGGCTATTGAGTTATGAAACCCGGCAGAACCTTTTTCCGTACAGGATAGAAGTAAGCTATTTAATGGAGGGACAAGCATGAAACGTTCAACAGTTATCGCTTTAGTGATCGGAGCGCTCGCGATCATCCTTGTCATGTCTGCCGTGAGCTCATATAACGGGCTCGTCTCGTCTGAGACGGCGGTCGACAACAAGGAAGCGCAGATCGATACGCAGCTGCAGCGCCGGGAAGACGTCATCCCGAATTTGGTCAGCACGGTCAAAGGATACGCCGCGCATGAGAAGGAAGTGTTCCAATCGATCGCGGACGCCAGAAGCAAGCTGGCAGGCGCGGGAACGACGGAGGAGAAGTCCGAAGCGAATGCCGAGCTTGAAGGGGCGTTATCGAGATTGCTTGTCGTCGTGGAGAATTACCCGAACTTGAAGGCTGACGCTCAGTTTACCCGCCTGATGGACGAGCTGTCCGGCACGGAGAATCGAATCGCGGTCGCTCGCCAAGATTATAACAATTCGGTTACGACTTACAATACGAAAATCAGGAAGTTCCCCGCTGCTCTGTACGCTTCGATGTTCGGGTTCGAAAAGAGAACGTTCTTCAAAGCGGCTCCCGGAGCGGAAACCGTTCCGGAAGTTAAGTTTTGACGATGATCGCTTATCGCCGCGGATTTAGTGTCGCCGTCTGGCTGTTACTGCTGCTAACGTCGACAGGCGCCGCATTGTTCACGGAAGCGCGGTCGGTGATCGCCGCTTACGATTACGGCGTATATGTGCAAGATGATGCAGCCATTTTGTCGCGTCAAGCGAAAGACGAGCTTTATGGCCGCGCTGTATGGCTGCACGAGCAGTCGGGAACAGCTCAAGTCGGGGTTGTTACTGTCAAATCGCTAAAAGGAAAAACGCTGGAAGAAGTCGCGGTCGACCGGTTCCGCGCGATGGGACTCGGAGGCAAGGAGCGGAACGACGGCGTGTTGCTGCTTTACGATGCCGAAACGAGGCATGTTCGGATCGAAGTCGGTTACGGGTTGGAAGGACGGATTCCGGACGGCAAGGCAGGGGCGATTCTCGATCAATATTTCGTCCCGAATCGGGACGAAAATCGATTGGAAGAGGCATTCTTGCAAACGCAAGGTGCGCTCATCGGCGAAGCGGCGGCAGAGTATGGGCTGGACGCTTCCGGTGCGGTAGAGGGCATTCCGCCTCTTTCGTACGGCAACGGCGATGGCGGTGTTGGGGACTTGTTCCAGGGTGTGCCTGGTTACGTGAAGTTTTTGGTTGGCATCGGAGTCGTATTGCTGATCGTGCTCGATTTTAAGCTGACGGGCGGAGCCTTTACTTTTTTTCTGCTGAATATGCTCGGCAGAAGAGGAGGCGGCAGTGGCGGCGGAGGCGGTCGGGGCGGCGGCGGATCCTCCGGCGGTGGCGGCGCGAGCAGGTAAGGCGAGGAACCTCAATTTCCACTAGAAGTGGAGGTTGGGGTTTTTTCATGCCAGCGATAAAGCTTACTTGGCAGGAACATTCGGAGCCACGTAGAATTGCAGTGTAAGAAACGCTAGAACAATGTCGCAACAGCGTATGACGGAGAAAAGGGACATGAAAAACAAATGGTTGATGATTGCAACCGTGCTCGCGGTATTCTCGATCGTTCGATTGGCATACATGTCGGTTGATCCTTCAGGCCGGTACGCCGTGAAAGATGGTGTGCTGGATCTGTCCGGATGGGACCCCGCGGCAAGTAAAGTGATCGCATTGCGCGGTGAGTGGACGTTCTACCCGGGAGTGCTGCTGATGCCGGAGCAAGGGGAGCCGTTAATTCAAACGGGAGCGGCTGTTCAGTCGCTGAAAGTGCCAGGAGGCTGGGATCGCGTCATTTCGCCAGGCAAGCAAACCTCGTACGGTTATGGTACGTACAAGCTGTCGATCAAACTTCCGCCAGGCGAGCATCATACTTACGGCATCCGGGTACAGGTAGTTAGAACGGCGCACAAACTGTACATTGACGGCAAATTGGCCGGGCAACGGGGCGTCCCTGGCATAAATCGGCAAACGACGGTTCCTGAAGTCGAGCCGTATACGGTAAGATGGACGCCGGAAGGGGATAAGACGGAAATTGTCATTACTGCCGCCAACTTCGACTATGGCAGATTAGGAGGCCTTTTCGAAGATATCCGGTTTGGCGAAGCGGTGGCGTTGGATCGAGAAACGAAACTTCGGTCTATCGGCAATTTATTTTTTATGGGCTTTTACGCAGTAAGTGGACTTTTCTTCTTTACTTTGTACGCCTATCGCCGAGAAAGGAAGGAATTGCTTTATTTCAGCACTTTTTTCTGGTTTTCGTTGCTTTTCTGGGCGACGCACGGGGAACGACTGTTGTTTTGGATGCTTCCGGGTATCAACTACGATTGGCAGACGAAAATGCAGACGTTATCGTCGCTCGGTTTGTACGGATCGCTTTTCTTGTTCGCATGTGCGATGTTTCCGGAGTATGGTCGAGCCCTGACGCAAAAAACGCTGTTGGCGATATTGGCGGCGTCCATTATTTTCACTTTAGTGACGGATGTGTCGGTGTTTTCACAGTTTGAGCATTTGCTGATGCTTTCGGACGTGCCTCTTTTTTTCTATGCCTTCGCTGCGCTTGTCTCCAGAAGCTCCGATCGGGAGGGCGGCGCCGTCTACACATGGATCGCGGCAGCGTGTATTCTGATGGAAAGTTTACTGCAAGCCTTAAACTATTGGGGGTATTCCCCGGGAACGCCCGTGCCGCCTCTTGAGAGGATCGTTTTTATTGTTGCGATGGGGCTGTTTATTGCACATCGATTTTTCACGGGCATGAAACAAATCGAAGTGATGTCGCAAAAGCTTCTCGTCGCGGACAGACTCAAAAACGATTTTCTCGCGAATACGTCACAGGAGCTTCGGTTGCCTCTGCACGGAATGATTAATCTTGCGCAGCTGATGATCGAAGAAGGGGAATCGGGTTCACGCGACGCGGGCACGCAAGATCGGCTTGCACTGCTCGTGACGACCGGCAGAAGACTCGCGCACATGCTGGATGACATTCTCGATTTGTCCAAGCTGAACGACGGAGAAGTAGAACTGAAACTGCGTGCGGTCGATATTCGGATGGTGATTAACGGCATACTGGAAGCGATGAGATATATGGCCGACGGTCGAATCATCTTCGCGAACCGGACGGAATCGGGTGTTCCCCATTTACTTGCGGATGAACGCCGGTTGATGCAGATTTTGTTTAATTTGCTCCACTACGCGATTAAGGCTGGCGCCAAAGGTACTGTTTCCGTTCGAGCGGAGCCGGCTGCGGACGAACGTTCCGTCCGGGTGATCATGTGCGCCGCTCGCGAAGGAACACCGATGCGAACGGAAGTTTCGGAGATTAGCCTTGATATTAGCCGAAAGCTGATCCAACTGCTTGGCGGAGAGCTTGAGCTTGGAGACGATGCTGCCGAAAGCGACATCGTTATCGCGTTTGTGCTGCCGTCGGCACCCACAGTTGGAGCGGTGGAGGAAAATGAAGAACTGGACTGGCGCAGCGAGATCGCTGCGGCGAAGAGAGCGGATGCGCTCGACTCGGCAAGTCCGCGGGCACGCACGACGCCGACACCGATGGACACTCCGAAAGCGCTCATTGTAGACGACGATACGGTCGAGCTCCGCGTGATGATGAATTTGCTAGAAAAGGAAGGATTGCAAGTCGTCGTCGCGACTGACGGGCTCCAAGGTTTGCGGGAACTGGAAAGCGGAGGCGACTGGGAACTCGTCGTGCTGGACGTCATGCTTCCCGGCATGTCCGGCTACGACTTGTGCCGCCGCATTCGAGCGACTCGTTCCTTCTACGATTTGCCGGTCTTGTTTCTTACGGCGAGAAGCCAGCCCGCAGATTTACTTGTTGGATTCGATGCGGGAGCGAACGACTACGTCACCCAGCCGATTGATGCTTCGGAGTTCCGTGCACGCGCCAAGACGCTTCTGAAGATGAAGCGGTCGATCGGCGAACGGCTTCATATGGAAATGGCGTTTATTCAGGCGCAAATCAAGCCCCATTTTCTATACAATACGCTGAACACGATCGCCAGCCTCAGCGAGACCGACCCTGATAAAACGCGGGAATTGCTCGTTGGATTCGGCAATTATTTGCGAAGCAGCTTCGACTTGAGAAATTTGGACAAGCGTGTGCCGTTCTCCAAAGAGTGGGCACTCGTGCAGTCGTATTTGCAGATCGAACAGGCTAGGTTCGGGGACAGGATGCAAGTCGAAGTCGAACTGCCAGAGTTCGCGGATTTCCAGTTACCTCCGCTGTCCGTTCAGCCGCTAGTCGAGAACGCTTTAAGGCACGGTATTCTGCCCCGATTCGAAGGAGGACATCTGACGATTCGGGTGAGCAAAGAAGAGGAGGGTTACCATATTCGGGTGATCGACGACGGAGTCGGATTTCCGCCCGGCAAGGCGGAGGCTGTATTGGAAGGCATCGCTCGCAGCGATGGTATCGGGCTTAGAAACGTGCATCGAAGGTTGATTAACGTGTACGGAGCGGGATTGAAAATATGGAGCGAACGCGGTGTCGGAACGGAAGTCATGTTCACCGTTCCGACGGAGATACGAACGAACGAGGAGGAAGCACAATGAAAGCGATCGTAATCGACGACGAAAGCCCGGCACTGGACAGTTTGACGCGTCTGCTGGAACGTAACGGAGTCAGTGTAGTTGGAGCTTTCCGCGATCCGCGCGAGGTGCTGGCGAAGCAGGAACAGCTCCGCTTCGAGGTCGCCTTCGTGGACATCGAGATGCCGGAACTAAGCGGGCTGGAGCTTGCCGCACGGCTACAGACGGCAAATCCCGAACTGCATATCGTGTTCGTAACCGCTTATGAGCAGTACGCCGTCGAAGCATTTGAACTTGATGCCGCCGATTATTTGCTGAAACCGGTTCAACTCGGCCGGTTGGATATGACGCTCAAGCGTCTGCGCGCGAAGCTTGCAAAAGGAGAAGCTTCCGATGATAAAGCAGCTTCAATGCGCATGCTTTGTTTGTTGCAACGACTCGCTATTCACGATGAGCATGGACGCTCTCTCGATATTCAGTGGCGAACGGCAAAGGCGAGAGAATTGTTCGCCTATTTGGTTCACTGCGGTGACAGGTCGCCGAGCAAAGATGAGCTTATCGATACGTTGTGGCCGGACGGTGATGTCGATAAAGCAGCGACGTTGCTGCATACAAGCCTATATCATATCCGTCAGACGATGAAAAACGCGAACTTGCCGCTGAAGATCGAATACAAAGAAGGGCGGTACCGGCTCGTGCTTCCGGATTCGGCGATCATCGATGCTCTGCAATGGGAGCATGCTGTTGCGGCAGCTGCCGATCATGTAGACGTTGATAAGTGGCAGGAGCTTCTGCTGGAAGGGTACCGAGGGGACTATCTGGAGGCAGAAGGATTTCTGTGGGCGGAGCAAGAGAGGGAGAGAATGCGCGCCTTCTGGCTGGAACACGCCTTAAGACTTGCAGGTGCGTACGAAACGAACGCGCCTTCCGCCTCCCTCGAGGCGGGAAGCGCCAAAGCAATCGCGATCTACCAGAAGGTGCAAAGCCGGTTCCCGGAAATCGAAGATAGCTACTTCGGGCTTATGCGCCATTACGATGCGCTTGGACAGTCTGCCGAAGTCTATCATCAATACACCAGTCTCGTGAGTATGCTTGGCGAAGAGTTCGGGATGCGTCCGAAGCCGGATATTCAGACTTGGTTCGACGAATGGTATAACGGCAGGCTTGCGTAGACTGTTCAGATTTTGTTAAGTCCTCTTTGGTATGATTCGGATGAGGCGCCGCGTTGGCAGCGGTCATCTTGAGTGAATGCAACACGGAGGTCATACCAATGGCAAAAATTATGGTCGTGGACGATGCCGCGTTTTTACGTATTATGCTGAAGGACATACTTGTCGGAGCGGGTCACGAAGTCATAACGGAGGCAGCAAACGGACAGGAAGCGATTGATAAGTACAGGGCGATGCGTCCGGATCTCGTAACGATGGACATTACGATGCCGATTATGGAAGGGCTGGAAGCGGTAAAGGAGATCCGTAAGTTCGACCCTGAGGCGAGTATCGTGATGTGCTCGGCAATGGGACAGCGCACGCAAATTATCGAAGCCATCCAAAGCGGCGCTAAAGATTTTATTATTAAGCCTTTCCAGTCGGCCCGTGTGCTCGAAGCGGTAAGCCGGGCGCTGGGCGGATAATGGAATAGACCGAGCGATTTGGATTCCTCTAACCTCGTTGCCCGTTTGGGTGCGCCGAGGTTTTTTGGAATGAACGATCGAATCTTACGGCTCGTTAGACATTACGTGTTACAGTTTGCGCTTGCCGCCTTTCGGTAGGCGCTTGGCGTTGCACCGGCATGCTTTTTGAACGCGGACAAGAAGGAGGCGATATCTTTGTAACCGACTTCTTCGGCGATGACGGAGATTTTGAGCGGTGTATGGCGGAGCAATTCGCAGCTTCTGCGAATGCGTGCCGACTGCAAATAGAGGTGATACGGCTGATCGGTATGACGGCGAAACAATCGTTGCAGGTGGCGTTCGCTCCACTGGCTCACTTGGGCGAGATGGGAGAGAGTGAGCGCTTCGGACAGATGGTTATCCGTATAAGCAAGCAGTTGGTCGAAACGATCGAACTTGCGGGCATTTGCAGCAGTCGCTGTTCCCATTCTGGCGCGCAAGACGACGATGAGCAACTGAAGCAGCAAGGAGCATTGAAAGTCTTTCGTTGCCTGACGGGGCAACGAATGCTCACGGTGAAGCTGAAGGAACAGCTTGCCGATTGCATCGTCCGAGTCCTGGAGCGTGAAAGAGGGGACTTCGCCGTCCCGCATCAGGCGTAAATCGACAAGCAGCGCCGGATCTGTGGCAAAGCCTGAAAACTTGTCCAACAGGTGGGGAGAGAACAGGCAGTTATAGACGATTAACGACATCTTATCCGGGTTGGTCGACGCCGGACGGAAGACGTGCGAGGCTCCGATCGGAATAAAAACGAGTTGGCCCTTGGCGGCTTCGCTCACCTCTCCGTCGATATGATGAAAGCCGCTGCCTTCGGCGACGTAGGCGAATTCAATAAAATCATGATTGTGAAAAGGAACTTGGAACGTCTCCGTGGCGCGGTTGACGTAAAGAGGAAACTCCTCGTCGAAAAAATGTTCGGACTTAAGCGTCTCAAATGACCGTTTCATCTGCATCACCCCGTTATTGTAAGCCATTCGTACAAAATGTCCGTTCATCCGCAATGAGATGTCCGAATGACCGCAATACTTCGTATGCTGTCCATTATATCATAGACGTAAATTCCGAATATCCGAAAGGAGCTTTTGTTTATGATCGAAGTTACGGCATTACGATGCGAATACAGGGACCGTCCAATAGGCATCGACGTCAGAAGTCCTCGCCTGAGCTGGCAAATCCAATCCGATCGGAGAGCGGTAACGCAATCTGCTTTCGAAGTCGAGGTTGCGGATAACGAGGCTTTCGACACACTTATCTGGTCGTCGGGCAAAGTGGCTTCAGCCGAGTCCGCGCATATAGAGCTTACGGGTTTAACCGTCGCTTCCCGCAAGCGTTATTACTATAGAGTGCGGGTATGGGACGACGAAGGGACAAGCTCCGCACGGATTTCTTCCTACTGGGAGATGGGCGTACTGGACAAGGAGGAGTGGCGGGCGAGTTGGATCGCGGAGCCGCTTGCGCCCGGAGATGCCGAGCCGGATAGAAGCCCGTTGCTGCGCAAAAAGTTCGAGACGAAGGGCGGAATCAAACAAGCCCGCATCTATGCGACTGCGCAAGGGGTGTATGAACTGGAGCTGAACGGCCGCCGAGTCGGAAGCGACTATTTTACACCTGGTTGGACGAGTTACAAGACTCGGCTGCAGGTGCAAACGTACGACGTGACTGAGCTGCTGAACGAAGGCGGCAACGCAATTGGCGCCATACTCGGCAATGGATGGTTCAAAGGGAATTTGGCATGGCAAGATCAGAAGAATGTATATGGGGATAGAAGAGCACTATTCCTTGAGCTTCATATTGCCTACACAGACGGCTCGGAACAGGTCGTGCTGTCCGACGAAAGCTGGCGTTCCGCAGGCAGTCCGATTTTGTTCTCAGAAATCTATCATGGCGAGACCTACGATGCTCGGCTAGAACTAGAAGGATGGAGCAGCGCCGGCTTCGACGACAGGCAATGGAACCCGGTCGAACTTATCGCACGTTCGAACGATGCGCTTATCGCCCAAGAGAACGAGCCGGTAAGGAAACAGGAAGAGATTAAGCCGATCGCGGTGATCACGACTCCGAAAGGCGAGCAAGTACTCGACATGGGACAGAACATGGTCGGATGGCTGAAGTTTACGGTTACCGGAGCGGCCGGCAGCGAAGTGGAAATTCATCATGCGGAAGTGCTCGACGCAGACGGGAATTTCTACATCGATAACTTGCGCAGCGCCAAGCAGACGATCCGCTACATGCTGAAAGGCGGGGCGCCGGAGACGTTCGAGCCGCGTTTCACGTTCCAAGGCTTCCGCTACGTTCGCTTGATCGGCTTCGGCAAGGCAATTTCACCGGACGATTTTACGGGTATCGTATTGCATTCCGATATGCCGCTCACGGGAAGCTTCTCTTGCTCCGATCCGCTCGTCAATCAGCTTCAGCACAACATCGAATGGGGGCTGAAAGGCAATTTCCTCGATGTGCCGACCGATTGCCCGCAGCGCGACGAGCGGCTCGGTTGGACGGGCGATGCGCAAATGTTTATCCGTACGGCGACATACTTGCGCAATGTGGCTCCGTTTTTTACGAAGTGGAGCCGGGACTTGAAAGCCGATCAGCGGGAAGACGGTGGTGTTCCTTCTGTTGTTCCGCATGTGCTGAACGAGGATTCGTTCTCGTCGGCGGCATGGGGAGACGCGGCGGTCATTTGTCCATGGACGATCTACTTGAGCTACGGGGACAAGAGGATTTTGGCCGAGCAATACGAAAGCATGCAAGCTTGGGTCGGTTATATACGGAGCCAAGGGGATAACGAATTTTTGTGGAATACGGGTTTTCACTTCGGCGATTGGCTTGGGCTCGATTCGAAGCCGGATTCGTATATCGGTGCGACGGACAGAGACTTTATCGCGACGGCGTTCTACGCCTACTCGGTTTCGCTGGTACGGAAAACGGCTGAAGTGCTCGGGAAAGTGAAAGATGCGGAAGCATACGGCGAATTGTACGAACGTATTATAGAGGCTTTAACCGAGGAGTTCGTGACGCCTTCGGGAAGATTGGCCGTACCCACCCAGACCGGTCAAGTGCTCGGATTGATGTTTGGATTGTTCGAAGGGCAAGCGGAAACCCGAGCGGCAGATAAACTGATGTCATTGCTGGAAGAGAGCAAGTTCCATCTGACAACCGGATTTGTCGGTACGCCTTACTTGAATCACGTGCTTAGCAATAGCGGGCATAACGATGCAGCTTACAAACTGCTGTTCCAGCAAGATTATCCTTCGTGGCTATATCAAGTGACGAAGGGGGCGACGACAATCTGGGAGCATTGGGACGGCATTAAGGAAGACGGAAGCTTCTGGAGCCGAGATATGAACTCGTTTAACCATTATGCGTATGGAGCGATCGGCGACTGGTTGTACCGTGTCGTTGCGGGTATCGATACGACCGAAAGCGGTGCGGGATACAAACGGATTACCATCCGTCCGCAGCCGGGCGAAGGGCTGAACTGGGCGGAGGGACGCCTCGAGACGATGTACGGGGAAGTTCGCTCCAGGTGGGAGAAGGAAGCGAGTGGAATCATGCGGCTCGAAACGACGATTCCTGCGAACGCTTCGGCAGAAGTTCGTTTGCCTGGAGCCAAGCTGGAGACGGTGACGGAGAACGGTGTTGCGCTGTCGGCATCGGGAGGTATTCAGGCGGCGATTCAGACGGAAGGCGCTGTCGTGCTTGAAGTAGGATCCGGTAGCTACTCATTCCGCTGGTAGTAAGAACGATAGCGGAGCTCCTGCGATGATTTCTACAAACCTTCATGTAACGTTCATCATACCTTCATCATACCTTCATGCAGTTTTGGCTAGCATGAGATATCATTAGGGGTAAACTTGGAACATTCACATAGAAGGAAGTGTTTCGCATATGCGCAAAACGATTATTATCGGCACCGGACCGGCGGGACTGACCGCTGCGATTTACTTGGCTCGCGCCAATTTGAACCCGCTTGTCATCGAAGGTCCAGAACCGGGCGGGCAATTAACGACAACGACCGAAGTGGAAAATTTCCCGGGTTTCCCGGAAGGGATTATGGGACCTGAGCTTATGGCGAACATGCGCAAGCAAGCCGAACGGTTCGGCGCGGAGTTCCGCACGGGCTGGGTGAATAAAGTCGATGCTTCCAAACGCCCGTTTAAGCTGGAAGTAGAAGGTCAAGGCGAACTTGAGGCGGAGACGCTGATCATCTCCACGGGCGCTTCGGCGAAATATCTCGGCATTCCGGGAGAGCGCGACAACGTCGGCCGCGGCGTAAGCACATGCGCAACGTGTGACGGGTTCTTCTTCCGCGGCAAAAAAATTATCGTTGTCGGCGGCGGAGATTCGGCCATGGAGGAAGCGCATTTCTTGACCAAGTTCGCGTCCGAAGTCGTGCTCGTAAACCGTCGAAATGAGCTACGCGCCTCTAAAATCATGCAGGATCGCGCTCGCAACAACCCGAAAATCAGCTGGAACTTAAACCGGACACCGCTTGAAGTCGTCAGCGGACCGCTTGGCGTTACGGGCCTGAAAGTGCGAAACAATGAGACGGGGGCCGAGGAAGTCATCGAGACGAACGGACTGTTCGTGGCAATCGGACATACGCCGAATACGAAATTCCTCGGCGGTCAGCTCGACACCGACGAGACGGGCTACTTGATCGTCAAGCCCGGCACAACGGAGACGAACGTTCCCGGCATTTTCGCTTGCGGCGACGTACAGGACAACAAGTACCGCCAAGCGATCAGCGCCGCAGGTACAGGCTGTATGGCTGCTCTCGACTGCGAACGGTTCCTCGAGGAGTCGGAAGTTCACTAATGCTCTGAGTTATGATAGGCTACTCTCAACCGAATAATCGGACGTGAAGCACACGCCGCTCATTCTCTTTTTACCGGAGAATGCAGCGGCGTTTTGTTGTTTTGCGGCCTTCCGGCCGAAGACATTGATCGGCTGAAGCGGGATAAAGTTTGACGCTATTGCTAAAAGAGCCGTACAGGCCGATGGGGTTCATCGGCCAAATACGGCTCTTTCTTGATGTTGTTAATAATCGGGTTGGTTATCGCCGATCCTAGTCATTGCCCGAATTGGCATTGTTGCCGTGACTTTTCTTGTCGGACGTTTTTGTTTTCGTGTTTTTCCTCGCCTGACCTTGCTGTTTGGACATCGGTGACCCTCCCTTCGGAAAGCGGATAGCCATAATGTGCTTCCGAGAACGGAGATCCATACGGGAATAACAGTCCGTGTCCGTTTATTGATCCGCCAGTCGGTAGCCGACACCGCGGACTGTGGCGATATAACGAGGTTCCTTCGGATCGTCACGCAGTTTGTTACGTAAGCTGCGAATGTGGACGTCGACCGCGTTGCTGCCGCCGAAATAAGATTCGCCCCACACTTCGTTCATTAAAGCTTGCCGGCTCATTACTTTGCCGCCGCCGGCCATAATGGCGCGCAGCAGGTCGTACTCCGTTTTCGTCAAATCAACGCGCACTCCTGCACGCGATATCGTCATCCGCTCGGCGTCGAGTGAGAGCTCCTTAAACTGGAAGACCCGTTGTTCCCCGGGAATGAACGCGGCGTCCGAAGCCAGCCGTTCAATGACGGCGTAGACGTCGTCAATCGATCCCGGCCAGACGACTCGTTGTTCGCCTTCGGGAATGACCGCATCCATCGAAGAAACGAGAGCGAGAACGGGAGACGTTCCTTTCGCGGGCAGCGCGGCCGTCATCGATTGAGGCAACTCCGTCGTCCGATCGATAACGATGATGTGCCCTGGCACCATGCCGAGCAGCGGATCGTCGGCATGATGAAGCAGCAGAACGTCATAACAGCGGTTGGCTAATTCGGCGACCAGAGAACGAAGCGATGCGGGTCGCGGGCTCACGATTAATATTCGATTTGTAATGACGCAATAACCTTGCTCGTTCAAGATATTGTCTCGTTGCTGCTGCATGAGCCGCACACCCCCTTGAATAAAATACGTTCTTCCGCAATGGCGAATCCAGTCTGTTTCGCCACGGCGCGGAGCCATTCGGCTGGCGGGGGCACGCATGTCTCTTCGACTTTGCCGCAAACGGTGCAGACGACGTGCTGGTGCTCATCCGTCCGGGCGTCGTAACGGCAAGCGCCGTTTTCGAGCTTCAGCTCGTGGATCAAACCTTCTTCGGTCAAATATTTCAATGAATTGTATACGGTCGCGTAGGCGAATTGATGGCCGTCGGCCTTGAGTCTCTCGATAATGTCGGAAGCCGTCGGATGATCGCCTGCGGAGGTGAGCAGGTCGTAAATTTTTTTGCGTTGCTGCGTCATGGCACCCGCTTTTCTCATGCTCATTCACCTGGCTTCATTATTTAGAATTAGTTTAAGTTTAATAAATTGCTCTCGAACAGTCAATCCCACGTGACGCTAGACCGCTCGAGAGTTATGACCAAAGGTTGCCAACGCCATTTCGTTCGGCGCATAATGACGATAGAGGTGAGCGGAATGCTTCGGGCAATCGCCGTAAATGATAAAAGGCAGTATGAGGAAAATATATCGTTAGATCGTTTGAACGACAAGGACATCGCATGGTATTGGATCGATTTTGACAGTCCGACTGAGGACGAGATTCGACTGCTGGAAGAGTTTTTCGGCTTTCATCCGCTTGCGGTCGAGGATTGCCTGCATTTCTTACAGCGGCCGAAAGTCGATCATTACGACGACGACGTTCATTTCTTCGTTCTGCATTCGTTGAATCAAGAGACGCTCGAAGTGGACGAGGTCGATTTTTTTCTTGGACCTCGCGGAATCGTTACGTTTCATTTGGCTTCTTCGCAAGAGATCGAAGAAGTTGGCGAGGCGCTTGAGAAGATCGTCACGCGCGACGGGATCGATCAGGCATACGTAGCTTATATGCTGCTCGACAAACTCGTCGATCATTATTTTCCGGTGCTGTATAAAATCGAGGACCAACTGAACGATCTGGAAGCGCTCGGAGAGAAAGATGCAGACATTCAGTCGCTAACGTCGCAAGTGTACGACATTCGTTCTGACTTGCTGCGCATCCGTAGGACGGTATTTCCAATGCGAGACTTACTATATCGGATCATCAATTCGAATAAAATTCCGGGAGTTAGCCAGCGTCTCGCCTATTTCACCGATATTTACGACCATCTGCTGAAATTGACAGAAATGATCGAGTCGAATCGTGAAATGACTGCGGATCTCCGAGACAGCTACAATTCGCTCAGATCGAACCGGATGAATGCCATCATGAAGACATTGACGGTCATGACGACGATTTTTATGCCGCTGACGTTTATCGCAGGGGTGTACGGCATGAATTTCATTCATATGCCGGAGTTGCAATGGCGATGGGGTTATTTCATCGTACTTGGCATTATGGCGCTGCTTGGAGCAGGAATGTACGGCTGGTTCAAAATAAAAGGGTGGTTCGACTAACCGTCCAATATCGAAAAAATAAAAAATCGCCCGAACCGCGCTCTCCGCTAGGAGCTTGGTTAGGGCGATTATTTGTTGTTACCGATACTGTCCGTAGTGGCTCCCGTCGCTTGGCGGCGATGACGCTTGATCGTTGTATGACGGCGCGTAACCTCGGTCGATGATATCTTCCATAACGTTGCCGCTACCGCCGCCGTCGTCATCTTCGTCGTAATAGCTGTCTTCGCCGTCTTGGAAACCGGGCAACCGCCCGTTCTCGTCGGCATCTACATAACCGGCATCGGTTGGGAGATTATGAACGTCGAAAATGTCGTTGTTGCCGCGATATTGTGCGGACACATCGGGCACTTGCGGCGTAGGAACGCTCTCGGACGTCGGAGCGGTCGGCTTACGCGTGGCGAGCAGCTCTTGCATGACGGCGTCTTTCTTGTCGCCGGGGCCGGATATCGGCTCGACACGTTTGACTTTGCGTAACAATTCTTGCATCACGCTGTCCTTCTTGCCGTGCATGGCGCGCATTTGCTCTTCCGCGGTGTCCGGGGAGTGGTTCTCGTAGCCGAGCAGCTCCATTGCGGAAGCTTGCATGTTCTTCGTCGAGATGCCGCGCCCTTGGGCATCCCGCTGCATGATTTTCCTCCCATGTTCGTCTTTCTTGTGAATTCTCTTCCCCGTCGCCTCGTCCCGAGCGTGTTCGCCGGTATCCGGGTCGGTCTCGTATTCGAATTGCGGCTTACCGATAAATTCGACGCCGAGTTGCTCGACGGACACTTTGTTTTTCTGAAGCTGTTGGACGGTTTGCATCATCTGCCTGGATTCGGGCATGTAATGTCCGCTTGCATCGGAGACTAGCTCGACCTGCCCATCGCGCACTTGCAATTCCCCTGCCCCGGCAACGTCTTGTCCAGCCAGAAAACTCGTATGATGGAACCGTTCCATGTTCTGAAGCTTCTGGTTGCGCAGCATCGCTTGTTTGTCCGGTTCGTCGGCTAAGCTAGCGATCTCGGCTTTTCGGGCGTCCTTGATCTGACTGGAACGCTCGCGGTTTTCCTTGACCGCATCGTTAGAATGGAATCCGCCCTGCTCGTCCATGACGAAAATATGACGGTCCGGCTTCGCGCCTCGCACCGCGCCCCGCTCGGAGCCGATCGTATTCAAGGTGCTTCCGTCCGTGCTTTTTTTCATTTTGCCGCTCTCGTCGAAGCTTCTTCCGTATTTGGCCCGTTCGCACTCGCCGGCGTAATAGGTCGTGGAATCAATGTCGACGCCATGGATCGTTCCTTTGGGAATGACGGCTTTATCGAGCTCGACTTCCTTGTTTGGTTCCATCTCGAAGCCGGTATCCGATTGTCGCTTGGGCGCGAGGGAAGGTTTCGGTCGCGGCGGGGCCTCGTCCGTGTAAGTGCCGCCATACCAATCTCCTGAGGACGAATCGTCCGCTCCGCCGCCGTTTTCAGGTTCAGAATAGCTGCCGTAGCTCGAGCCCGATTGGATCTCTGGAATTCCCGATTCGATCTCCGAGTACATAACAGGAGGTTCCTCGGCAATCGGATTGTACATCGTATATTGCGAACCGAGCTCTTGCGTCGCCTGATTGCCGATCGATTGCTGCAAGTCCAGCGACGGCTCCTGTTGGGGCACTCTATGCCCGCCGATCGATGGCCTGTCCCGGTGCGCCCCGATCGTCGGCGCTTGCGAAGGTCTGGCTCCGATGAACGGCGCCCGTCCGCCAGAAATGGCGTTGCTACGCGGTCTTGTCATGGAAATCGTCTCCATTAATCAACGTTGTTTCCATCGTACGATGTTTCGACCTTTTGCGCAATATATTTGACGTTGCCTTGCCGCCCTGGAACTGGACTTTCGGGACTTTTGCCCTCGCTCTTGTCCACACGCCGAGCCGTTGCCGGGAATATTGTAGCAACATAAAGGTCGGCATCTGAGCCGGGCAGGAGGAGAACGCTTGAAAGTCGTCATTCTCGCCGGAGGTTACGGGACCCGTATCAGTGAGGAAACGGTTTTGCGGCCGAAGCCGCTGATTGAAATCGGAGACAAGCCGATCCTGTGGCACATTATGAAAATTTATTCGGCGTTCGGGTTCCGCGAGTTTATTATTCCGCTAGGTTACAAAGGCGTGCTGATCAAGGAGTATTTCGCCCACTATGACTTGCACGAATCGGACGTCACGTACGACTTCAAGGAGGGAGGCGGAGTGACGTTTCATCGGGGAAACAAGGAGCCGTGGAAAGTGACGCTTGTCGATACGGGTAAAGACACGGCGACGGGAGGCAGAATTCGCAGAATCAGCCCTTATTTGGAAAACAAGCCGTTCCTGCTGACTTATGGGGATGGGGTAGGAAACGTCAATCTTGCCAAGCTAGTGGCGTATCATCAAGCGCACGGAAAGTGGGCGACAGTAACCGCCGTGCAGCCAGGCGGGCGATTCGGCGCGCTGCAGCTCCGCGACGACGGCGCTGTGGAAAGCTTCCGGGAGAAGCCGCGCGGCGACGGCGGATGGATGAACGGAGGGTTCTTCGTATTCCAGCCGGAGGTGCTCAATTATATGGGAGGAGACGACACGATGCTGGAGAAAGAGCCTCTTGAAGGGCTCGCGGCGCTTGGGCAATTAAAGGCGTTCCGGCATGAGGGGTTCTGGCACCCGATGGACACGTTGCGCGACAAAACGGCGCTGGAGACATTGTGGCAGTCCGGCAAAGCGCCATGGAAAACGTGGTCCTCATGAAAGCGGCCGCATACGTTGTCGACTTTCTTGCCAAAGCCGGCGTTCGACACGTGTTCGAGATGGCCGGAGGAGCGATTGCCCATCTGTTGGACGCGTTGGCCGAACGGGAGGATATCGTCGCCGTGCCGGTTAGGCACGAGCAGGCGGGGGCGTTCGCTGCGGAAGGCTATGCCCGAGCGGGCGGCAGCATCGGGGTCGCGATGGCGACAAGTGGTCCCGGGGCTCTTAACCTGCTGACGGGCATCGGCAGTTGTTACTTCGATTCCGTTCCTTGCCTGTTTCTGACCGGGCAAGTGAACACGTACGAGTACAAATTCGAGGATCCGGTCCGACAGAACGGTTTTCAAGAGACGGACATTGTCGCAGTCGCCCGGCCATTAACGAAATATGCGACTCTCGTGACAGATGCCTCGAAGCTTCGGTACGAGTTGGAGAAAGCGGTGCATATTGCAACGTCTGGCCGACCGGGACCAGTGCTGCTGGATATCCCAATGGACGTTCAGCGGGCGGAAGTCGATCCAGATCAACTGATCGGCTTCTTCGATGGAGAAGCGTTGACGGCGGCTCGTCTTGAGAAGGAAGCACTTGTTCCAGAAGAAGACGATGTGAAGATGACGGTCAAGCTGTTGCGGCAAGCCGTCCGTCCGCTTATTCTCGTCGGCGGAGGGGTTCGCGCGGCAGGCGCGGATGAAGAACTGCGCTCGTGGCTGGCCGCCTCGGAAGTGCCTACCGTTTGCTCATTGATGGGGCTGGACTCGGTCGGGACGGATTATCGCTGGAATCTTGGACTGATCGGCTCATATGGGCACCGTTACGCGAATCTCGCTCTCGCGAATTGCGATTGCTTGCTCGTGTTAGGTTCGCGTCTAGATACGAGACAGACTGGGACACAGCCGGAGACTTTCGCGAGAGGAGCGAAGATCGTTCATGTTGACGTAGACAAGACGGAGCTCGGGCGAAAAGTAAAAGCAGAACTGACGGTACGGGCGGATGCCAAAGCATTCTTGCAGCGGCTCGCAGAGGCGTGGCAGGCCACAGAGGGAATATCGGCTTCGATCTGGGAAACGTGGAAAGATCGTCTGGCCTACCAGCGTATTCGTTATCCGTCGGGAGCTTTGACCTCTAAAGAGGTAGAGGAGGGCATCGATCCGAACCGGCTCATGGAGAAGCTGGGCGAAGTCGTGGGCGGGGATGCCGTCGTTTGCCTGGATGTCGGTCAGCATCAGATGTGGGCGAGCCAGTCGCTCCCCCTTCGTTCAGGTGCGCGACTGTTGAATGCAGGGGGAATGGGGGCGATGGGGTTCGGCCTGCCGGCGGCGATAGGGGCCGCGTTCGCGCGTCCGGATGCGCGTATCTTTGTTCTGGCGGGAGACGGAGGTTTGCAAGTGAACGTGCAGGAACTGCAGACGATTGTCCATTGGCATTTGCCGATTGCGATCATCGTTGTGAATAACCGGTCGCTCGGCATGGTAAGGCAGTTCCAGGACTTATACTTTGGCGGTCGACGCGTCTCGACCGTCGACGGCTACAGTTGTCCTGATTTTGTTCGCGTTGCCGAAGCATACGGCATACCCGGACGGCGGATTGCAACCGTGAGCGAGTTAGAACAATGGTTGGGAGGAGGAGCGCCGTTTCCGCCGGACGGCCCGTCGCTGACGGAAGTCGTTGTTGCGTCTTCGGCCGGCGTCATCCCCAAGCTGGGAGTTGGTCGTCCAATCGAGGACATGGAGCCGCTGCTGGACCGGAAGGAACTACGAAGGCAACTTCTCGTCCCACTCAAAAAGGATCGTCCCCCTGAAGCCGACTAACGGACAGGAGGGCGATCCTTTTTTGGTTAGCGGATAAGGCCGCTGCGGATGACTTGGCGTTCGCCGACGATCCGGCGGAAATGCTCTTGCTCTTCAGCATTCGCGAATCGGTCGCGCGGAACGACCCAGAACTGCTTTTTGCTTAGGAAGATATAGTAGAATGCCTTGGTCTCCCATACACTTTGGACACGGTCCCAAGTTGTTTCCGAGTTCACGTCTTCCGAGCTGAGACGGATGTTGTCCTCGCTGACGGTTAATGTAAACGTCTTGTGGTACGTCGGATCGGTCGACAGCTTCGCGGGCTGCCAGAAGACGGACGCGACGTAAGAGAGCCCGAGAATGACAAGAACGAAAAAGGCAATCCAGAGCAAAGATTGGTTCGAAGTGGAGAGATAAGCGATGATTTCGAGCAAGACAATAGCGATACCTAGGCCGTTGGATAGCCAGAAACGCATCGAATGATAGTGATAGCCTCGCAATGCCTTGGCCAAGTAGTCGCTATATTTGTAACTGATATTCAATGTTTTTCCTCCTAATGTCGGTCCTTGCTTTATAAGAGAACGGATCTAGCGCTTTGTAGCGCGTCGATGATTCGATCGAGTTCGGCGGCGTCCTCGACGAACAAGGAGACGTACTTCGGCCGGTATCCACTCGTGGATAATTCAATATGGACTTGTTTTTTGTCATTGTCGGCGCGAATGTCGATAAATTCGGAAGAATAAATCATTTCATTGGGCATAGTCGAACCTCCGGAAATCGTTATTCAAACTATACCATAATTCGGCGAGTTGATGTTAATCGTGAATTTGCTTAGGAATATGCAATATTTTGTCGAAAATTGTTGCAACCATTTGCGATTTCCGTTGTGTGTATTCATGAGTTCAATTTCGACGATGGGATGGTGGATGGCAATGGTAGGCAAAGTATTGGGTGTTATATTAAAGGCATGCAGCATGACATCTCTCGTGGTTTGTGCATCGATCGGATTGGTTGCAGGGGCGGCGTACGCGCAGGAGAACGGATCGGCGGGGCCGACGGGGCAGGAAGCAACCTCACCTGCCGCCTCTCAGGCATTGACTTTAGCACCGGACGTGGAGCCGTACAGCATCTTTAATCCGAACCACCTGTATTTGGATAGCGGCTCGGTGAATGCGTCTTTATCCGGCAGCACGCTAACCGCATTGGCAACGACGAGCGCGAATACTACGGTCGATACGATCGGAATTACTTTTTATTTGCAAAAATGGAATGGGACCACTTGGGATACGGTGGGCGCGGGAACGATGAAAAGCGATACTTCGAAAAGCACGTATTCGTCCAATCAGTCTTATTCCTTAACGGCAGGATACTACTATCGGGTGCAAACGACCCATTGGATTATCAAAGGTTCGGTGTACGAGGAAGGGACGCGAACAAGCAACACGGTGCTGGCAAGTTGATGAGACAATGGGAAGATTGGATTGACGAAACTCACCCTCAGCCGGACGCGACGGACGTGCCCGAATCGACGCTCGTCTCGATCGCGTTTCGGAAAGAAATGAACCGGCTTACGCTGAACACGCGTAATATTCTTGTTCTGGACGGGAACAACGGAGGACGTCTGATTTCGGATCGATTTCTATACCGTTACGAGGCAGCTCAGCGAAAGTTGTTGATTTACCGGAAGGAAGATTCGGAAGCTCTAGGTCCGAGAAACACGATCGAAATTATTTTAACTAGCAGAATTGCCGATTCGCAGAATGAAAAGATGAGCATTCCCTTCCACCTCAGGTTTACGACACGATAAACGAAGAAGAGACCGACTGGTAGGCGGTCTCTTCTTCGTTTAGTCCCACATTCCTTCGTACAACCGGATGGCCTGATCGCGGGTTATCAACCCGCTTATCATGATATAAAGCCCATCTTTGTTCAGTAATTCAATACTGCTCGATCGCCCCGACGTTGTTAACGTTGCGGTAGCGTCGCCTATTTTGATTAGTTCGACGTTTACGCCTTCGGCGGAAATACTCGGGTTGCTGCCAGAATTCGGCTGAATTTGACGTAACGTAACGCTAATCATTTGGCCTTTTTCGTTCTCGAACGTATAAGTAGAGGCATCCGCGATTTCTTTTTGATGTTCGAAAATAAGTACCGCTTCGTTCCATGTATATCCGTCCGGAACGTAACGGAACGTCGGAGCGGGAAACGATACCAGCTGGTTGGCCTGCTGCCGCGTCGCGTTCGCATAAACATAATCGCCATCCACGCGTTCAATCTTCAAGCCTTCCAAATAATCAGGAGGCGGCGGTGTCTTCGCTTTAACAGCTTTGTCGTCGCTGTCGCGGCCGAAGAAGTAAGCAATAACCCCCGACGGATAAGTTTTGATTTTCGTATAAACTGGGTCGATCGCTTTAACGGCTTCGGTATTGCCGAAAATAAGCGCTCCTGCGGTTAACGAAATGACAATGATACCGAGCTTCGTTAATGCTGAGCGTACTCTGGTTTGATTGCGCCTTGCGGTAAGCCGCTTCTGCACGTTGTTCCACGAAGCGGAATGGTCGGGGATCGCAAATGCGTTGTCACCCGCAACGTTCTCGAACGCGGCATCGAATGAACCATCGAACGCCTTCTCGAAATTTGTTTTACTCATCGCGATTCCCTCCTTCCCAGTTCAGCATTCTCCGCAAGTAGTTGCGAGCCCTATGAAGCTTATATTTAACCGCCACTTCAGAGTCTTGTACTTCGTCGGCGATTTCTTTGTAGGACAGGCCTTTTTTCCACTTCAGCTCGATCAATGTTCGTTGTTCCGGCTTCATGTCCAGCAAGTGGCGGGAAATCTGCTCTTCGAGCGACTTTGCGACAACCTCCTGCTCGAACGACGGCATCGCGTAGGAAGCTTGTCCGCCTTTGTCCCAGTTTAACTCGAGACTAATATCGTTTCGGGACTTTCTCCGTTTGCGTATATGGTTAATCGTATAATTTCTGGCGACAACTTTAATCCAGGCTTTCATATGTTCTTCGTTCTCGACGGTTGGACATTTTCTTAAAGCGATCATGAAAGACTCCTGAATGATGTCTTCTGTCGCGGAATGGTCGTTCGTCATCGAATAAACCGGACGGTACAGGAATCGATAAAATTCGCGGTAGATTTCCTCCTGCAGCGAGCCGTTCAGCGCTTCGAAGCTCGATCCGATGAGAAGGAGCAAATTGTTGCGCATCCGAAAATCACCTAATTTCGACAAATGTGGAGCATGAAGCGACTCCGCTGTCTTCAGTGTAGTCGAAATGGCAGGCCTAGAGAAGTAATTTCTTCACGGGGCTTGCCATCGTTGCTTATAGATGACCGATTTGTGTACGATACTGAGTTGTAGCATGGCAAAGTTCGGCGAGGACAGCAGAAGGAGGCGCTTCGGATAGACCGGTCGTTAATGCGGAAAATCGCGCTGATCGCGATCGTCGTAGCGATGTTGCTAGGGTACGATTATTGGCTCGCTTCCGTGAACGTTCGCCTATAACTTCCTGGGCGCGAGCTTCTCGAAGGGGAAATGGGAGGACGTCGCCATCGCGTGCGCAGTATTCGCCGTGGCGCTCGCCGTTCCCTTCCTGTTCCGCCGCAAAGCGGAACAGGAGAAGGAGGAGAATGGATCAGAGCGGAATCGGAACGGCTCCGGTCAAGCCGTAGAAGAGTTCGAGGGTAATGAAGCTGCCGGGCTCAGCAGGCGCGTTGAGCACTGTCTGAGGGATGACCCTTCCGTTGTAACTGACTCGTACTTCCGTATTCCCGCCAATCGTGATTCCTGCGACGTTCCGGATGAAGCCTAACGGCCCAAAGTCAACGAGCCCGGTGGATTCCAGCGCTTGACGAATCGTGATACCGGGATAAAACGGAATGTAATTCGTGTAATTAACTAAAGGGAACGCGACTCCGCCAAAAATGCTGACTGTAAGGAAAGCGGGAGGAGGCGGCACAGGCTGGGGCGGGAACACCGGCGGAATCGGAATCGGAATCGGAATCGGGATTGGAATCGGAATAGGGAACGGTCCCGGCGGAAAAGGTCCTGGCCCCGGTGGAAAAGGTCCGGGTGGATGAGGCAGCGGGGGCGGGAACGGTCCTGGATGAGGCGGCGGAGGCGGGAATGGTCCGTGGCCAGGTCCGCCCGGATTGCCGGGTCCGCCGGGGCCGTGGCCAGGTCCTCCAGGATTTCCAGGTCCACCGGGTCCGTGACCAGGCCCCCCAGGATTTCCAGGTCCACCAGGTCCGTGACCGGAACCGCCAGGACTGCCTGTGCCTCCGGGTCCTCCGGGGCTATGGCCATGTCCGCCTGTGCCACCATGCAGGCTGCGTTCTTGCGGGAATACCCACCAAGGCACGTGGCGAACGACGGGAGTTGCAAGCTCGCCGCTGTGGTGAAGATGGACGATGTCGTCTTTGACAGCGTCTTTTTTATTTTTACCGGAAGCGGCTTTCGCCGCTGCGGGCGGAGATTGGCGGGACGAGAGCTTCGCTTTCGGATCGGCGGACATTTTGCGCACAAGCGGCTTCGATTCCGGGGACCGTAACTTCGACATGCCTATTCACTCCTTTGATGTAGGCGAATGACGGATAGTGCAGGATATGCGCCCGCCCGCTTTTTGTGCGAAGGTTAACCGATTAATCTTAGTTAACGAAATTAACCTGACATTTTACGTAAAAACCATCTTGTAAACGCTTCATTTTCATCATATAATCGCCTCATGAGGTTAAGCGTTTAAGTAAAATCTCGATATGCACCATACTTCTAAGCAGGTGACAAAACATGAAAAGAGTAACCATACGGGACGTCTCCGAGAAAGCCGGGGTGTCTACGGCAGCCGTGTCCTACGTTCTGAACGGACGAGAGGGCAAAGTATCCTCCGAGACGGTAGCGAAGGTGCGGAAGGCAGTTGAGGAACTGAATTACATTCCCGACTTCTCTGCACGGAGCTTAGCCAACAACAAGTCGAAGCTGATCGGGGTCGTTATTCCCCAGACGGAAGAGCGCAAGCAACTGCTGCTGCAAAACCCATTCTACTCCGAACTGGTATGCGGCATCGAGGCGCGACTGAGGCAGTCCGGCTATCATATGATTTTGTCCGGAGTCGAGAAGGGCGAAGGTTATTTGGATACGTCGATGCAGCGCAATCTGGACGGAGCCATTATTACGGGAATTTATCAGGAGAGCTTCTACGAGGATCTCAAGAAAGTACGTATGCCGATCGTGCTGATCGACAGCTATATCAATGACAGCTATTTCGATTCCGTAGGCATCGACGACGAACTTGGCGGTTATATGGCGACGAAGCATCTCATCGACAACGGGCATACGAACATCGCGCTCGTGACCGGGCTTATCCGCAAAGATGGGGTCGTCGAGAAGCGCTTTCTCGGCTACAAGCGCGCGTTAAAGGAAGCCGGACTGTTCTATAATCCGGATTATGTTTTCGAACATTCCGTCACGTACGAATACGGCCGGGAAGCCGGTAAGCTTATCGCATCGAAACAGATGGAAATTACGGCGGCGTTCGCGACCAGCGATCTGATGGCGATGGGCGTCATGCAAGGCGTCAGGGACGAGGGGCGGGAAGTACCGACGCATATTTCGGTCATCGGCTTCGACGACATTTCCGTTGCGAGAATATCCACGCCGCCGCTCACGACGATCCGGCAGGATGCAGTCGCCAAAGGGATTATGGCCGCGGAACGGCTGCTGTCGGCAATCGGGCATACCGAAGCGTACCGGTCTTTCGAACCGCTGGTGATGCCGCTTGAACTGATCGATCGGCGGTCCGTGCTGAGAATAGGCGGATCGGCGGAATAGCAATGACCGACAGGCAACGGAGCCGCATTTCTTTAGGGAGGTGGTTGGGTCGCGACAGCGCGGATATCAAATCTTGACGTATTAACGGAAGGGCCTGAATACGACAAAACATAAGGAGAGGGTTCGAATGTTCAAGAAAAGCGGGGTTATCCTGCTGGTAGCTGTCATGACTTTCATGAGCGCATGCGGCTCGGGCAACAAAAATAACGGAGATAGCAGCCCGGCATCACCGTCCGAGACGTCCACGCAGCCGGCTTCCCCGTCCGAATCGGCGTCCGAGTCTTCGTCGCCGACCAAGGAGCCGGTGACGATCAAGCTGATGATGTACACCGCGAACGGCCAGGAAGAGACGTTCAAGGGCATGGTGGACGCCTTCCAGAAAGCGAATTCCGACGTGACGGTCGATTACGAGATCGTACCTTACGCTGACTACGATACGAAACTGACGACGCTGCTTGCGAGCGGCGGAGAACCTGATCTGTTCGAAGTCGGCTACGAGAACTTCCGGACGTACGCTTCCAAGGACTTGCTGCTCGACTTGACGCCGACGATCGCGGCGGATGCGTCGTTTAAGCCGGAAATCTACAAGAAACTCGCTTACGATGCTTTTAATTACAATGGGAAGCAGATGGGCGTCACCGAAAGCTTCTCCGACGTCGTCCTATTCTATAACAAAGATTTGTTCGACGCCAAAGGCGTCAAATATCCGGACGCTTCGTGGACGTGGAAGGAAGAGTTGGAAGCGGCGCAGAAGCTCACCGACGCCAAGCAAGGCATTTGGGGCACTTACGCTCCGCTGCAGTTTTACGAATTTTACAAGACGATCGGGCAAAATGGCGGCGGCATGTTCGACGCGGGCGGCAAGCCGACGGTGAACAGCCCGGCCAATGTGCAGGCGCTGCAATGGATGATAGACAAAGCGAGCAAATACAAAGTGTCCCCGGCGTTGAACGACGATACGTTTAATCAACCGGACGCTGACTTGAACGCCTTCAAGGAAGGCAAAATTGCGATGGCCCGTTTCGGCATTTGGAACTTCGGCAACTTCAAGGACCTTCCGTTTAAATGGGATATCGCTCTTGAGCCCGGCTCGACGCAAAAAGCGCATCACTTCTTCGCGGACGGTCTCGTCGCTTCCAAAAACACGAAAAACGCAGAAGCCGCCTGGCGTTTCATGAAGTTCATCTCCAGCGATCCGGCCGCGATAAGCTTGCGCATCAACGCCGGATGGAGCGTCCCGGCCGTCGCGGACGACTCTGTAATGGAGGCATACTACAAAATCACGCCTCCCGAATCGAAGAAAGTCGTATCCGAGGCGCTCGATTCACTTGTGCTTCCGCCTGTCGGACCGAAGCCGGAAAAGTGGAACGAACTCAAAGCGGCGGTTGGTGACGAACTGGATAAAGCGAAGCTCGGCAGGGAGTCCGCGCAACAGGCGCTCGACAACGCGCAGAAGAAAGTCGAAGAACTGCTGAAGTAAGTGACTGTTACGAAATAACCTTTCGTCTATCCCTTGTCTTTTGCCGGATTACTGCGTCAGCTTCAACCTTGCGTAGCTCTGCTACGTGGCGGTTTCGCTTCCTTGTACTCCGACAAAATCCTACGGGATATCCTTCGCGTTATTTCGCAACAGTCCCTAACGGTCCGCCGGGAGTGGATTATCCAGTTCGCGGGTTGGCGGGGCAACCGTATTGGGGTACGGTTGCCTCGTCCTAAATTTATTGTAAGTTCGAGCCGGAATTTCGTATAGAGGTTTTTGAGAAAGGAAAATGGACATGGTAGGACAACGCAAGTGGAATCGCCGCATGGCCGTCGTCGTTTTCCTGCTGCCCGCGCTCGCCTTGCTGCTCGCCTTCCAACTGGTGCCGATGATTTCTTCCGTCATCATCAGCTTCACGGATTGGGATATGCTCGGCAAGTGGACGAATCTTCATTTTATCGGCTGGGACAATTACGCCAAAGTTTTCGGAGATGAGAAGTCGCTGACATCGCTTCGGAACGTTGTTGTGTTTCTCGTTGGCTACATGCCGTCCATCACGCTGCTCGGAATGCTGTTCGCCGTGTTGCTCAACCGGGGAATCATAGGCATCAAGATGTACCGCGCGGCAGTATTCGTTCCAGTCATTACGTCATGGGTCGCCGTATCCATCGTCTGGCGCTGGCTGCTGAACGGGCAAAGCGGTTTGTTGAACTATCTGCTCTCGATGATCGGCATTGACGGGCCGGTCTGGCTGCAGGATGACCATTGGGCACTCGTCGCGATTATCGCGGTCACGATATGGAAAGACATCGGGTTCGTCTCGATTATTTTGCTGGCGGGGCTGCAGGACATCTCCGACGATTATTACGAGGCCGCCGATCTCGACGGGGCTTCCGCCTGGAGCAAGCTGTGGCGGGTTACCGTTCCAATGCTGTCGCCGACGCTGTTCTTCGTTGTGACGATCTCGCTTATCAATTCCTTCCAATTATTCGATCAGGTGCTCATTATGACGAACGGCGGACCGGCAGGGGCCACGAGCACGATCGTCGAGCAAGTGTACAAGAACGCGTTCCAATTCAATAAAATGGGCTTCGCGGCCGCGCAGTCATGGGTGCTTTTCCTTATCATCTTCACGGTTACGATGGTTATGCAAGGATTGCAGCGGAGGTGGGTCGTCTATGAAAGATAGCAGCCATGCGTTAAAAAATGCGCTAACGCATCTTTTCCTGGCCGCCGCCTCGATCGTGCTCGTCTTCCCGTTCGTATGGATGGTATCCGGCGCGTTCAAGGAGAAACTGGAGGCGGTCCGGATGCCTCCTAAGCTGCTGCCGTCCCATTGGAACTTCGATAATTTTAAGACGATCGAGCAATTTTTCCCGCTATACCGGTTCCTGCTCAACAGCGCAGTCGTTGCCATCGCCACAACCGTGCTGCAACTGCTTGTTTGCGCGATGGCCGCATACGTGTTCGCCAAAATTCCTTTTCGCGGGCGCCAAAGCATTTTCGTTTTGTTCCTGACGACGATGATGATACCAAGCCAAGTCACGCTCGTACCGCTATTTATTTTATTTTCGCAGACGAACTTGGCCGACACTTACGCGGGTCTTATTCTTCCCGGCTTGTTCAGCGCCTACGGCACGTTTCTGATGCGCCAGAACATCATGACGATCCCGAACGAGCTGATGGAGGCCGCTTTCATGGACGGGGCGACGTATTACCGGGTTTTCCGTAGCATTGTGCTGCCGCTTGTCAAACCGACGCTGGCGGCGCTGACGATATTCGCGTTCATGAGTTCATGGAATGGCTTCCTATGGCCGCTCATCGTGACGCATAGCAAAGAACTGATGACTTTGCCGCTCGGCCTGAGCCGCTTGCAAGGCAAATGGTCTACGGATTGGAACCTGCTCATGGCGGGCAACGTCGTCAGCTTTGTTCCGATTTTCGCCGTATATTTGTTTGCGCAGCGTTATTTTATTAAAGGGATGACGATGACGGGCATCAAGTAAAGAAGAGAGCGATTGGAGGAGCGAAAATGAAACAGATCAGATTGGGTTTAATCGGTCTTGGCGGTATGGCTTCCGTGCACGCGGAGCAGGTTGCGGGGATCGAGGGAGCAGCCATAACGGCGATTTGCGACCGCGACGCCGCTCGGGTAGCGGAATGGGGCGACAAGCTCGGGCTCGATGCTAGCTCGCGATATTTCGAGCCGGAGGATTTGATCCGGAATGCGGATGTCGATGCGGTCATGTCGATTACGCCAAACAACGCGCATTACGAGATAATTCGGCTTTGTCTCGTTCACGGCATGCCGATCATGACCGAGAAGCCGTTCACGCGCACGTTCGCAGAAGCGAAGGCGCTGATGGAGCTTTCCGTGCAGCATCCGTCGCTCTGCATGGTCGGTTTCTCGTACCGCTATACGCCATCGTACCGGTTGGCGCGCGAGATGATTCGGGATGGCAAAATCGGGACGTTGCGGCACGTCTTCCTGCAATATTTGCAGCAATGGGGAGGCCCGCTGTTCGACACGAAAATGAACTGGCGTCTTGATCGCACGATTACGGGGACGGGGACGCTCGGGGACCTCGGTTCGCATATGGTGGATGCGGCGCGTTTCCTGATCGGAGAGCCGACGGAAGTGTCCGCGCTCATGAGTAACCTGATCTCCGAGCGCGAAGATCCGGTAACGGGTCGCTCGGTCCCGGTCGACATCGATGATTTCGCCGCGTTCACGGCGCTGCTAGAGCCGGGCGTGCCTGCCGTATTCCAGACATCGCGCAACGCTTACGGCAGCAACAATCAGTTCGAAATATCGGTGTACGGAGATAACGGGACGCTGCGTATGGGCTGGGAGTACGGCGAAACGCTCATATGGACGCATCCCGGTCCGGATGGGCAGCCTTTGGTCGAGGAGCTTCAAGTGCCGGAGTCATACAAGTTGAAGCAAATGCAAGACTTTGTTGACAGGGTACGGGGGACGATGCGTGAAGAGACGGGTACTTTGCGCGACGGTTACCTGAACCAACTCGCCTTGGAAGCGGTCGAACAGTCGTATTTGGCACGTCGTGCTGTTAAACTGTCGGACATCGAAGCGGGCTTTACTGCTCCAAGCGTTGCGGGGGTGAAGGAGTGAGCGATCGAGTCAGGGTAACGGTATGGAACGAATTTCGGCATGAGCGCCATAATGCGGAAGTCGCGAAGGTATATCCGGAAGGCATTCACCGCGCGCTTCAGGCAGGGTTATCGGCATACGGTTTCGACATCGGCACCGCAACGCTGGACGAACCCGAGCACGGCTTGACGGCGGATAGATTGAACGATACGGACGTGCTCGTCTGGTGGGGCCATCAGGCGCACGACGAAGTAGACGACGCCATCGTCGAGCGGGTGCAACAGCGCGTGCTGCAAGGCATGGGATTGATCGTTCTGCATTCCGGGCACTATTCGAAAATATTTCGTAAGTTGATGGGCACGTCTTGCGCGCTAAAATGGCGGGAAGCGGACGAGAAGGAGCGCCTGTGGGTTGTAAAGCCTTCCCATCCGATCGCCGCCGGCCTCCCCGAGTATTTCGAGTTGGAGCGAGAGGAAATGTACGGGGAACACTTCGATATCCCCGATCCGGACGAGCTTGTCTTCGTCAGTTGGTTCGAAGGCGGCGAAGTGTTCCGCAGCGGAGCGACCTTCTCCCGTGGACAAGGGAAAATCTTCTACTTCCGCCCAGGACATGAAACGTATCCGACGTATTACAATGAGCCGGTTCTGCGTGTCATCGCCAACGCCGTCCGCTGGGCAGCAAGCGAACGGGGAGCGGCGCCATTCTATGGCAACGCGCAGCCTCTGGAACCGATAGCGGGGAAATGATTAGCAGAGATGGATTGAGCGGCTTTGGTTCAGAATTCCGCCGAACCGAAGCCGCACCTGTCCCGCGCGTTCCCGTCCCAAGTGGCTGCTTACGGCCGAATTAATGTGTTCCGCGAAGTAACTCCCGCCCCAGATGGTTGCTGACGATCGAATTAATGTGTTCCGCGAAGTAACTTCCGCCCCAAGTGGCTGCTGACGGTCGAAATAATGCGTTCCGCGTAGTAACTCCCGCCCCAAGTGGCTGCTTTCGGCCGAATTAATGCGTCCCGCGTAGTAACTCCCGCCCCAGGTGGCTGCTGACGATCGAATTAATGTGTTCCGCGCAGTAACTCCCGCCCCAAGTGGCTGCTGACGGTCGAAATAATGCGTTCCGCGTAGTAACTCCCGCCCCAAGTGGCTGCTTTCGGCCGAATTAATGCGTCCCGCGTAGTA
>NZ_JBHSMI010000028.1:885164-1025895 GCF_042655525.1 Cohnella soli
ATCGAATTAATGTGTTCCGCGCAGTAACTCCGTCCCCAAGTGGCTGCTTACGGCCGAATTAATTAGTCCCGCAGCAAACCCTCGATTCAACACAGTTCTTTTTTTGAAATAGCGATGCACCGCAACAAAAAAAGTGGGCTTGCGGCACCCTCGCCGCAAGCCCGAAATCTATTATTGAAAAGGGGGGTCATGTAAGCATTGTAACCCGTCAAGATGAAGAGAACATGAAACTTAGATTACGGTATTATTACAAACAAGAAAGCGCTATACATAGGGTTTAGGTTGAAACGCAGCATACTTTGCGGGCTCATTATCAATTTTCTTCCATGTAACCGCTTTCCCTCTGTCAAATGGTCTAAGAATTTGTTATATTATTGTCAAAATATATCGCTTGACAATCGTAACCTACAAATTTATTCCATCTGACGGGTGGTACTTCTGCATGCAAATAGCGATTGTCACTGTGTTAACGGCTGTTATTTTATGCTTAGCGATCTTCGGAAGCGGTTTTGTTCTATTTTGGATTCGCCGGGCGAAGGCACTTCAAGGGCAATTAATTCAGCTTGAGGCAAGCCGGCAGGAGTACGTGGATTTACTTCGGGAACAACACGGCATGATCTGTAAGTTCAGGATGATAGACGGCCATTATCGGTTTACGTTTGGTGAGGGAAAGTTGTTATATATGCGAGGATGGAATCAGGGCGACATCGGCAAATCGATGGAAGAGCTTCTGCCTCCAAGTATGCACGAGTATATCAGAGGGATCTACGATAGAGCTTGGGCGGGGGAACATGTACAGTACGAAACAAACATTAACGGTCGCCATTATTTAAATAACGTAACTCCGGTATTCGTGAATGGCGAAGTAACGGAAGTGATTCTCTCGGGCAGCGATATTTCCGATGGGAAGACAGCCATTCATGCGGTAGAGGAAAGCGATTATCGTTATCGCAAGCTTGTGGAACTGTCACCTGACGCTATCATCGTTGTAGGCGAGGATGGAAGAATCGGGTACGCGAACGAGCGTGCGGCAGTGCTGCTGAAAGCGAAATCCGACCAGCAACTGATCGGCATGCCGGTGTTGAAGTACGTGCATCCGGACGACACCGAATGTACAAGTGAATATTTATCCAAGACTATGTTGAAAGTTGAACAATGCGTGCCTTTGGAAATCAAAATGTCAAGGTTGGACGACGTGACGATTGACGTCGAGATGACGTCAGCTTGGATATCCGTCGAAGACAGCCCGGCGGCTATTGTTATTTTCCACGATATTACGGCCAGGAAGCTCGCTGACCAGCAGAGGCAAGAGTCGAACCGAATGCTGATGCGTCTCGCGAATTTGGACGGGCTTACCGGCATTGCGAACCGGCGGTATATGAACGACAAGCTGGAGCAGGAATGGGTGCTTGCTGCCGGGCGCGGGAGCGTTCCGTTATCCGTCGTACTATGCGACATCGACAATTTTAAGTTGTACAACGATACATACGGCCATCTCGAAGGCGATATTTGCTTAAAAAAAGTGGCGAAAGCTCTCGATGCATTCGAGTTTCCACCGGGAGGATTCGTCGCGAGGTTCGGCGGTGAGGAGTTTATCGCCATTCTCCCGGAGACGGATTCGGGTGCTGCGGAGAAAATCGCATTAGACCTTGCTTCCGTTGTTTCTGCGCTTGGCATTGCGAACCGGCATTCCACGCTAACTTCCGGGCTTGTGACGCTCAGCCTCGGTGTGGCAACGGCTTACCCCACGACTGGCGGTCATTGGGACTCGTTGATCCGCCATTCCGACGAAGCACTGTACAGAGCGAAGCTGCTAGGCAAAAACCAACTACACGTATATAAACAACAGCAATTCATAATAAACGAAGAGTAAAAAAGGATCGGAATGCCGAAGGCGTAGCGCCTTACGGGTTTCGATCCCTTTTATTTATTCGTTGCCGCCGCGGTTCTCCTCGCGCATGCGCGTCATCTGCTGCCAGACGGAGCCGGCGGCTTCCTCGCCTCGTTCGATGCGGGCGACGGCCATCTCCGCTTGCAGCCGAACTTCGAACTCGGGCTCGATAGCCGTCGTCCTGCGCAGTGCTTCGAGCGCGGACTCGTCGCCCGCTTCGAAGAGGAACCGGGCGGCGCGCCAGCGGACGAGCTTATTGGAATCCTCAAGCGCCTCGATCATCGAAGGCGCGGCGGCGGGATCGCCGATATCTGACAACGTATCTCCTGCCGTTCTGCGTACTGCGCCGGAAGAATCCTTCATAGCGCCATACAAGTGCGGCATCGCCTCAGCCGTGCGGAGATCGCCTAAATAAACGACGGCGAGCCGACGTACCGATAGCTGGCTGTCCCGCAGGGCGCGGGCGACGACCGGTAAGTCTTCCGGCGTCGGCTTCAACCGCTCCAACGCTGCGTACCTTTCGCGCCAGTCTTGCGAGTCGAGCGCCTTCCATACTTCGGCGCCGCTTAGCGGAGCCGGAGGGGCGGGAGGTGGAGCTTCGGGACCGGCGGCGATGGATTGGGCGACGAGGTCGCGAAGCCGTGCTTCGGGATATGCGGCATCCAGTTCTCGCTGCACTTCATCAAGCACTTCCTGCGGTTCGCCGTAGCGCACGCCGAGGTCTTCCAGCATCCGCTCCCGAATCATCGTCGCCCCGGCCGCTTCGGTTACCGCTTTCGCGAAACGTTCGGGCATCGCGGCTCTGAATTCCTGACCGCCGCTCTGAACTCGCAGCTGCATCGGAATGCCACGGAATTTCTGAACTTTCACGTGGGCTTCCCCAAAACCTGCTGCGCCTTCCCCTTGACCGGTCAGAGATCCTCCATCGGCAATGCCGAACGCTTCGCGGACGCCGTCTAGAATAGTGGCCCAGTCGGCATTGCCTTTGCGGTCCAGCGCCAGGAAGTCCGCCGTATGGAACACGGACTTAACCCCCTGCACCTCGAGCAGTTTCTGAATAAGAGGCGGCGCGGACGCGGTATTTTTGTCGTAAGTCAATTGCACCCCGGGTTCGAGTCTGACGTCGACGTTAAGTTTCATCGTATTCGGACTCGGGGTCGGCTCGATGGACAAGAGCTTCATGGACTTGACTCCCCCTCGCTTGTTCGCTTATTTAGCTACTTCCACAATAACGCATTCGGGGACGAAATGCCAAAATCGACTGGTGAACGTCGAAGAGAGGGAAACGCCGCTCTTTTTTTGCTGCGCGGCTTGGTACATTTCCGCGTTTCCTGCTATAGTATACATGAACACATCATCGGAGGGATTTCATGCTTAGAAGACGCTTCGGCAACTTGGACTCCGTTGGTGCCGGCAAAGCATCCATGGAACAGTTCGACCGTTGGCGTAGGGACCGAATTCGCAAAATTCTCGATAGAGACAACGTGGAATGCGTACCCAGCGTAGCCCCTGATTTGCGATTCCTACAGCATAACCGCAACGAGCCGTCCCTGACCTGGATTGGCCACTCCACGTTTCTCATACAGATGGCGGGTTTGAATATTGTCACGGACCCGGTATGGGCGAGAAGGATGGCGTTTCAAAAAAGACTCGCCCCGCCAGGCGTCGAGCTGTCGGACATGCCTTCGACCGACGTTGTGCTTATTTCCCACGCCCACTACGATCATTTGCATATATCGTCCCTTCGTAGGTTGAGAGGCCCCAAAAAAATGATCGTACCCGCCGGGCTGCGCAGGAAACTCATGCTTCGCGGATTCTTGCAAGCCGAGGAGCTTCATTGGTGGGAGCACTTGTCACATCACGGAGCGAAGTTTACTTTCGTCCCTGCCCAGCATTGGACGAGAAGAAACCCGTGGGACATGAACACCTCGCACTGGGGCGGATGGGTGCTGCAATGCGACCACGGCCCGACGATTTATTTTGCGGGAGATAGCGGCTACTTTCGTGGATTCGAAGAGATCGGCAGAAGATTCGATATCGACATTGCGCTCATGCCGATCGGCGCTTACGATCCCGAATGGTTCATGGCGGCTCAGCACGTCAGCCCGGAAGAAGCGTTGCAGGCTTTCCTCGACGTGAAGGCAAAATATTTTGTGCCCATGCATTACGGTGCATTTAAGCTTTCTGACGATACGCCTACGGAAGCACTGGATCGTCTGGAGGCGGCAAGACAGAATCTCGGTATTTCCGAAAAGCAAATTTTGCTGCTGCAACACGGTGAGACGTTACGTTTCGATCGTGCGGTTCGCGACAATTCAAGTGAAAAGGATGGATTAGACTCATGATTACCGTATCCGGCGTTAGCCTCCGTTTTGGCAAGCGCCCCTTATTCGAAGATGTAAATATCAAGTTCACGCCAGGCAATTGTTACGGTTTGATCGGTGCGAACGGAGCAGGCAAGTCTACGTTTCTGAAAATTTTGTCCGGCGAAGTGGAGTCTTCGTCCGGAGAAGTCCACATAACGCCCGGCGAGAGGCTCGCCGTCTTGAAACAAAATCATTACGAATACGATGACTTCCAAGTGTTAGAGACAGTCATCATGGGCCACGATCGACTCTATAAGGTCATGAAGGAAAAAGATGCCATCTACGCGAAGGAGGATTTCTCCGACGAAGACGGCATGAGAGCAGGCGAACTCGAGGCTGAATTCGCTGACATGAACGGCTGGGAAGCGGAGAGCGAAGCGGCGGGTATGTTGAACGGACTCGGCATCACGACTGATCTGCACGACAAGAAGATGTCCGAGTTGGACGGCAACCAGAAAGTTCGCATTTTGCTCGCGCAAGCTTTGTTTGGCAGTCCGAACAACCTGCTTCTCGACGAACCTACCAACCACTTGGATCTCGAATCGATCAACTGGCTGGAAGATTTCCTGTCGCGTTACGAAGGTACTGTCATTGTTGTCTCACATGATCGTCACTTCTTGAATCAGGTGTGTACGCACATCGCGGATATCGACTTTGGCAAACTTCAATTGTACGTGGGCAACTACGACTTCTGGTACGAATCGAGCCAATTGGCTCAACAGTTGATGCGCGACCAGAATAAGAAAAAAGAAGATAAGATGAAAGAGTTGCAAGCATTCATCCAGCGCTTCTCCGCAAACAAGTCGAAGGCTAAGCAAGCGACAAGCCGCCAGAAGATGCTCGACAAAATCTCGCTAGACGACATTCGTCCATCGAACCGCAAATATCCGTTCATTAACTTTAAGCCTGAACGCGAAGTCGGTAAGCAGGTCGTTACGGTCGAGAACTTGACCGCTTCTTTGGACGGTGAGAAAGCGTTGAACAACGTCAACTTCGTCGTGAACAAGGGCGACAAGATCGCGCTCGTCGGGCCTTACGGTCTGGCTAAGACGTTGTTGTTCCAAATTCTCGTAGGCGAGAAGGAGCCAGAAGCGGGTTCCGTCACGTGGGGCGTCACGGCGATTAATGCGTATTTCCCTAAAGAAAACGGAGCTTACTTCGATGGCGTTGACCTGAACCTGGCCGAGTGGCTGCGCCAATATACGAAGGATCCGGACGAATCGTTCATTCGCGGCTTCCTCGGACGGATGCTGTTCTCCGGCGACGAAGCACTGAAGAAAGCTTCCGTTATTTCCGGGGGAGAGAAAGTTCGTTGTATGCTGTCGCGTATGATGCTGACGAACGGCAACGTACTGCTGCTCGACGAGCCGACGAACCACTTGGATCTCGAATCCATCACGGCGCTCAACAACGGCCTCATCGATTTCGACGGTCCGATTATTTTTACCTCGCATGACCATCAGTTCGTGCAAACGATCGCGAATCGCATAATCGAGATTACGCCGAATGGACTCATCGACCGGATGATGACGTTCGACGAGTATCTGGAACATCCGGAAGTTAAAGCTCTCCGCGAGAAGCTGATTCCGGAAGAGGACAGAAAGTAAAATAGAGTTGCAGCTAAGCTTGCCGGGCAGCCGGCAAGCTTTTTTTACGTTGTTACACTCGACAGCCCGCCTCCCATCTCCCGCCGATCAGCACTCAACCCCCGGACTAGAAGTCAGTGTTAATGGAAAAGTCCATTAATTTCGCCCACGGCAGATAGTTTCTAGAACAATTAATGGAAATGTCCATCAAGATTCGGGGATCTCTCCGGTTTCGAGCGGGAATGTGCCGATTTACCAAAGGAAAGGGAGATCTCAAGCGATCGCATAAATCCGCTGAAGAGACCGCTGGTAAATCGCACCAATCGCGATCACTGTTCCCTCCGATTCCCTTGAATGGCGCGGGTTGCCGGACGTATGGCCTATGCAGCTATTGGCTCTTCTTGCCTATAGAGGGAATACGCGGCGTGATCGGCGACTCATGGAAGCAGCCCCTTGAAAAAATATAATGGACAAGGAGTTACATTTTTTCATCTTGGGAGGAATCGGCGCATGAGGAAAAAGGGTATACAGCTGTTGCTCGCCGCTTCGTTGTTCATCTCCGCGCTGCCGGCTGTCGCATCTGCAGCAACGAAGGTGGAAACCGCACAGATCGTGGCATCGGTGAGCTTCAGAACCGGACCGAGTACGTCAACTGCGGTAACGCGGTATTTGAAAGCGGGAGAGGAAGTCGTCGTCTTAGAGCGCACGAACGATAACTGGTTGAGAGTCCAAGATGTGTTCGGCAAAATCGGTTACATATCCTCGAGCGATAAATATGTAGATTACAAGCCGGCGGCGCAGCAACCGGCAGGGGCGAACGCGATTGTTGTCGCGTCAGTATCGTTCCGTGAAGCACCATCTACGAGCGGAGCTTTCATTCGATATTTGAAAAAGGACGAACAGTTCGTCATCACAAGTGTTGTCAACAAGAGTTGGTATGCAATTAAGGACAGCGCAGGCCTCACGGGTTATGTCAGCAGTCAGGAGCAGTACGTCAAAGTGACAGGCGCACTTCCGCAGACGTCCGCACCGCCAGCGTCCACACCGCCGACTAGCGTTCAAACCGCAGCACAGAAAATCGAAGCGGTAATCGCCGCGGGACAGAAGTACCTCGGTACGCCGTATGAATACGGCTCGGATCGGAATACAACCGCAACGTTCGATTGCTCGGATTTCACCCGCCAGGCGTTCAAAGACGCACTCGACATTGTGCTTCCGGCTGATTCGGCCGCCCAAGGCGACTACGTACGCAACAAGAACACCGTGACGACGGATTGGCATGCGCTAAAGCGCGGCGATTTGATGTTCTTTATGGATTATAAAGGCACGAAAGCATCGCTATACGGCGGTAAACGTCCGTTCTCGACCAAAATCTCGCATGTTGGCATTTACCTCGGCGATGGCCAGATGTTACATACCTACTCCGTCGAGTCCGGTGGCGTCCGGGTAGATAGCATAGCCGGCAAGCACTGGGAATATCGGTTCCTGTACGGCGGCAGCGCGCTGTAAAGGTTCAATCGACAGAAAAGAAGGAAGTTCAAGGTTTTCGCCCTTGCCGGGCGTTCCTTGAACTTCTTTTGTTTGTCTTATCCATTAGGGCGTGTCTGAAAACCCCTCGGAGTATTCAGACACGCCCTAGTTCATCAATGCGAGAACCGCTTCGGAGCATTTCGCCGGATGATATTCGGCATTGCGCAACGCAAGAAGTGCATCGCGGTGCTGATCGGACGCATAGGGCTCTTGAATAAGTCGGAACCAACGGTCGATCGTTTCGGTTGTCGTCATGAGCTCGCCGAAGCCGTGGGTGACGAAATATTCGGCGTTCTCTTCTTCTTGTCCGGGGATTGGTTCATAGAACAGCATCGGAATGCCTTTGGCCATGCCTTCGGTGCATGTCATGCCGCCGGGTTTCGTCACGAGCAGATCCGACACGTCCATCAGCTTGTTGATTTCCTTCGTATAGCCGATGACATGGATGTTCCGGTGCTGGAAACGAGGGTCAGCCATCAGCTTTTCCCTTGCCTTGTCGTTGTTGCCCATGCATAGAATCAACTGTACGCGCTCGGCATAGCCGGCCATATATTCAACGAGCTCCTCACCGTACAGCAATCCCCAACCGCCGCCCATAACAAGCACAGTAGGCATGTCCTTCAAGCTAAACTCCGCTAGCGCCTCCGCGCGGTCATGCGGGTGCCAGAAGTTCGGATGGACCGGTATGCCCGTCACCTCGATCGAAGTCGGCGGAACGCCGCGGGCGATCAACTTGTTCCGCACGGTTGCAGAGCTGACCAAATAAGTGTTCACTTCCGGGTTCGTCCAAGTCGCATGCGCGTCGTAGTCCGTAATGAGCGTATAAAGCGGAACGTTCAGTCCCAGACGCTTCAACCGGCTGACGACGGCATTCGGAAACGGATGCGTGCACACGATGGAATCCGGCTTCAATTGGCGCACAACATCGGATACTTGATTGTAAAATAGCCGATGCAGCGCGAATTGCGTAACCCGGTTAAGCGATTTATGGTAGCCGCTGCGGTACATTTTGCCGACCAGTTTAGGCTGTTTGCTGACGGTTTTGCGATAGGCCGACAAGATTAACGGGCCAATAACGGGATTCAGGAAAGTTCCCAGCTCGATCACGCGAGTCTGGATGCGAGGCGACAGCTGTCGCAGCCCGACCGCCAGCGCGTACGCGGCTTGCGTATGTCCGGTGCCGAATCCTTCGGAAAGCAGCAGAACTCGTTTTTTGCGCATAAGAAATAATCCCCCACTTTACCTACCTACATATTACGCGTAAGCGAAGCTCGGAACAAGTGGTACAATAAGAAGAAGCGATAAGAAGGAGGAATAGTGCGAGATGGGGATCAATGAAACGGTGTCGCAACTTGTGAGAATTAGCTACAAAACGGGGGAATATGTCGGAGAAGCGATAGAAGAGGACGGGCGGAGAACACTGGTGAAAGTGCTCGCCGTGCTTCGTCATCCGACCCAAGGCGACTTGCACAGCGAGTTCGATCCGGACGCGCCGATCTTCCACGAGCGCAAGGCGCTGGCGTATACGGAGAAGACATGGGTGCCCTCGCAGACGGTGAAGCCTTACGGCGGAGCGCTTCCGGACTATCCAACAAGCTTAAAGACGGCGCTCGAAGCGGAAGTTGCCAGAATCGACGGACTGAGGCGTTGGGCGGAAAAATGTTTGGAGAAGCTGGACGAAGCTCGCAAAGATTACAAGCTCTAATGTGAGACGATAGTCTCATTTTGCCGACGTAAAACGATCTTTTCTGCGTTATGTATTCAGGAATCATCTTCCAAAGCCGTTATTAGAAGTAGACATTTCCGTCTTAAAACGGTGTTATGGAGGATTCCCGATTGATGAAAACCTGGAACAATCAAGTCAAACCACATTTCCCGTCGTCCCGTTCCCGTGCCGCAGGCAGCCGCTTCATGGCGGCAGTTCTCGTCTTCGCAATGTTCTTCGGCGTTGTTGGCGGCGTCGCTTCGGCAGCTGACGAGACGGTTAACAGCGTACGTATTTCGCCGTCCTCAACATCCAAACTTTACGTCGACGACAATTCGTTGACGTTAACCGCATATGCGGACATCGCGAATGCCCCGTCTGAAAGAGATGTGACCGCTGACGCCACTTGGACGTCCAGCTCAACATCGATCAAAGTCGTCAAAGGCGTCGTGACTGCCAGTGGAGAAGCGAATTCCGTTGCGATTACAGCCAGATACAAATCCGTGTCGAGCACGATTTACGTGACTTCGGAATACGCGTACGATGCTTTAAAGATCAAAAAAGATTCGACGGATGCACCGGACGCGTTAACACTCGATCTGGGTCAGGATGTCGTCTTGAAAGCCGTCGGCGTGAACGGCAGCAAGGAAAGTGATGTTTCTTCGTCGGCCACGTGGACGAGTTCTGCGACTTCCGTGGCCACGGTGGAGAACGGTACGGTTAAGCTGCTGACCGAAGGTACGGCGACGATTACGGTCAAATACAAGGGCCGTACGGATTCCGTTAAGCTGACGGTTAACAACCCGTATGAATCGATTGATCTGTATGACGGCAGTTCGGTTGTCGCAGGTCCAATTACTATGCTTTTTGGCGACGGACAGAAAGAACTGACCGCGAAAGCTAAACTGAAATTGGGCGGGACCGACGAAACCATTACAAGCAAAGCGACTTGGACGAGCAGCAATGCCGCAGTAGTCAAAGTCGATACAGCGGGTAAAATCACGATCGTCGGTACGGGTACAGCGGTCGTAACCGCGAAACGTTTTGGCTTGTCCGATGCAGTGACGGTCATCGTTCGCAATTCATTCGAGGCATTGAAAATTTCGCAAGATAAGCCGATTTACATTGCACTTAACGGCTCTTCTGTTTCCTTGACGGCAGCTGCTGCCAAGGACGGCAAGTTCGACGACGTGACGCAACAAGCGGAATGGAAAATCGCGGACGCCGATCAGGCGGTCGCAACGATTGCATTATCCGCCGACGGCAAATCGGCAATTGTGAAGCCGAGAGGCGTCGGTACGGCTACGATCACTGTCACATTTAACGGCTTATCTCGATCGCTTTCTGTGACGGTCTTCCCTACGCTTGAGAAGCTTGACATCGGAAAAGACTCGCTAGACGCTTTCGTCGGCGACACAGCAGCCCTTCCGACCGTAACGGGCACGACATTGTCCGGCGACACGAAGGACGTCAGCAAACTCGTGAAGTGGACGATTGATCCACAAACGTCGACTGCTGCAGATACCGATAATGACGATGCTGCAGCTAGCGATTCCGCCGTGTTGTCGATCGAAGACGGCAAGTGGAAGGCGCTGAAGGAAGGCACGGTTACGCTCCGCGCCGAAGTCGATAACGGCGCCAACAATATCGTATCCGATACGATCGTCGTTAACGTTCATAATAAAATTTTGACGCTGATCCCGTCCGCTGATAACGTCAGCGTCGTCATCGGCAAGGAAGTATCGCTTCCGACGGTGAAACTGATTTACGAGAACGGAGAAGAAGTATCGATTACCGATAAAGTCGTCTGGAAGTCGTCGACACCTAACTTGCTCGTGAAGACAAAGACGATGAAGGGGCTTCTCCCGGCAACTGCGACGTTAACCGGCACGTATCTCGGCAAGACGGTTAAAGTGAAAGTAACGGTCGAGGAAGAGTTTGTTTCCTTCGATATTTCGCCGAAGAGCGTAAGCGTAACGTTAAACCGTTCGCAGGCGATTAAAGTGACGGCCACGACGAAAAGCGGTAAAAAAGTATCGATAGGCTCCCGAATCGACTGGAATCCATCTAATGAAGGTATCGTAACCGTGAACGGAGCGTCGGTGAAAGGGCTCGCGGAAGGAAGCGGCAAGCTGACGGCCAAAGTACAAGAGAAGTCGTTGGAAGTGTCTTATGTCGTAACGGCGAAACTCACGAAGCTTACGCCATCCTTGACTTCGACGAAACTTGCGATCGGTGCTGAGCAGTCTGTCAGCTTGACGGCGGCATTCGAGAACGGCAAGACGTCAACGCCGACATCGCAAGCGACATGGACGACGTCCAATGCTTCCGTGGCAACGGTAGTCGACGGCAAAATTACCGCCAAAGGTAAAGGCTCGGCGACAATTAAAGCGGCCTTCGGCGGAAAGACGGTCACGATTAGAGTAACCGTTAAATAAGGAGGGGTTAATATGGAAGTTGGTGGAACATTATCGGCGGCGCAGTTGCAAAACAGCGTATCGATCGCCGTCATCGGCAAAGCATTGGATCAAGCAGAGACGCAAGGTCAGCAGCTTGTTCAAATGCTCCAGACGAACATTCATCCTTATCTCGGACAGAACTTGGACATTAAAGCGTAAAAGAAAGCTCCCCCGAACCAAATGGGGGAGCTTTCTTTTTGGGGAATGCTATCGATCAAAGATTAATGAATGCGGTTTTAAGTTTGTTGCGGAACACGACCTGGTAATTCAGCGAGTCGCTAACGACTCCGAGCGGTACATACGTTTTCGTAACTTTGCCTACTTGTTGGAAGTAAGCAGGAGTAGCTAGCGGTTTCTTTACGCCGTCGACGACGATTGTTTTAGCGGCGATGGTGATGACGACGGAGTGACCGTTTTTGGTGAAGGTGACTGACTTTGTCTGAGGGTCCCACTTCCAGGTGGCGTCGATCGCATCGGCCAAGTCCGTAATGGCCAGGAAGTTTGTGTTGTTTTTGAAGATGGGTTTGTTCTGCGTCTCCTTACCATTGATGATGATTGTATTGACGACGTCCGCAGGACGAGGAGACGGCGTGCGGTATTCGTGCCAGAGGACATCGGAGAATGCTTTGGCGATCGTTTCGTAGCCTTTTTGCGTTGGGTGGATGTCGAAGCCTTCAAGCAGATTGAAATGCGTCAAGGAACTCGACTTGCCCCGGAATGGCTCGAACACATGAGCGACTTGAACGGGAATGCCAGCAGCGGATAACGAAGCGGCTTTTGCGTCCACCGTCTCGGACAGCGTTTTCCCGACATTATCCAAATCGGGGTACAACTCATGGGACGGCATTAGCGGCAAATATTGATCTGACATCACGATTCGTGCATCTGGCGCAAGCTTATGCAACAAATTCATCGTTTTATCCAAATCTTCTGTATACTTATTCATTGTTTCGGCGGCTTTATCTTGTATAATTTGTCGTGCGGAGGTTGTATCTTTGTCCTTCGCCGCTTCAATGAGTTTCGTGAAGTCGTTCGCCCCGATCGTTAAGACGACGAGATCGGCGTGGGCCAAATCTTTGCCAAGCTCGGGCGCTTTCTTGGCCATGTCATCGGCTTGCTTCAGGGCTTCCGATTGGGTTGTCGCAGGGAAGGCTTGCAAATCCATCGCAGTGACCGAACGGTTCTCCGAAGCGGCCTGCAGAAAATTGAAGAGGCCGGTCGTCGACAATCCAAGAATGGCATAGTTATCCAGCTCAGAGCGGCCATGGAACAGCGCTTGTTCGTATACGCGATCGACGTAGCCGTACGGCACGGATTGCAGCGTCATACCGGGTTCGTAACCGGTGCCGAGCGAATCGCCCAGCGCGACGATGTTGTAGCTGTCGTTCATCTGAGGGACGGGCTGGGGGACAGGATCTTCGGCGAAAGTCGCGGAAGCCTGACCGAACGTGAGCGCTGCGGCGAATAGAGGGATAAGGGTCTTGCGGAAGCTTTTGCTCATCGAAATGATTCCTCTCCTTTAATGTTCGTTATCGACATAATAAAAAAGATTAAATTGCCATCCTTCTTGACCCGGTGGTAAAATGATTGAATAAATTAAACGAATTTTATGAACGATCGCCGTGGATTTCGCCGATAATGTTCAGGTTTTCCTCTCGTTTTGTCGTTCGATCACCATTTTTTCCTCCGATAGTTCCATTTTAGGCCATCCGCGTCGGAATGAGAAGCCATGTCGTCAAATTTCCTAAACTGCGCAAGAGAGGTTGATATAGCATGATAGAGATGCATAAAGGTCTACCCATCAAACAAGGGATGTACGATCCGCAGTTTGAGAAAGACGCATGCGGCATGGGATTCGTCGCACATATTAAAGGAAAGAAATCGCATGAGATCGTCGAACAGGCGCTGACGCTGCTGTTTAACATGGAGCACCGCGGCGGTCAAGGCAGCGAGCCGAACACGGGCGACGGAGCGGGCATCTTGATGCAAATTCCGCATCGTTTCTTCCAGGCGGAGACGGAGAAACTCGGTTTTACGTTGCCGGAACCGGGCGACTACGCTGTCGCAATGGTGTTCCTGCCGAACGAAGAAGCTGTGCGCCGTAATCACGAAAGCATTTTCGAATCGATCGTTGCCAAGGAAGGTCAGACGCTGCTCGGCTGGCGTACCGTTCCGACGAACGACTCGATGCTTGGCCAATCGTCGAAGAAAGTTAAACCTTTCGTACGTCAGGCATTCATCGCGCGTTCCGAGAAGCTCTCAAGCGACATGGCATTCGAGCGCAAGCTGTATGTTATCCGTAAGCAAGCAGAGCAAGCGATTCGATTCGGCGGCATCGAAGGTGCGGATATGTTTTATTTTCCAAGTTTCTCGAGCAAGAAAATCGTATACAAAGGGATGCTGACGACGGAGCAAGTCGGTCTGTTCTATCCGGAACTGCACGAACCGACGCTGGAAACGGCACTGGCACTCGTTCACTCGCGGTTTAGCACGAACACGTTCCCGAGCTGGGAACGCGCGCATCCGTTTAACTATTTGATTCACAACGGCGAGATTAATACGCTGCAAGGCAATATCAACTGGATGCGGGCACGTCAGACGCTGTTTCAGTCAGAACTGTTCGGTGAAGACCTGGAGAAAGTTAAGCCGGTCATCGCTCCGGACGGCTCCGATACGGCAATGTTCGACAATACGTTCGAATTTATGTATTTGGCCGGCCGTTCGATGGCGCATGCGGCGATGATGATGGTGCCGGAGCCTTGGCAAAATAATGAGTTGATGGATGAAGATAAAAAGGCGTTTTACGAATACCACGCGTGTTTGATGGAACCGTGGGACGGACCGGCTGCGGTCGGCTTTACCGACGGCGTACAGATTGGTGCCATTCTTGACCGCAACGGCTTGCGTCCTGCCCGTTATTACGTGACGAAGGACGATTTGATGGTGCTCGCTTCCGAAGCAGGCGTTATCGAGCTTCCTCCGGAAGACATCGTGTTGAAGGATCGCCTTCGTCCGGGCCGCATTCTGCTTGTCGATACGAAAGAAGGCCGCATCATCTCCGATGAAGAAGTGAAGCGCGCGATCGTAACGGAGCATCCTTACCGCGAATGGCTGAACGACCATCTTGTCGATCTCGAAGACTTGCCGGAAGCGGCAGAGCTTCCGGAGCCGGATCATAGCACGGTGCAGCTGCGTCAACAAGCGTTCGGCTATTCGTTCGAAGACGTTCGCAAAATTATCGAACCAATGGCGTTGTCCGGCGTCGAGCCTCTTGCATCGATGGGGTACGACGCGCCGCTCGCTGTGCTTTCCGAGAAACCGCAGCGTCTGTTTAACTACTTCAAACAATTGTTCGCTCAAGTGACGAACCCGCCAATTGACGCCATCCGCGAAGAAGTCGTCACTTCCACGTATACGACGGTTGGACCGGAGCGCAATTTGCTGAATCCGGAGCCGGAAAGCGCGCGTCAAATTCGGCTGTACACGCCGATCTTGTCGAACGAAGAGTTCGCAAAGCTGCGCCACGTGCACCGTCCGGGCTTCAAGTCGATTACGCTGCCGATTTTCTTCGAGGCAAAGGACGGAGAAGACGGCTTACGCGCTGCGCTGAAGCTGCTGTGCGAAGCAGCGGATCGGGTTATTGCGAAAGGGCATAACATTTTGATTTTGTCCGACCGGGGCCTCGACGCTGACAATGCGGCGATTCCGTCGCTGCTTGCCGTCTCGTCGCTGCACCACCACTTGATTCGCCAAGGCACGCGGACGAAGGTCAGCATTTTGCTCGAGTCCGGCGAGCCTCGCGAAGTGCATCATTTCGCTCTGCTGCTCGGTTACGGCGTGAGTGCGGTTAACCCTTATCTGGCATTCGAGACGTTGGACGACTTGATCCGCCAAGGAATGCTGCGCAATATCTCGCATGAGAAAGCAGTCAAAAACTTCATCAAAGCGGCAACCAAAGGCGTCGTAAAAGTATTGTCCAAAATGGGTATCTCGACGATTCAGTCCTACCGCGGCGCGCAAATTTTCGAAGCGGTCGGCTTGAATACGGAAGTCATCGGCGAGCACTTTACGGGCACGGCATCCCGTATTCAAGGCGTGGGCTTCGACGTCATCGCTAGAGACACGCTCGTGGCTCACGAGCGCGCGTATTCCAAGCAGCTCGGCGCGGAGCGCGAGCTGGATTCCGGCGGCGACTATCAATGGCGCAAAGGCGGAGAAGAGCATCTCTTTAATCCGCAGACGATTCATACGTTGCAAATGGCGACGCGCACGGGCAATTACGAGACCTATAAGAAGTATTCGGCTCTTGTGCAGGGCGAATATAACGAGACGCGTACGCTTCGTTCTTTTCTGCAGTTCAAATTCGACCAGCCTCCTGTTCCGATCGAAGAAGTCGAGCCGCTCGAATCGATCTTTAAGCGGTTTAAGACGGGAGCGATGTCGTTCGGTTCGATCAGCAAGGAAGCTCACGAGGCGCTTGCGATCGCGATGAACCGCATCGGGGGCAAATCGAACTCCGGCGAAGGCGGGGAAGATCCTGCCCGTTATATTCCGGACGCGAACGGCGATTCTCGTCGCAGCGCGATCAAACAAGTGGCATCCGGTAGATTCGGCGTTACGAGTTATTACTTGTCCAGCGCGGACGAGATTCAGATCAAAATGGCGCAAGGCGCGAAGCCGGGCGAAGGCGGCCAGCTCATGGGCCGCAAAGTGTATCCTTGGGTCGCCGAAGTGCGCGGCACAACGCCTGGCGTTGGTCTGATCTCGCCTCCTCCGCACCATGATATTTATTCGATCGAGGATTTGGCGGAACTGATCCACGATCTAAAAAACGCGAACCCTCGGGCTCGCATTAACGTGAAACTAGTTTCCGAGGTCGGCGTGGGCACGATCGCGGCCGGCGTGGCGAAAGCGCGGGCTGACGTCATTCTCGTCAGCGGTTATGACGGCGGTACGGGAGCTTCCCCAATCGGCTCGATTCGCCACGCGGGCTTGCCGTGGGAGCTTGGCCTTGCGGAGACGCACCAGACGCTCATCTTGAACAACTTGCGCGACCGTGTCGTCGTCGAGACGGACGGTAAAATCATGAACGGACGCGATCTCGCCATTGCGGCGTTGCTCGGTGCGGAAGAGTATGGCTTCTCCACAGCGCCTCTTGTCGTCGTCGGCTGCATCATGATGAGAGTGTGCCAGCTCGATACTTGCCCTGTCGGCGTAGCTACGCAAAACCCTGAGCTTCGCAAGAAGTTTATGGGCGATCCGGACCAAGTCGTCAACTTCATGCGTTTCGTGGGAGAAGAGTTCCGCGAAATCATGGCGCAGCTCGGCTTCCGCACCGTCGAAGAGATGGTTGGGCGGGTCGACCGCCTAGACACGAAGGAAGCAATTGGCCACTATAAAGCCAAAGGCATCGATCTAACGCCGCTCTTGCATATGCCAGAGCTTCCGGAAGGTTCGTTCCGTTACAATGTGAAGAGCCAGCATCACTTGCTCGAGGAATCGATCGATATGATCTCGCTGCTTGATGCCGCGGCTCCGGCTTTGAACGATGGAGCACGTGTAGAAGGCACGTTCCCGGTCAAAAATACGAACCGCGTCGTCGGCACGATTGTCGGCTCTGAAGTGACAAAGCGTTACGGCAAAGACGGTTTGCCTGAAGATACGATCAAGTTCCACTTCGTCGGCACGGCTGGCCAAAGCTTCGGCGCGTTCATGCCGAAAGGGATGACGCTGACGCTCGAAGGCGACTCGAACGACTACGTCGGCAAAGGACTGTCCGGCGGTAAAATCGCCGTCTACCCTTCTGCCAAGTCATCGTTCGTGGCAGAGGATAACGTCATTATCGGCAACACGGCGTTCTATGGCGCGACAAGCGGCGAAGCCTACATTCGCGGAGTCGCGGGTGAACGGTTCGCGGTACGGAATAGCGGCGTGAACGTTGTCGTCGAAGGCGTTGGCGACCATGGCTGCGAATATATGACTGGCGGACGCGTTGTTATCCTTGGCAAGACGGGCCGCAACTTCGCAGCCGGTATGTCCGGCGGCATCGCTTACGTCATCGATTGGGACGGACGGTTCGTCGACCGCTGCAACTTCGAGATGGTATCGCTGGAAGCGATCGAGGATGCAACGGAAGCTTCAGAAGTACGGACGATGATCGAGAAACATGTAGCTGCTACGGGAAGCGATCTCGGAAGCCGCGTGCTGGAAGACTGGCCGAACATGCTCGCCAAATTCGTGAAAATCATTCCGAAAGACTACAAGCGGATGCTTGAACAAATCGCCAAAGTCGAAGCAAAAGGCTTGAGCGGGGAAAAGGCGTTGCTCGCCGCATTCGAGGCGAACATGAGGGAGCTTTCCCGCGTGAGCGGCAACTAAACGCTTAACGAAGGCGATAGCTAAAAAAATAAAACCGGAGAGGCGCGCAAGTGCGTTTCTCCGGTTTTTGCGCTTGTCCGCGTTAAAGCGGGACTACTTCGACAAAACTTCCGAAAAAACAATTGTAAAATGGTCCCATTACTCGACACCCTCCGCAAGTCCTATCTTTTATACTGTTCCTAGTGAATTTATCCAGAATCAAGAGAGGGTTTGGGAGCGGAGATGGAAAAGGAAACACCGATGGGCACCGAAGTGATGAAGCAGCCGTTGGAAGTGGACATCCGCAAGATTCTGGAACAGCTAGGCATTCGGGAAGACAAGTGGAAGGAATTCTCGAATCACTGATCGGATACGAGAAAACTTAGAACAACTACATACGTGTAAGCGGCAACATCAAATAACCTGTAAGGAATGGATGGAAGATCATCCGTTCTTCACAGGTTATTTTGCAGTTTAGCCTCTATCACAAAAAAACGGCTCACCGCCATCATGCGGGGAGCCGTTTTTTGTATGATCAGGAATTCATGTTCCGCTCGGCCCTTACGAAAGCGATAAACCTGCGCGATTCCTCCGGCGACAGCTTGCGGCCGTCGACCGTAAGTGCAAAGTGATCGAGCAATTGCTCGTCCGATAGCTCGAGCTGAAGCTCGTCGGCGAATTGCCGAACTTCTGCATCCATGGTGAGGTTCGCGTGCGGCGTACGTCCTACGAGATAATCGATGGAGACATGGAACAGATCGGCGACTTTGCCGAGCGTCTCTGTGTCCGGCTCCCTGCGGTTTTTCTCGTAATGCGACAATGCGGCACGCGAGATACCGAGGGATGATGCTAATTCCTCTTGGGTCAAGCCGCGTTGGTCCCTTAGAAATGCGAGACGGCTGCCGATGTTCATCATATCCCTCCAATTATTCCTTTGCTTTTATCATAATATGGATACACAACAAATGCATTAAATGCGACAAAATGTCGCACAAAAATGTAGCATTTTTAGCATAGCCAAAATAAAAAATGAATAAACACTAGGTAAAAACCGCATTGTAATCGCATCTTGACATGTTACAAATTGTATCGTAAAGTAAATCGTGAAACGACGATACGTATTGTAACTAAAATGATTGCGGTGATGGGATGGAACGGGAAGCGGAAAAAGGGACGAATAGAAGAGAGCACGTTCGTTTCGAGATGAACGTACCTCTATTCGCCGAGTTGTCGTTAAACAGCGTCGGAGGCCGCGAAATGGGGAGCCGCAAACAACGGGTTATCATTCGAAACGTAAGCTTTGGCGGATGTTGCTTCTCGACATTTTTGCGAATGCCCGTCAGGGACGATGTTGAATGGACTTTAAAACTAATATTAGGCCATTATCCCGCGACACTTAGAGGTGTTATCGTGCACTCGGGGGAGGCAGATGGCTTGTTTCAATATGGGGTTCGTTGGACGCTGACCGAGCTTGAGCGGCAAACGCTGCATTACCGACTAAACGACTACGTTCGGAACGTGCTCGTCCGCAGCCCGCATATCCATACGATCTACAAGCAATTGACCCGGAAGTACGAGAGCGGCAAGTTCAAGAAGTTTGACGTCACTTCCTAGACGAAGGGTGGATAGGTTATGACTAAGAAACGCGTGATCAAAATCGCACTTTATACAGTATCGTCACTTGTTGCAATCGGGCTGCTGACGGGCTGTTATGTCTGGTACTCGATGGATAAGACGATGAAGGCGATGTATGAACCGCTGCCTTCGTCGCAATGGGTTGAACCGACTTTCGAGAAGGAGCCGGACTTATCGGAGACAGGCGGGGGCGAAGTAGCCACACAAGACACTAACGATGCGAACGAACAGTCCAAGCCGCCTAAGGCTGGTGCAGTCGTTCCCGTCTCATCCGTCGCACCGGATGCATCGTCAAAAACGTCGCTAAGCGAGAAAGAGGTGCAGCGGATTCGCAACCCTAACCTCGGTGACGAAGATCCTTTTACCTTATTATTGCTAGGCGTAGATGAACGGGAAGGGGATCGCGGGAGAAGCGATTCGATGATCTTGTTGACCGTGCAGCCGAAGACGGGATCGGCACTAGCGCTTTCTATTCCGCGTGACACAAGAACGGTAATGCCCAACTCGGGCAAGTACGATAAGATCAATCACGCTTATGCCTTCGGGGGAACTTCTTTGTCCGTCCAAGCTGTCGAACAGTTATTCGGAGTCCCTGTCTCCTATTATATGAAGACGAATATGGAAGGTTTCGTGAATATGATCGATATTCTCGGCGGAGTGGACGTGAACAGTGACAGAGCTTTCGAGTTCGGCGGAGAATATTTTGAACCCGGACCGCAGCATTTGAACGGTACGAGAGCTCTCGCTTTTAGCCGTATGCGCAAGGAAGATCCTCATGGAGACTTCGGACGGACATCGCGCCAGCGCCAAGTGCTGTCCGATGCGATCGACAGAGTCGTCAGCGTGGGCTCCGTCACGAAGCTGCCGAAGCTGCTGTCCCAGCTCTCGCAATACGTCCGGACCAATTTGACTTCGGGGGACATGGTCGATCTAGCGTTAAACTATCGCCCGACGGTGAAGAACGTGAAGACCCTCAACCTGCAAGGACAGGGCAAGATGATCGGCGGTATCTATTACTATACCGTAACGCCGGAAGCGAGGCAGGCGATACAGAAGGAAATGCTGGAGCACCTCGGATATTAAACGATTGCATATAAAGGAGAATCGATATGGAGCATAATGTATTGTTTTATTGCGTGAAGTGCGAACAGTTAAAAACGTTGGAACAGGCGGGGGTCGTATTCCGGACAGGGTATTTCCGCAATCTGTATCCGCTCGGCTGCTGCGTCGCTTGCGGCAACGTATCCAGATAAAGTTTGTATAAAATCGAAGCGCCAGGGGAAAAGAATGGGTATAATCGTATTGATCTCATTCTATTGGCGGAGGTTAACTTATGGCAGAATCCACAGTCGTACGCTTGCAGGACGTGACGAAAGTCATCGGCGGGCGTACGATTATCGATCGCGTTTCTTTCGAGATTCGCCCGGGCGAAGTATTCGGGTTTCTCGGACCGAACGGGTCGGGTAAAACGACAACGATTCGAATGATTGTTGGTTTGATGGCAATGACATCGGGAGATATCCGGATCGGCGATCTTAGCGTGCGGACGGAATTCGCGAAAGCGATCGTTCAAGTCGGCGCTATCGTGGAAAACCCGGAGATGTATAAGTTCCTGACGGGTTACGATAATTTGCTGCACTACGCTCGGATGAATCCTTCCATTACGAAAGAACGAATTCAGGAAGCCATTGAGCTTGTCGGGCTTCAAGGGCGTATTCACGACAAGGTCAAGAAGTATTCGCTTGGCATGCGGCAACGACTCGGCGTCGCGCAAGCGATTATGCATCGTCCGAAGCTGCTCGTGCTGGACGAGCCGACTAACGGCCTCGATCCGGCGGGTATTCGCGAGCTTAGAGATTATCTACGCCGTCTTGCTCAGGATGAAGGGACGGCAGTACTTGTGTCCTCACATTTGCTGTCCGAGATGGAACTGATGTGCGACAGAGTCGCCATTCTCCAGAAGGGGAAAATTATCGACGTTCGCTCGATTCGCGGAGAGAACGCGGTATCCGCCGTCGCCGACGAAGTCCAGTTCGAGATTGACCGCCCGGACGCGGCGCTTGGCCTATTGGTAGGCGAGGACAAGGCGCGCATCGAAGACGGCTTGTTGACGCTTGTAGCAGATCGCGCCGGCATCGCCGGTATCAACCGCAAGCTCGTCGAAGCCGGCTTTAATGTGTACGGCATTCGCGCCAAAACGAAATCGCTCGAAGATCAGTTCCTCGAGATGACGGGGAGTGAGACGGTTGGCTAATTTCTTAAAGCTCGTTCAGAACGAGAACATGAAAATATACAAGCGGATCCGGACTTGGATTATGCTCGGGATCGTTGTCGGAGCACCAATCTTAATTTCATTAGGTGTATTGATGACGAATGGTTCCAATGCCTCGTCTAGTTGGTCTATGATGTCAGTCGAATCGCTGATATCCTTGAGCCTGTCAACGATATTTACCGTCGTAGTCGCGTCCGAGACGGTTGCAGGCGAATTTACTTGGGGGACAATCAAATTATTATTGATTCGACCGTGGAGTCGATCTGCAATACTGTTATCCAAATATTTATCGACAATGCTTTTCGGTTTGATTTTTTTCATCGCAACATACATTGTTACATTATTGATTAATATGGCTATATTCGGCAGTTCCGACAAAACGGATATTCTTGCTACAATCTCAGGTATGTCCAATATGGAGTACATGCTGAATTATTATTTATATCGCTTTATTAGTTTGATTATCATTGTGACGTTTAGCTTCATGCTCTCTTCGGCATTCCGTAGCAGCGGATTGGCGATCGGTTTGGCCATTTCGATATTATTTGCGGGTTCAATTGTTACTGGGCTGCTTTCAATGTCTGATAAGAAATGGGTGGAGTATATTTTGTTTATGCACCTGGATCTTACAGCTTATATTAATCAGCCGGCAGGACCGTTCAATAATCACCCGATGTCGCTCGGATTTTCTCTGGCCGTTCTGGCCGGATATTTTATTTTGTTTAACCTCGTGTCTTGGACGGTGTTCCGGAAACGGGACGTGGCGGCGTAACGTTCGTTATGCTTTGTTACCGCCATTATGAACACGAGAAATCGAAGTAAACGCTACCATGTATGGGCCTTGCGGCACTCCCCGCAGGGCCTTTTTGTTTTGAAACAAAACGTCGCAAAAATGCGAGAATTTACCTATTTTCGTCTTGACATGCTACAATTCGTATCTTATTGTAAGTAATATACGCATGCTCTTACGTGAAGGGAAATCAAGCTTCAACGTCTGAACGGAAAGAGATGATAAGTGACTGTTACGATCCATCACGTTATTTCGCAACAGTCCCCAAGGGACAGCCCTTGCCTCGAATGATACAAAATGTATCAACGGAAGATTTGCGTATCAGATGAACAAAGGAGCGTGCAAGGATGAGCGAGAGGCCAAGAAAAGTAAAAAAGGCGATTATTCCTGCAGCCGGATTGGGCACTCGTTTTCTTCCGGCTACGAAAGCGATGCCGAAGGAAATGTTGCCGATCATCGACAAACCAACGATCCAGTACATCGTCGAAGAAGCCGTTCAATCGGGCATCGAAGAAATTCTTATCGTGACGGGGAAGGGGAAGCGGGCGATCGAAGATCATTTCGACAGCCACTTCGAACTGGAGCATACGCTTTTCGAGAAAAACAAGCTGAAGCTTCTGGAAGAGGTCAAACGCTCCTCGAGTCTTGTGGACATTCATTACATACGGCAACGGGAACCGCTTGGCTTAGGGCATGCAATCTGGTGCGCCAGAAAGTTCATCGGCAACGAACCTTTCGCGGTCCTGCTTGGCGACGATATCGTACAGGCGGAAACGCCGTGCTTGAAGCAACTGATGCTCCAGTACGAGTTTACGCAGAAATCGATAATCGGTGTTCAGCCCGTTCCGATGGTTGAAACTCACCGCTACGGCATTGTGGAAACCGACGAGAGGCACGGAAGGTTAGCCGGCATCTCGAGAATCGTGGAGAAACCGCCGTGGGGCACAGTATCGTCCAACCTGGCTGTGCTGGGGAGATATATTTTGACGCCGGATATTTTCGCTTTGCTGGAGCAGTTGCCGCCGGGAACCGGAGGAGAAATCCAACTGACCGACGCCATTCAACAGTTGAATTTGGCCGACCGCGTGTATGCCTATCAGTTCGAAGGAAGGCGATACGACGTCGGCGAGAAGCTCGGGTTTATTTTGACGACGTTGGACTTTGCCCTTCGGAACGAGGACCTGAAACATCCGCTGATCGAAGCGTTGGAGCAAATCGTCGACGGGTTGAAAACTCAAAAAATATAAAAGAATCGCGCAAGGAGTGTACGGAATGAGCGTCAGGGAAGCTGATCTGGATATCGAAGTGACGAGGGTAACCGTTCGCCAGGACATGATCAAACGGACGATGGACATTATTTTGGCAGTCATCGGCATTCTCTTCGTTACTCCGATATTCCTCATGATCGCGGTCGCCATTAAAATCGAGGACCCTAAGGGGAAAATCCTTTTCAAGCAAATTCGGGTAGGCAAGGACGGCAAAACGTTCTGGATGTACAAGTTCCGTTCGATGGTCAGCGATGCGGACAAGAAGCTGCAGGATTTGCTGCATCTCAACGAAACGAGCGGGGCGCTGTTCAAGATGAAAGACGACCCGCGAGTTACGAAAGTAGGGAAGTTCATTCGGCGAACTAGCCTTGATGAGCTGCCGCAGTTCGTCAACGTTTTACGCGGGGAGATGAGCATGGTAGGGCCAAGGCCTTCCCTGCCGAGAGAAGTCGCCGAATACTCCGCCTATGATCTGCAACGGCTTAAAGTCGTACCTGGCTGCACGGGGCTCTGGCAAGTAAGCGGGCGCAGCACGATCGATTTCAAGGGAATGGTCGAGCTTGATTTGACCTATATTCGTCAACGTTCGGTATGGCTCGATATCAAATTGATTTTTCGTACGGTCGGTGTGCTCGTCGGAACTAAAGATGCTTATTGAAACGAGGTATTCAGGTGGAAACAAACGCGAGAATCTATGTCGCCGGTCATAAAGGCATGGTCGGCTCGGCGATCGTCAGAAATTTAGCACAAGACGGATATTCGAATCTCGTGTACCGGACGAGCGGCGAGCTCGACTTGCGGGACGCTGGTGCGGTGAAGCGGTTTTTCGAACGGGAAAAAATCGAGTACGTTTTCCTGGCGGCGGCCAAAGTCGGAGGAATAGCAGCGAATCGGGACTATCCGGGGGATTTCATCCGTGACAATCTGCTCATCCAGACGAACGTCATCGATGCGGCGTATACGTACGGCGTTCGCAAGCTTCTGTTTCTGGGTAGCAGTTGTATTTACCCGAAATTCGCGTCGCAGCCGCTGAAGGAAGAGTATCTGATGAGCGGTCCCCTCGAACCGACAAACGAAGCTTACGCGATCGCCAAAATCGCCGGCATTCAAATGTGCCAGTCCTACAACCTTCAGTATGGAACGAATTTTATTTCTCTGATGCCCACCAATCTGTACGGGCCGTTCGACAATTTCGATACGCGAACGTCACACGTGCTGCCGGCATTAATAAGGAAAATGCACGATGCCAAGCTATCCGATGCCAAAGCGGTGGAAATATGGGGGACGGGAAAGCCTTACCGGGAGTTCCTTCACGTCGACGATTTGGCGGACGCCTGCGTGTTCCTGATGAATCGGTACAACGGCAACGATATCGTTAACGTTGGAACGGGAAAAGACATGACGATCCGCGATCTGGCTTATCTCGTGAAAGAGGTCGTCGGTTATTCGGGTGAATTGGTTTTTAACCCGGAGATGCCGGACGGCACGCCGAGAAAGCTGCTTGACACCGGGAAGCTGAACGAGCTCGGGTGGCAACCTGGCATTTCGCTGAAGGACGGTTTGGAAAGCACCTACGCTTGGTACGTGACAGACGCGGCAGAGGGACAAATTACGGCTCCGGCCAGCGAATATGAGGAGGCACTATGAAAAGTGCGCTAATCACCGGCATAACCGGTCAAGACGGCTCTTATTTGGCGGAATTTCTGCTCGAGAAAGGTTATCGCGTCTTCGGTTTGCGGAGACGCACGAGCACGCCCAATTATACAAATATCGAACATATTTTGGACCGTATCCAGATTATCGACGGAGATTTGTCCGACTTAAGCTCATTAATTCGCGCAGTACAGCTGGCGAATCCGGATGAAGTGTATAATCTGGCCGCCCAGTCCTATGTGGAAACTTCATGGTCCCAACCGCTGCTGACGAGTGAATTCACGGCTGTCGGCACGACAAACATGCTGGAGGCCGTTCGGCTGATCAAACCTTCGGCCCGTTTCTATCAAGCTTCCAGCAGTGAGATGTTCGGCAAAGTGGTTGAAACTCCGCAAAAGGAGTCCACTCCCTTTTACCCGCGGAGCCCTTACGGCGTATCGAAAGTATACGCGCATTGGATGACCGTTAACTATCGGGAAAGCTTCAACATGTACGCCTGCTCGGGCATTTTGTTTAATCACGAATCTCCGCGCCGTGGGATCGAATTCGTAACCCGCAAAGTGACGAATGCGGTCGCGCGCATTAAGCTCGGCTTGCAGACGGAGCTGCGAATGGGCAATCTCGAAGCGCGCAGAGACTGGGGCTTCGCCGGAGATTACGTACAGGCCATGTGGCTGATGCTCCAGCAAGAGACGCCGGACGATTACGTTGTCTCTACCGGAGAAACCCATTCCGTCAGAGAACTGCTGGAAGTCGCCTTCTCGTACGTCGGCCTGGATTACCGCGATTACGTCGTGAACGACGAACGGTTCCATCGGCCTGCTGAAGTCGATCTGTTGCTCGGAGAGTGTGCTAAAGCTTGCGAACGGCTGGGATGGGAGCGGAAAGTCGGGTTCGTGCAGCTCATTCAGATGATGGTCGATTCGGACTTGCGGCTCAACCGGACGAAAATGAACGATTCGATCGCGGAAGGAAAGTTGGAGCTTTCCAATCCCCTCGTGGCTGCGGGCTGGAGCGGGAATCCATGATCGACGTCCTCTTCGTCACGAATATTCCGTCTCCCTACCGGGTGGAGTTTTTTAACGAGCTCGGTAAGCATTGCAATTTGACTGTCTGGTTCGAGGCAAAGTCCGAATCGAACCGTCAGTGGGACGTCGGCGAAGACGGGATGAATTTCAAATATGAATTTCTGAAAGGGTTCACGTTAGGCCTCGATAAACACGTGAATTGGAACATTATTCGCAAATTGAAGGAAAAAAGATTCGACCTGTATGTCATGGGTTGCTACAGCTCTCCGACGGAAATGGCGGCGATCGCTTGGCTAAACGCAAACAAGATTCCGTTCGTGCTCAATTCCGACGGCGGTTTCATCGCCGAAGGAGAAAGCGGTTGGAAGCGAAAGCTCAAAACCCGTTTTATTGCGACCGCCAGCGGATGGCTCTCGTCGGGCAAAACCTGCACGGACTACTTGCTTCACTATGGAGCGAGGAAGGAGAACGTCTACGAGTACCCATTCGCTTCATGCACTTACAACGAAGACGAGCTCGCGCCGATGTCTGACGCAGACAAAGACGCATTCAAACGCGCGGAAGGTTTGCAAGGCAAAGTCATTTTATCGGTCGGGCAGTTCATTCCCCGCAAAGGATTGGACGGCATGATCGGCAGCCTTGCCGACCTCCGGCTTGAGGATACGACAGTTGTTGCGATCGGCGGCGGCCCGTTGAAGGAACGGTATACCGAAATCGCACGCGAGAAAAAGATGGAGCATCTGGTGCTTAAAGATTTCATGAACCGGGAAAGCTTGCTTTCCTACTACAAAGCGGCGGATCTGTTCGTATTGCCGACCCGTTACGACGTATGGGGTCTCGTGATCAACGAGGCGATGACATTCGGCTTGCCGGTTGTGACAACGAAAGGGGCGGGGGCTTCGCATACGCTTGTCGAGGAAGGCGTCAACGGTTACGCGGTAGAAGTGGACGACTACGGCGCATTGGGCCGAAGATGCGCGGCGCTGCTGGCCAACGACGATCTGAGAAGCCGTTTCGGAGCGGCGAGCAGACGGAAGGCGGAAGCTTATACGATCGCGCGTATGGCGGAAAGGCATGTCGAAATTTTTCGGAACGAGACGTTAAGAAGGAAACGCGCTCCGTCCGCCGGAAGCCCCGGAGAAGCGGCTAGAGCGCTATAGAATGGAGATGACCGGCATGAAAATCATTTTGCTGTCGGGTGGCTCCGGCAAGCGGCTGTGGCCGTTATCCAATGAAGCGAGATCCAAGCAATTTCTGAAAATTCTCCGAAATTCCGACGGGCAGATGGAATCGATGCTCCAGCGGGTATGGCGGCAATTGAGCAACGTTGGCTTGGCCGAAAGCACACTGTTTGCGACGAGCGGCAATCAAGTCGACATGATTAAGCAGCAAGTCGGGACGGATGCCCGAATCATTGTTGAGCCGGAGCGAAGGGATACGTTTCCCGCCATTGCTCTTGCTTCGGCTTATCTATATTCGAACCTTGGCGTTGATCCGGGAGAAACGGTCATTGTGCTGCCCGTCGACGCCTATGTCGAAGACGGTTTCTTCGAGAATCTGCGACAGTTAAATGCAGTGCTGGATCGTTCCGAAGCCTCTTTGGCGTTGATTGGCGTGCAACCGACGTACCCATCCTCCAAATACGGCTATATCGTTCCGGAGCCTTCGGCCTCGCTAGAGGATCCATATGCGAAGGTGTGCAGCTTCCGCGAGAAGCCGAGCGAGGAGGAAGCCGAACGGCTGATCGGGGAGCACGGTGCGTTGTGGAATTGCGGCGTATTCGCTTTCCGTCTGGAAAGCGTCATCGAGCGGTTATACGAGTACGAAGTGCCGCTTCAGTACGAACTGCTGGCGAAAAAGTACACAGAGCTGAAAAAGACAAGCTTCGATTACGAAATCGTAGAACGAAGCGACAATATCGTCGTTATGCCTTACAAAGGTTATTGGAAAGATCTTGGCACATGGAACACGCTTACGGAAGAGATGGCAGTCTCCCAGATCGGTAAAAGCGTGCTTAGCGAAGATTCGCATAACACTCACATCATTAACGAGATGCAAGTGCCGGTCACGGTGCTCGGCCTTTCCAACATTATCGTTGCTGCCAGCCCGGACGGCATTCTCGTATCCGACAAGGCGGCGAGCCCTAGGTTAAAAGAATTCATTTTGTTCGACCAGCGCCCGATGTATCAAGAGCACGAATGGGGATGCTCCAGGGTGCTCGATCATCATCGTTTAACCGAGGGGGGCGAGGTGCTGACTTCGCGTATTTCCGTCATGGCGGGCAAGCAGACTCCCGTCGAAGCGCATTTTCGTAGAACCGAGATCTGGAACGTGCTAAGCGGTGCCGGTGAGGCGTATGTAGACGGCAAGATTATCGCACTTGCATCCGGCTCGGTCATCCAGATTCCGCCAAGAGCGAGGCACGGGCTCAAAGCCAATACCGAAATGGAATTGGTGGAAATCCGGACAGGAGAAACGTTTGACGAAGAAGATGTCGTCGAGTTTGCATTGAAGTGGGGAGAAACGGAAACAGCCGTATAGCGGAGAATCGGGAGATGACACGGAATGGCTCGCAAGCCGCGAAAAGAAAAAATATTGCTGTACAGCATCAATTTTGCTCCTGAACTGACAGGGATCGGCAAATACAATGGCGAGATGGTGAAATGGCTGACGGACAACGGCTTCGATGTCCGCGTCGTGACGGCGCCGCCCTACTACCCGCAATGGCGAGTGCAGGAAGGATATTCGCCGTACCGATATGCGTCCGAACTTTGGCATGGCGCCAAAGTGATTCGCTGTCCGGTGTGGGTGCCGAAGAACGGTTCGGGAGCAAAGCGGTTGCTTCATTTATGCTCTTTCGCCTTGTCGAGCATTCCGATGCTCCTCAGGCACATGTTGTGGAGACCCGACATGTGTTTGGTCGTGGAACCGCCGATTGTTTTGTCGCCGATGGTCGTATTGCTTGCCAAAATACTCCGCGTACGCACATGGCTGCATGTCCAGGATTTCGAAGTGGACGCGGCGTTCGAACTTGGGTTGCTGCCTGGCGGCGGCAAACTCAGATCTATCGTTACCAAGGCCGAGAGCTGGCTGATGAGACGATTCGACAGAGTGTCCTCGATCAGCGAGCCGATGACGCATCGTCTTCGCAAAAAAGGAGTACCCGAGCATAAAACAGTGTTATTTCCCAACTGGGTCGACACGGAAGTGATTCGCCCATTGCCCCCGGAAGAGAGAAGCGCGTATCGCCGGAAATCCGGTTACCGGGACGAAGATTTAATCGTGCTCTACTCGGGAAACATGGGAGAAAAGCAAGGGCTCGAGACGGTGTTGGATACCGCCGAGAAACTTCGCTTCATCAGCAAAATCGTGTTTATTCTTTGCGGCGACGGCGTTGCGAAGAAAAAACTCGTCGAGCAAGCGAGCTCGCGCAAGCTAAGTAATGTGAAATTTATGGAGCTGCAGCCAGCCGAGCGGCTGAACGAGTTGCTGAACATGGCGGATGTGCACTTGCTTATGCAGAAAAAAAATGCGTCCGATCTCGTCATGCCGTCCAAGCTGACCGGTATGATGGCGAGCGGCAAGGCGGTTATCGCGATGGCGGAGCCTTCAACGGCGGTGCATACCGTCATCGTTCGGTCCGGCGCAGGCGTTATCGTTCCTCCGGAAGATGCGGACCGGCTTGCTATTGCGATCAAGTCGCTTTCGGAAGAGGCGGACAAGAGAGCGGTGTGCGGATCGCAAGCGAGAGAGTATGCGCTCACGAACGTCGGTTATCATGCCGTCATGCATAAATTCAAGCAAAGGCTAAGCGAGATTGGGGTGAACGCGGAATGATCGACGAGATTCGGCTGGATCTCTACGAGCAGCGGGGGTATTCCAGAGGAAGAAGCGGAATATACGTCATGCTGTGGTGGTTCGTGCAGGCGACGCTCTTTCGCTGTTCTCCTCAACCGATGTATCGCTGGCGCAGGATGTTGCTGCGGATGTTCGGGGCCGATATCGGCCAAGGGGTCAAAATCAGGCCGTCGGCGAGAATTACATACCCGTGGAAAGTGAAGATCGGCGATCATTCGTGGATCGGCGACCAGGCCGAGTTGTATAGTCTGGATGCCATTACGATCGGAAGGCAATGCGTCGTTTCACAGAATAGTTATTTGTGCACCGGAAGTCACGATATGGTCGATCCGAAGTTTTCCTTGATCGTCAAGCCGATTTGCGTCGAAGACGGCGCATGGATTGCGAGCGATGTGTTCGTGTATCCTGGCGTAACCGTTGGGCGGATGGCCGTCGTGGCGGCGCGAAGCACGGTGCTCCGGAGCGTTCCCGCCGGAGAAGTGCATGCGGGTTCCCCCGCCAAATACTTGCGGCCGCGGTTCGACGCGGTCAGCAACGAAGTGGCGGCGACGAGCGGGGCGTGATTTGAAGGAGTGGAACTGAAGTTAAGCTGCCGTTGCTCGGCGGCTTTTTTGTGTTTTGGCGCGCTCGTTGCTGGGAGGCCCGTGCGGGGAGTGTACGAGAGTGACTGTCGATTAATTGTTTTGGTAAGACATTTTAAATCCCCCACACAAAAATCGACCTTAGAGGAAGACGCTCAGAATTAATCGGCAGTCTCAAAAGTCGAATAACTCACTCTCGGGTGAAGCTCTCTGCAGGCAGTTGCTCGAAAAAGTCGAACATCTCGCCCTCGGAAGAGGCTCACGGCAGGCAGTTGCTCGAAAAAGTCGAACATCTCGCCCTCGGAAGAGGCTCGCGGCAGGCAGTTGCTCGAAAAAGTCGAACATCTTGTACTCGGAAGAGGCTCGCGGCAGGCAGTTGCTCGAAAAAGTCGAACATCTCGTACTCGGAAGAGGTTCGCGGCAGGCTGTTGCTCGAAAAAGTCGAACACCTCACTCTCAGAAGAGGCACGTTGCTGGCCGTTGCTCGAAAAAATCGAACATCTCGCTCTCGGGAGAGTCTCGCTGAAGGCCGTTGCTCATTTTAAGTCGTTGGTTTTAAATTAATTGACAGTCTCTGAGAGCGAGTACCTCGGGGCTCGGAGTCGCGTGCGGAAAGGAATTAGTGCGCAAAAGCCTCCAGTTCGCTGACCGGAGGCTTTAGCGAGGAGAAACTAGCCGATCTGAGAGACGGCCAGATCGAAGCTGAAGCGATCGATTTTGCGGAGCAGGCCACATTGTTCCAAAGCTAGCGCGGGCTCGTGAAGTGTACTGCCGACAACTCCAAGTTTCTCGGCGATATCAATCAAATCCCGCTTCCCGTCGCTGAAGGCGATCAAATTGGTAATGGCGGCGATTCGGCGTTTCTGTTCCTCCGTGCGGTTGCCTCCGGTATACGGGTACAATCCACGCTTGTCCAACTTCGGTTCCCCGTAGATGTGGAGGCAGGTGTACGTTTCATTCGCTTCGAGCGTCTCGATGATGTCGATGTACATCTGCACGGTTTCTTGCAGCGCCTCCTCGGAGATGAGAGTCCGATTGTCCAGCGATGTATGGTATTCCGGATATTTATCGTACATCGTCCGCATCAGACTGCCGACAGGCAACCGAAAACCTTCGCTGCAATATTGTCGTTCGTCGCTGCCAAAGGGGTTCCACTCGACAATCTCGTAAGGTTTGCCCGATTGCTTCAGCACGTGGATGGCTGCTTTGTCCGCGAGCGTATCGCCTCTTTTGCTCTTTTTGTACGTGAAGCTTTCTCCGTGCCCTGTACAGGTGACGACGTATCCGGCAGCGACTTTTGATTTCATCCGTTCACCATGCTGGCTCAAGTAAAGCAATGCCCCGATCGTCTCCGGCACATAGAGGAATCGATAGCTGTATTTAAGCCCTCCCCGCTGTGCCAAGTAACGGTACACGGCGGTTTGCACGAGCGGTCCGGACAGCTCGTTGATCGCCATGGACGGGTGGCAGACGTACGTCGAGAGCAAAATTTCCTCTTCCGTAGCGCCAGGCAAATAGCCTTCCCCGATCGTCATGAAGCCGTCTTCCAGATCGGCGTCGATATACACTTCATAGCTGTCGTCGGTGAATTCTCCGAGCCGGTCATGCTCGATGCAGAACCCCCAATTTTCCTTGTAGTAAGACATCATATACGGAATCGCATTCGGCAGGTCGGGGCGCGTGTGAAGATGCGCCATCAACTCTTCGCGGGAAACGATGCCTTGGAACGGCACGCTATACCCCATCAGATGCAAATTATTGTCGGCGAAATCAATCAGCTTGCGTCCATGACTATCTTTGACGTACGCGGTGCGCACGTTCCACTCTTTGGGTACCTCCCAATCGAAACACGGCGTTCCCGTCTTGTATTCCCGAAGCTCTATCGGTACGCTCTCGCCGAGAATGCGAAGCGATTCCCTGACTCCGTTGCCTGTAATACTGCGATTGATCGGAAACAACCGATCGAACAAGTCCATTAACATGCGTTGATTCTCCTCTGTTTAGAAATCATGATCGCCGCCGACGATGCCGGAGACGCTTTCGCATAAATAGTAGGTTTTGACATGGGGATTGTCTGACATGCAGACGTACCACCCGATCGTGCCGCCGAAGAAGTCCATGAGCGTCTCGTCTTCGCTTAATCTCCATTGCAGGAAACCGTTCGGCGGCAACACGTAATTCCGGACGATCGTCGCCGTGTCCTTCTCCCTGTAGAAGGAAAGCGTAATTGAAGCGTGCCGTTCATACGGAATGCGAGGCCCGCTGTTCAGTATCCATACGATACCGTCCGCCTGGTCGGCGATAACCGGCGCCCAGTGGAAGCTGCTCATTTTGTTTTCGAGCATCGGGTTGTAGACGTCCATGCTTTTGCAAATATTGCACGGAAGCGACTGCTCGTTGAGCCCGTAATCAAGTCCGACTTTCAGCCTTGTCGGCAAACGGCTGCCCTGAACGGGTCTCGCGATCAAGTTCGCGCCGAGCGGCCGGCTTGAATCGACGCCAAGTTCGCTGCAAATGCCGCCCAGATCAAGTGTCTGCAGCCGGTTGTCCGTCGGGGATACCTGATGGGCGGCGGGTTTTCTCCCGAGCAGACGGCCATGTTCGTCGTACAGTTCAATGTCGATCTCGAGCCGAGATGGCGAATAGATCGGATAGAAGTTGACGCGAGTGAAGCGTTCGGCCTCTAGCGATACCGGAATCAGCATGCTGGCCGGGTGCCAGCCTTCCTCGGGATCGTTCCAGTAATCGTCTTGCCCAGTACGAGAGGAGCAGTCGTAGTAAGTATGGGTAACGCTGACGGCTTGCTTCGAATGTTGAATATTGCCTGCGATAATGCGCGGGAACACCCAGTCCACGTCGAAAGCGATTCTGGCCGTCCCGGGCTTGCCGTTCAGGAAGCCTTGCAGGTCGAGATGGCGATCCGGGTATATGGTGGTCGTTTCGTATGGGGCTAGAAAAGGGACGGTAATATCGTGATCGAGCACTTCGTTTTTGTCGTTGTGGAATCTCATCCGAATGCTTCCGCCCTTGACAGGCTCGAAGCCGTTGACGAACGAGAAGAACGGTTCTCGGTCGCCGTCCGCGTACACGTTAAACCCGGCTTCCGCGACGGCCGCCTCGCGGTTGGCGTTGCGGTCTTCGGCGTCATTGTATACGCGCTGGGCGGTGTGCACGACGCTGCCGAAAGAGGGGCCATAGTAGTTAACGACGACGGCAGGATAAGCGTACACGAGGTCTCTCGAAGAGAAAAACTCGATTTCCAGACTGCCTGCGAACTCGACAGGCGTAGTGACGCCCTCGTTCCCGTCCCCCGAGGACAGTAGGTCCTCCAACTCGATACGATAGGCTTTGGGCTCCCTGATAATCGCGGAGGATCTTCGGATGATCCGGCCTTTGTCCGAACGGAGCGTCAAGACGGAATGAATTTCGGAAATGCCTCTTTTGACCATCCAGTAACCTAGAAAACAAATCCGAGTACTCAGCCCTTCGCTTTGAAATACCGGGAAAATCGCCGACGACCTCAGCGTTGGCTTACGATCGATACGACCGGCTTCGGGCGCGTTAGTATGCGAGAGATGATTGCGATAACTTCTCATAGATAAGCCTCCTCATAACTAGGAATCGCGGCCTTAGCCGACGACCGCTCCGACGGATGAGCCAGCGGCCGCAAGGTTGCGAGCCCATGCTTGCGTAACTCCTCGACAAATGTGCGCACGAAGACGAAGCTGATGCCGATCGTTTCGGCGATATCGAGACAACTCCGCTGTCCGTCCATCAGAATCTGGATTTCTTGCAAAGCGGTGTACCCGCGCTGATCGAGCTTCGGATCGATGTAGAGATCGTAATCGGTCAAATACAGCGGGCCGGCGAACAAGCGGGTCGGAACGGCATCCGTTTCGAGAATGCCGACGATTTCTTCGAGCGCCCGGTACGTTTCGTCGAGCTTGTCGAAGTCGCAATGCGCCAGATCGTCCAGATCCGTATGGTAATGCTCGTAAGGGTGACGTGCCAGACAGACGGTCGGAATATCGAAGCCCGGACCGTCGTAGAACATCTCGTCGTTGCCGTACAAGCTTCGGTACGGGGCGTCCAGCTTGCCGGAACCGTATCGGGGCAGCACTTCTCTCGTGATGCGATCCGCGTAGCTATTCCCATGGAAAGAGCGGGAAAAGCCGAGCGGAAGCGGGTTGGCAACCATGTCGAGGTAGAAGCCCCAGCGCAAATCTTTGATGTTCCGCCCGTGCTGGAGAATAGCCGCAGCCGCGTAATATTCCGGCCCCAGCACGAGGCGGTATGTATATTGCCTGCGCGGCAACGTCTCGAGGTAGCGGAACAATTCGACCAATACGGCAATGCAGGCGATGCCGTCGTTCACTTGCGCAGGGTGACACGTGTGGGCCGCGAACAGCACCGTTTCCGGGCTGTCTCCGGGAATGATCCAGTCGATGACGTCCATGCGGCCGGGCTCGAAGGCGGTATCGACAACGACTCGGTAATCGGTGTCGGGAAGGGCGTCGACGATCGAACGGGGCAGACTGAACGCCCACTTCGTATGTTTCTTGTGATATTGCCAACGATTCAAGTAAATGAGCCGATCTTCGAATTCCGGGTGAACGTTTACGTGCTCGAGCAGCTCCTTGCGGGACAACACCCCTTCAAACGGAGCGGAGTATGAATTCAAATAGAGGGGGTTCCAGGCGAAATCCGCGATTCGCTCTCCGTCTGCCTTTTCAATGTAAGCTTGGCGCACGATCCATTTGTCGGGAATCGTCCAAGTCAGGCACGGGGTTCCGGAAGGGAAGGAGAGCAGATCCACTTTTAATGAAGCGGCCAACGCTTCGGCGAACAGCGACGTATCGTCGGATACGGTGACCCGGTTGAGCCGGTAGTAAGGCTCGATAAGCTGTTTCATCCGTTGTTTGCGAAGAAGGGAATCGTCCATAATAACCTCCGTTTGTATACGTTTTGGAATGTTAATGTTACATATTGTATCTACGATGGTTTTACTTTATACTACAACTGAAAGTCAGTCAATCCCGTATTTCGGCAGTTCACAACGAATAAAGGAGGAACGGGATGAACACCGTAGCGATCGTTCAAGCGCGCATGGGCTCCACCCGACTGCCCGGCAAAGTACTGCGGCGCCTGGACGGCCTTTCTATAGTAGAGCTCATTTGCGAGAGGCTGAAAAATTGCGAAACGATTGATCGGATCGTCGTGGCGACAAGTCGTTCGGAGAAAGACGACCCGTTAGCGGAAGAGTTAAAGAGGATTGGCATTCCTTGTTATCGCGGAGACGAAAGCGATGTATTGGATCGTTATTTTCAAGCGGCTTCAGTTGAAAGAGCGGATATTGTCGTCCGAATAACCGGCGATTGCCCTTTGATCGACCCGGAAGTCGTTGATACCGTCGTGCGGACGCTCAAGGAAAGCCCGGCATTGGCGTATGTCTCTAACTTCGCTCCCCCTACTTTCCCGGACGGACTCGACGCGGAAGCGATGACGTTCGCGGCGCTAAGCCGGATGTGGCAAGAGGCGAGGTCGGCTTTCGATAGGGAGCATGTGACGCCTTATTTGCGCGCTAATCCGGAATGGTTTCCGCAAGTGAACATCGCTTCCGACATCGATTATTCCGGATATCGCTGGACATTGGACGAAGAGCGGGATTTTGCATTTTTGCACGCTTTTGTCGCGTCCGCCAAGGCGCTAGGCATCGATCCCCGGCTCGCCGGTTTGGAGAGCTGGCTGCATGTCGCAGAGAACGAACCCCGCCTGTCGCAGATTAACGAAGGCATCGTCCGCAACGCAGGTTCGATGCAGCCTACTGGAGGGAGCGGGCTATGAAGCTAGGATTAGGTACGGTGCAGTTCGGCATGCCATATGGGGTGTCGAACCGGACGGGTCAGACGATGCCGGATGAGGCGGCCTATATTTTGGATGTCGCAGCCGCCGCAGGCGTGCAGGTGCTCGATACGGCGGCGCTGTATGGCGAGAGCGAGCGAGTGCTGGGACGATTGCTGCGGAAAAGCCATCCTTTCCGGATCGTGACGAAAACCGACAGTCTGATTCCCCCGAATGGCGCATCGCTCGATGCGGACGAAGTCGTTCGCAGGCTCGAGCAATCTTTAAGAAGGCTCGGACAGTCGAACGTGTACGGTTTTCTGCTACATCGCCCGGCAGAACTGTTGTCTCCATACGGGGAAACGATCATGCGCGGGCTCGAGAAGTGCAAAAGAATGGGGTACGTCGCCAAAGTCGGCGTGTCCGTCTACCCGGAAGACTCGGTATTCGAGATGATCGCCAAGTATCCGCTCGATCTCGTCCAGGTGCCCGTCAATCTGCTGGACCAACGGCTTATAGCGAACGGTTTTCTCGACCGCTGCAAGGAGCAAGGGATCGAGATTCACGCCAGATCCGTGTTTCTTCAAGGGCTGATCGGCATGGAGCCTAATCAGATGCCAGCCTATTTCGCGCCATACATGCCGAAACTGTCGGAGCTGAGAGACACGTTGGACCGAGAAGGGATCGGACCGATGGAAGCGGCGGTCTCGTTTGCGGAGCAGTGCAGACTCATCGACGCTTACGTCTGTGGCGTGAACGACGGCGCGCAGCTAAGTCAATTGATCGCATGGGCAGTGCGGTCGAAGCCGCGGTTGGATTATACGGCATTCGCCGCGACCGAACCGGGGCTGCTCAATCCGGCGTTATGGAAAATAAGCTGAAAGCAGGTGTTTTTATGTCCACCCGTTACGAAAATTCAGAAATCGAGCTGGCCAGAGCTTTACGCACGATCCCCCTCGGCAGCCAGACATTCAGCAAAAGCATGACCCAATACCCGCTCGGCGTTTCTCCTTATTTCATCGAAAGGGGCAAGGGGAGCCGCGTGTGGGATGTAGACGGCAACGAATACGTGGATTTTGTAAACAGCTTGGGGGCGGTCTCGCTCGGATACTTGGACCCTGACGTAGATGAGGCTGTCTCCAGACAGATGGCGAATGGCGTATCGTTCAGCCTTCCTCATCGACTCGAAGGGCTAGTGGCGGAGAAGTTGACGGAACTGATCCCGTGTGCGGAGATGGTTCGATTCGGCAAAAATGGCTCCGATGCGACTGCCGGGGCGATTCGGCTCGCTCGCGCCTATACGGGGCGGGAACGCGTAGCCGTATGCGGTTATCACGGGTGGCAGGACTGGTACATCGGTTCGACGGCTAGGCACGCCGGCGTGCCGGAAGCTGTTCGGGAGCTTACGCATTCGTTCGCCTATAATCGTCCGGAGACGCTGGAAACCTTGTTCGACGCGTATCCCGGCGAGTTTGCCGCCGTGATTCTGGAGCCGATGAGCGCGACGCCGCCGGAACCGGGATTCCTGGCCGCCATCGAACGGCTCACTCGCAAACACGGAGCATTGTTCGTGCTTGACGAGACGATTACCGGTTTTCGATATCATCTCGGGGGAGCGCAGACGTTGTTCGGGGTTACGCCCGACTTGGCAACGTTCGGCAAAGGCATGGCGAACGGGTACCCGATTTCCGCCATTGTCGGCAAGCGGGAATTGATGAAGGAGATGGAGCGCATCTTTTTCTCGTTTACGTTCGGTGGAGAGACGCTTTCCTTGGCGGCCGCTCTGGCGACGATAAGCAAGATGGAAAGAGAGCCGGTTATCGCCACGTTATATGAACAGGGAACGAAAGCGATGGAAGGCATTGCGTCCTTGATCGGCAAGTATAGGCTCGAGGGAGCGGTATCGCTGGCTGGCAGCCCGGTATGGTCGCTTACCGGATTCAAAGATGCAGGCGGCTACAATTCCTGGGATCTGAAAACGTTATATTTGCAGGAGATGCTCGCCAGGGGGATTTTGACGGTCGGGTCCCACAACATAAGCTATGCCCATACGAACGCTAACGTGGAGCAATTGCTGTCTGCTTATGACGATACGTTCTCGATTATCGCTGCGGCGATTCGTGAAGGAACGTTGGAGAACCGGTTATTGTGCAAACCGCTGGAGCCGCTGTTTAAAATCCGATAGGAAAAACAGACAAAAGCTTACATTTTTATGCTTGACATGATACGAACTGTAACATAATATGGATTTCATAAGACAATTTGTATCGGAAGAAAGGAAGGTCTGACGTGGACTTCAACGGAAAAGTCGTGTTGGTAACCGGGGGAACGGGATCGTTCGGCAAAAAATTCGTACGCAAAATGCTTGAGCTCGACGTCAAGAAAGTAATCGTGCTTAGCAGAGACGAATTGAAGCAATACGAGATGAGCCAGGAATTCACGGACCCGCGCATGAGATTTTTTATCGGGGACGTTCGCGATTCGGAAAGGTTAAACCGCGCGTTCGATGGCGTCGACATCGTCGTCCACACGGCAGCGCTGAAGCACGTGACCGCATGCGAGTACAATCCGTTCGAGGCGGTTCGGACGAACATACTCGGCGCGCAGAACGTCATCGATGCAGCGATCAACCGCGGTGTGAAGCGAGTCATCGCTCTTAGCACGGACAAGGCCGCCAATCCGATCAACCTGTACGGGGCGACGAAGCTCGCTTCGGACAAGCTGTTCGTCGCCGCGAATTCATACGTTGGAGACTGTCCGACCAGGTTTGCCGTCGTCCGGTACGGCAACGTTGTCGGCAGCAGGGGCAGCGTCATTCCGTTTTTCCATAAAATCCGCTCGACCGGCAGGTTGCCGATCACGGACGAGCGAATGACGCGATTCTGGATTACGCTCGATCAAGGCGTCCAGTTCGTGCAAGATTGCTTGGGCAGGATGAAAGGCGGAGAAATTTTCGTGCCGAAAATTCCAAGCGTGAAAATCGTCGATCTCGCTCGGGTCATCGCGCCGGAATGCGATCTGGACTACGTCGGCATCCGTCCCGGCGAGAAGCTTCACGAAGCGATGATTACCGAGGACGATGCCCGCAAGACAGTCGAGTTTGACGATTATTTCATTATTAAGCCGGAATATCCACTCTGGCTGGACGACCATGAGGCCGACCACTACGGCGGTCGTCCGCTTCACGAGAGATTCAGCTATAGCAGTCATACGAATACTCACTGGCTGACAGATTCCGAAATATCTCAGTATTTGGGGGAATACGCATGGCCGTTAATGCCCGCAACCCGGTGAGAGAAACTTACTTGCCTTACGGTCGGCAATGGATCGACGATGCCGATATTGAAGCGGTAACGGCTGTACTGCGCGGCGAGTTTCTGACGACCGGACCGGCGATCGCTTCATTCGAAGCGAAGTTCGCCGATCGGGTCGGAGCCAAGTACGCCGTCGCTTTCGCGAACGGGACGGCGGCGTTGCACGCTGCATGCGACGCGGCGGGCATTGGGGAAGGGGACGAAGCGATCACATCACCGATGACGTTCGCCGCCAGCGCGAACTGTGTGTTGTACCATGGCGGAGTGCCGGTATTCGCCGACATCGATCCGCGAACATACAATATCGACCCCGTACAAGTCGAACGACTGATTACCGAACGAACGAAAGCGATCATTCCCGTCGATTTTGCCGGGCAACCGGCCGATCTCGACGCCATCATGACGCTGGCGGAGAAACATGGCATCACCGTTATCGAAGACGCAGCACACGCGCTTGGAGCGGATTACGAAGGAAGGTCTGTAGGTTCGATCAGTCATATGACGATGTTCAGCCTTCATCCGGTCAAGCACATCACATCTGGAGAAGGCGGCGTTATCGCGACGAACAGCGAGGCGCTCTACAACAAACTGCTCGCTTTCCGCAACCACGGCATCGTTCGCGAAGCCGAAGCGATGGAAAGAAGATGGCGCGGGAAGTGGTACTACGAGATGCAATCGCTTGGCTTTAATTATCGTCTGACGGACATTGCGGCAGTGCTCGCTTCCAGTCAACTCGACAAGCTGGATCGTTTCGTGGCACGGAGAATCGAAATTGCCAATGCCTACAACGATGCCTTCGCGAATTGGGAGGCGTTGACCATCCCCTACCAAGATCCGCGCGGCACATCAAGTTGGCATTTGTACGTCGTAAAGCTGTCTCTCGATCGACTGAAAGCTTCGAGAGATGAGATTTTCGAAAGGCTGCAGTCGGAGAATATCGGCGTTAATGTCCATTATATTCCCGTGTACTTGCACCCCTATTACGAGAAGCTCGGCTACCGCACGGGCCTATGTCCTGTCGCGGAGGCGGCATTCGAAAGTTTCCTGACTTTGCCGTTGTTTCCTGCAATGTCGGACGATGACGTCTCTGACGTGATCCGCGCAGTTAAACAGGTAGTCGGCGAGTGTCTCGAGGAAGAGGCGGTCTACCCAGCATGAACGTATGGATTCGGGCGGACGCGGGCTCCGACATTGGAACCGGACATGTGATGCGATGTTTAACGCTGGCGGACAGATTGAAGGGAAACGCTAATCTATCGTTCGTATGTCAGGAACGGCCAGGCGACTTGATTGCGTATATCCGGGAAAAAGGTTTCGCCGTCCACTCGTTTCGTTCCGCGACAGGGTCTTGGGAAGAAGACTCGGACTATACGCTGGGCGCCATTCGGCAATCCGATCAGTCGGTCGACCGGTTCGTCGTCGATCATTACGGGCTGGCGTCCGAATACGAGACGAGAATTCGGACGGAGGTCGGCAAGCTGATGGCGATCGACGACTTAGCCGACCGGGCTCATGAATGCGATTGGTTGCTCGATCAGAATCCTTACGCCGATGCGAAGAGTCGGTACGAAAATTTGGTGAACGGGGAGTGCGTGACACTGCTCGGTCCGAGTTATGCGCTGCTGCGCCCTGATTTTGCCCGGACGAAAGAAAAAGTGTATCGCACGGGAAAGGTTGATCGCCTTCTCGTGTCTTTCGGAGGTGCGGATTTGACCAATGAGGCAACGAAGACACTGCGAGCGATCGTCCGGGTGCGCGAAAGGACGGGCAAGCAACTTCCTGTTAGCGTGCTCGCGGGCCGCATCAATCCTCATGCCGAGTCGATCCGCGAGTTATGCGCCGGGTTGCCCGATGTCCGTTATTTCGCACACGCGGAGAACGTGGCGGAATTGATGGCGATGTCGGATCTGGCGATCGGGTCCGGCGGTACGACGACATGGGAGAGGTGCTGCGTCGGACTTCCCGCGCTAGTCGTCACGACTGCGGATAACCAAGTCGAGTTATCGGTACATGCTGCGAAATTGGGAGTGATCGGCTTGCTGGGCGCGAACGGGAATGTTGACGAGGAACGTATCGCCGACGCCTTAATCGCCAGATTGGAAGACAAGGAAGGCACGAGGAAAATGTCAGAAGCCGGCATGGCTCTCGTGGACGGTATTGGCGCAGATCGCATAATGAAGGAGTTGTTGACATGCTGAATCAAATTACGGTCGTGTCCGACAGGAGAAATTGGGTTAACGACTATGTCGCTGCGTGGTTGCCCTCGCTCAAGAAATTCGCGAAAGAAGTTGTATGGACGCATGACGTTGCCGACCTGACCGACGGGGATATCGCTTTTTTTCTCGGGTGCGAGCAGATCGTGCCGCAGGATTTGTTAGCGAAGAACACGCACAATCTAGTCGTCCACGCCAGTGATTTACCGAAAGGCAAAGGGTGGTCGCCGCTCACATGGCGCATTCTCGAAGGGGACAACGACATCCCTGTCGTCCTCTTCGAAGCCGCAGAGCGGGTAGACGACGGACCGATTTATTTGCGGGAGAGAATCGCGTTCAACGGTACCGAACTGATCGATGAGATGCGCACCGCGCTCGCGATGACAACGATTAAGCTGTGCAATCGCTTCTTGGACGAATATCCAGGCGTCGTCTCCGGAGCCGAGATGCAGCTCGGGGAGAGCAGCTATTACCGTCGTAGAACGCCCTCGGACAGCAAACTTGATCCCGACCGTTCGATCCGCGAGCAATTCCGGCTAATGCGGGTGGCGGACAACGATCGTTATCCTTGTTTTTTCGACTTGGATGGCTGTACGTACGAAATTAAAGTCGCGAAGAGAGGTTGAACGATCGAATGAAGGAAATTCGATTAGGCGGTATTCCTATCGGGGACAATCATCCTCCGTTTATCATCGCGGAGATGTCCGGCAATCACAACCAGTCGCTCAAGAAGGCGCTCGAGATCGTGGACGCGGCAGCTGCGGCGGGCGCGCACGCCTTGAAGCTGCAGACGTATACGGCAGATCTGATGACGCTCGACCTGGACACGGGGGATTTCTTCATTCAGGACCCGGATAGCTTATGGCAAGGCCGCTCGCTGTTCAATCTGTACGAGGAAGCCCACACGCCATGGGAATGGCATCAACCGATCTATGACAGATGCCGCGAACGCGGAATCATTCCGTTCAGCACGCCGTTTCATCCGAAAGCCGTCGATTTTCTGGAACAACTGGACACGCCGTTTTACAAAATCGCTTCTTTCGAGAACAACGATCTTCCGCTTATCCGGCATGTCGCCCGTACAGGCAAACCGCTAATCGTGTCGACGGGAATGGCGTCGATCGGCGAGATCGAAGAACTCGTCCGGACGGCCAAGGAGGCCGGATGCGATCAGATCGTGCTGCTGAAATGCACGAGCACGTATCCTGCCTCGCCGGCGGACAGCCACTTGCGCACGATTCCGCATCTGAAGCAAATGTTCGGCTGCGAGGCTGGCTTATCCGACCATACGCCCGGCATCGGGGCGGCGGTTGCCGGCGTCGCGCTGGGAGCGACGGTTATCGAGAAACACTTTACGATTTCCCGGGCGGAAGGCGGCGTGGACGCGGCGTTCTCCTTGGAGCCGCGCGAGATGGCGATGCTTGTCTCGGAGACCAAGACGGCATGGGAAGCGCTTGGGGGCGTACAATACGGTCTAAGCCGCAAGGAGATCGGTTCGCTGAAGTTCAGACGTTCCTTATATATTAGCCGGGACGTGTCTCCCGGGGAGACGCTCACCGAGGACAACGTCCGCATTATCCGCCCCGGGTACGGATTGCCGCCGAAGTATATGGAACAGATTGTCGGCCGCAAAGTAGCCGTCGATGCCAAAGCGGGAACGCCCGTCAGCTGGGCGTTATTCGGATAGACCACGCGAAAGGCGGAGCACAATGAAAAACCTATTGTTCGTTCAACCGTACGCGAGCCAAGTCGGCGGCGTGGATTCGGTGCTTCTCCAATTGATCGAAGGGCTCGACCGCAAGCGTTACCGTTCATTCGTTCTGCTGACGGAACCGACGCCGTACGCGTCCAAGTACGAGACGCTTGGAGCAACGGTGTTGTACGGTCCGCTCGCCGTATTCGGCAAGCCGACGGATGCGGGCTACTATTTCCGCAACTTGTACAAGCTGGCTCAGTCGCTGCGACATATCCGCCGATTGGCGAAGGAGCATCGAATCGACCTCATCCACTCGCATAAGATGGAAGCGATCGGCGCGAACATTATCGGCAAGGCGCTCGGCATTCCGACGGTCCAAACCGTCCATGAGTTGCCGCGCAAGCCGCTAGTCGCCTATAAGTTCGTCGCGTATCTGAATCACCTGTTTAACGACAAAGTGATCGTGCTGTGCGAGCGCAGCAAAATCATGTTTCGCTGGTTTAGCGGAGAGTCCGCGAAGCTGACGAAAATATATAACGGCATCGCGGATCAATCGGAGGGCGGCGACTTGAGGCCGATCGGCTTCGACTTAGGCCGCGAGCTCGGCCTTGCCCCGGACGATCGTCTGGCGATTACGGTCGCCCGGTTGTCCCCGATGAAAGGGCTGGAATATTTAATCGAAGCGGCCGCCTTGCTGAAGGAAGAAAGCCCGGAAATCAAGTTTGTCATCGTAGGCGACGTTGCTTTCGCGCACGAAGCGCCTTACAAGGAGAAGCTGGCACGCTCGATCCGGGATGCAGGACTCGAAGGGCAGGTGTTCATGCTCGGTCTGCGGCGTGATGTTCCGTCGTTGCTGGCGCAATGTGATGCACTTGTCGTTCCGTCCGTCTATGATATTTTTCCAACTGTCATTCTGGAAGCGATGAGCAGCGGTCTTCCGGTCGTGGCGACCGACGTCGGCGGTATCCCGGAAATGGTCAGACAAGGCACGGGATTGCTGACGGTTCCGGAAAGCGGCGAAGCGTTGAAAGAAGCGCTGGAGCAGTTGTTCTCCGCAGACTACAAGGCGATGGGAACGGCCGGAAGGGCCGTATTCCTTCGAGAGTTTACGCGGGAGAAGTACGTGAGCCGGACGGCCGAGCTTTACGAGGAGCTTTTTCGCGCGCGGGCGGCGCAAAGATCATCTTAACGAGGTGCCGGATATGAGAGAAGGAACCGCGGTCATGAAAAGACCGGACAGAGATGCGAAAATCAAATACCGCGAGCTGTGCAGATCAAATAAGGACATGTCTTTGTTTGACCAGGATTGGTGGCTCGATATCACTTGCGGAGGTCCGGATAAATGGGATGTCGTTCTCGTGGAGCGAGACGGACAGATTATCGCGAGTCTTCCGTACCATCGGGTGAAAAAGTACATGTTCGATACGATTCAAATGCCCGAGCTGACGTTGACGATGGGCGTATGGATTCGTTATCCCGAGCATCAGGATCCGAACACGAAACTTGCGTATGAGCGCGAAATCTATTTGCAACTGATCGAGAGGTTGCCCAAAGTTGAGTACTCTTACCAGCATTTCAACTGGAACATTACGAACTGGAGCGCTTTCTACTGGAAAGGATTCAAGCAGACGACTCGCTATACTTTCGTATTTGAGGATCTCGGAAACCTGGACCAAATCTACGCGAACTTTCGCGACAATATCAGAGCGGAGATCCGCAAGGCGCAAAAGCAGCTCAGAATCGTTGAAAGCGACGATTTCGAGAAATTCCATGAAATGAACAAAATGACTTTCGAGCGGCAGCAAGTGCCGATGCCCCATAGCTATGACGTGATCAAACGGCTGGACGAAGCATGCAAGGAACGGAATTGCCGTAAAATCTGGTTCGCTCAGGATGACGAAGGGAAAATCCACTGCGCGATTTATGTCGTGTGGGACGGCAATTGCGCTTATTATTTGCTGGGTGGAGCAGATCCCGACCTGCGTAAAAGCGGCTGTCACTCGCTCGCTTTGTGGCATGCGATCCGCGAAATGTCCAAAGTCACAAAGCAATTCGATTTGCACGGCGGCATGCATGAGCCGGTCGAACGTTTCTTCCGGTCTCTAGGTGCGAAACAGAAGCCTTATTTTCAACTATCGAAAATTAATGGGCGTTTGTTTAAATTCGTGTATTACATGAAGCAGGCGCTGTTGCAGGTGTCCGTGGCGGTAACGACCGCCATTGCATTCGAAGCGTTCTGAGGGGGGGTGACGAGATGAGCGAGGAGCAGGAGAAATATCGCGAATTATGCAGTTCCGGGACGTTGATCCCCGTATATAACCAAGACTGGTGGCTCGACATCACATGCGGGGGCGCCGAACGTTGGGACGTCGTGCTCGTTGAGCGCGATCGGCAAATCGTAGCGGCATTGCCTTATTACAAAGTAAAAAAGTACATGTTTAATCTCATCCAAATGCCGCAAATGACACTGTCGATGGGCATCTGGATCAAATATCCGGATAAGCAGAAGTATGCGACGAAGCTGGCGTACGAGCGGGAAATTTATCTTGAGCTGATCGAGAAGCTGCCTCGCATGGATTACTCTCACCAGCAATTCAATTGGCATATTACGAACTGGAGCACCTTCTATTGGCGCGGCTTCCGTCAAACGACGCGTTATACGTACGTGATCGAAAATATTGCAGATCCGGATGCTGTCTTTGAGAACTTCCTGCCCCAAACCCAGTTGGAGGTGCAGGAGGCCGAGCAAATCTGCTCGATCATCGAGACGGCGGATGTCGATCGTTTCCTGGAGATGCACGCCAAAAACTTCGATCCGAAAATATTCCCAATGCCATACAGCGCCGAGACGCTTCGGGCGTTGGACCGGGAGCTTGCGGCGCGTGGACGCAGGAAAATCTGGCTCGCCCTGGACAGGGAGGGGCGCGTGCTCAGCGGCGTATATATCGTATGGGACGAGGGGTGCGCGTACAATTTGCTCGGCGGGTCCGACCCGGAACTGGAAGGCGCCTCTTCGCATTCGCTGCTCATCTGGCACGCGCTGAAAGAGATGTCCGTCCGAACATCCCAGTTCGATTTCTACGGCGGCATGCATGAGACGATAGAGCGATTTTTCCGGTCGTTCGGTGCCATTCAGAAGCCGTATTTCCAGTTATCCAAGTTCAGCGGACGGCTGTTCAAGTTCGCTTATTATTTGAAACACGCCATTCGGTAAAGGAGTTTTCAAGGTGGAAATCGAGGCCGTGGGAAAGAAACTGTTCGTCTGCACGAAGCCGTACCAGTATCTTATCGCCAGGCTCATTAAAGAGGGGTGCGGATTTGCCGATTGCGAGCTCGTTATTCTAAACCATTTCCATAAGGCGGAACAGTTTAGCGAACGCGTTCGGGCTTTGGGCATTTGGGCTAAAGTGACGTTCATCGACGACGGCATGCTCGATCAATTCAAGCTGCGGCTGAATCCTGTCCGGAAATATTTCTTTTATCATTCCTGGAGAAGGTTTTTGCCCGAAGCGTTCAAAGACATTACCGAGTACTCTTCGTTATTCGTCGCGCACGATTTCGTTGCCGTCGAGTACGCGATTATTCGCAAGTTCGGCGCGGAAGGCAAAAAAGCGATTTTATTCGAAGAGGGCTCCGGGAACTACATCAATAACAGCACCCATAAATCGTGGCACATGCGATTGCTGAAGAAAATGGCGCCTTGGCTCGGGTTGCCCGGGGGGTATTTCGGAAGCATGCGCTGGATTCGCGAAATTTGGCTGCAGCGGCCGGAGATCATTACGGGCAAACGCGACAATCCGATTTTCCGCAAAACGATCGGACTCCCGCTCACGCTGGAGTCGTTCATGAGGATGCCGAAGATTATACGGGAGAGTTATTTCCTGTATCCGGAGCTGGAAGAAGTAGACGAGCTTGTCAGAGGACATGAAGAATTAACCGTCGTGCTGACCGATCCGTTTCTGGATGACGTCGACAATCGGGAAGCTTATATCGAAGATATCGTGAGGAAAGCGAACGAGGCGACGAACAATCGCAGGAGCCCCGTTTTCTTTAAGCAACACCCGGGCGAACGATTGCCTTTTCCGCAAAGCGGGAATCCGCAAGTGTCAGCCTTGCCTCAGAAGCTTCCGATTGAGCTGCTCTACCATGTCATCAAAAACAACGATATCAAAAGAATTCATCTCGTCTCGTTCGGGAGCACGGCGATTTTGAATTTATACGATTTGTGTCGCGCCGACGATTGCATGAACGTCTACATCATCGACAGCTTGTCTATGAACGAAGACGATAAACTAATCGCGTCGCGATTCGCGGATCTGGCGGAGAAGCATAAGATTATTTTCCGATTTATTTAAGAAAATCTCCGATCGAGTGGTCAACCTTCCGCTTGACTTGTTACGTTATGTATCGTAAAGTAGCGATATGAATGTTACTAAATGTATCATTAAAGGCGGGGAAATGAAGATGGAGCTGCGCGATGCCGGCGAGCCGCAAGAGCCGGAATTAAAGCAATACGTCAAGCTGTTATGGAAAAGAATGTGGTTGATTGGTTTGATGATGCTTATGTTCGGAGGAGCAGTGTTCGTTCAGCACTCGTTATACTCTTCTCCTCGTTACGAAGCGACAGCCAAAATCATCGTTAGCACGACGAAGACGGCGGCGGAAGCGGTTCGCGGCGTCGATGCGAGCCAGATCGCTTCGGACATTATGCTCATAGATACGTACAAGGAAATATTAACGACACCCGACATCATGGAGGAAGTCGTGGAGAAACATCCCGAATTCGGTTTGACGGCCGAGCAAATCGGCAAGAAGCTGAAAGTAAGCTCCTCCGAGAAGTCCCAGGTGATGAGCCTCGCCATCGAAGACGCTTCCGCGCCGCGTGCTGTGGCCATCGTTAACGCCGTCACGGAAGTGTTCCGCCAAGAGATTCCGAAAATCTTAAACGTGGACAACGTCAGCTTGCTAAGCGAGGCGAAAATGTCGGATCAAACGCCGAATTTGTCGCTCAGCTTGACGAAGAAACTCGTCATCGCCTTTCTATTCGCGATCGTCGTATCCGTGGCAATCGTGTTTCTGTGGGAGTATTGGGACGATAAAGTCAGGGAAGAGAAAGATGTACTCTCCTATCTGGGTAAGCCGATGCTGGCCAGAGTCGGAAAAATAAAACCGTCGGAGCTGAGAATGGTAGATGATGCCAACTCCAAAAACATGGCAGGTGATTCGGTACATGTCGGCGTCAACCAATAAGCATAAGCTCGTTGCGATTGCCAACCCGAGCTCCAGACACGCGGAATCGTACAGAACGCTTCGCGCCAACATTCAATTCGCTTCCCGCGATCGCAAGTTAAAAGTCGTGCTTGTCACGTCGTCCAAGCCAGGCGAGGGAAAGACGACGACGGCGGGCAATCTGGCCGTGCTATACGCTCAGCTTGGAAAGAAGACGCTGCTTATCGACGCGAACTTGCGCAAGCCGGACTTGCATCGGTATTTTAATGTCGCGAACAGGTTCGGGTTAACGAACGTGCTTTCCGAAGAAGCGATCTTGGAGCATGCGGTTACCGCCAATGTTTATCCGAATTTGACATTAATGACGTCAGGATCGCCAACGGCTTTTCCTTCGGAGATGCTCGCATCCGAGCGGTTCGCGCAGCTCATGGCGACGCTGCGGGAACTTTACGATATCATCATCGTAGATGCGCCTTCTTCTCTCGGAACTGCCGATTCGCAGCAGATCGCGACCATGTGCGACGGTTCCGTTCTGGTTGTCAGACGGGGCGCCTCGAGAAGGGGAGAAGCCCATGAAGCGGTTGCGAAGCTGGATCATGTACATGCGGGTGTCATCGGCGTCGTATTAAACCGGTAGCAACACCATATTCATCCGACTAGTAGGTGGCTAAGTCCATGATCGATACCGAGACAATCGCCGTCGTTTCAAGCGCGGACAATTTATACGTGCAGCATCTTTGCGCGGCGTTTGCCTCCGTCATGGTGAATTTGTCCAAAGGCTGGCGCGCGTCGTTCTACGTGATCGACGGAGGCATCGATGTCGGGAACCGAAGCAAGCTCATTCGCACCGTCACCGGGATGGGAGCGGACGTCGAGCTGATTCCGGCGGACAAAGAGTCGTACGGAGATTTGTTCATCGCTAGCGACAGGCATATTACATTGGCTGCGTATTATCGATTGTCCATTCCGGAGCTATTCAAGGACAAGGCGTATGAGAAGGTTATTTATCTGGACTGCGATTTAATCGCGGTAGACGACCTTTCGAAGCTGTGGCAGACGCAGTTGAGACAGTATCCTTTGGCGGCCGTCCAAGATCCGGGCGGTGGAGAACGGCTTGCCAAGCTTGGCATACCGGAAGGGGAAAGCTACTTCAATTCAGGGGTCATGCTTATTAATTTGGCGCGCTGGCGAGAACTGTCTGTGACGGAGAGGACGCTCCGATTTTTGAGGGAAAACAGGCACCGCTTGTATTATCACGACCAGGACGGCTTAAACGCGGTGCTCTACGGCCAATGGCTGCAGCTACATCCTCGGTGGAACGTCCAGCGGGCGATGTTCTCCCGCAAAATTCGCGCGGAACTGCCCTGGTCATTCGGAATCGAGGCGCGTGAAGGCTGCCGCGAGCCAGGTATCGTGCATTTTACGGGAACGTCAAAGCCGTGGCAATTCGATAATGCGCATCCGTACAAACGCGAATATTATCGGTATTTGCGTATGACCGAATGGAAGGAATTTCGCCCGGCGGTCGGACTGCGTCTTGCGTTGAGGCGTTTGGCGAAGCTGGTGTTGCCAGCCTCGCTTCATTCCGTATTCGCTAAGATGAAATTCAGGTCGGTCGCGAATCAGGATGTTCGTCGCGGACATTCAAGTCACGCCGAAGAAGAGGGTATACGATGAATGCAAAAGCGATTTTTTCAGGAGCGGCAATCTTATTCGTCGGCAACTTGCTGAGCAGCTTCCTCGGACTGGGCAGGGAAATTCTATCGGCCGCGTATTACGGCGCCGGCATGCAAATGGACGCGTACCTTTTCGCCAATACGTTGCCATCGATTGTCCTGTCGTTTTTTGGCGGTATTCTGATGGGGGGATTTATCCCTTTGTTCATTAAAAAACGAGTAGAGAACGAAGAGGAAGCGTCGGCCATGTTCAGCAATGCGATGAACTGGGTCATCGTCATCGTGCTTGCCCTGACAGCGGTGTTCTACGCCTTGAGCGATCCGATCGCTTCTCTTTTCTCTTCCGACGCCGAAAGCCATCGGATGATCGAGCGGCTGCTCTGGATTTTGCTGCCCAGCATTTTATTCTTTGGCCTCACATACGCGCAGTCGGCCGTATTGAACAGCCTGAACCACTTCGTCGTTCCCGCGCTGTTGACGGTACTGAACAACATCGTCGTCATCGGCTTCATGGTTTTTTTTCACAAATCGATGGGCATCGATTCCGTCGCGCTCGGTTTTGTCGTCGGCACGGTTCTGCAAGTGATCGTGCAGTGGCCGATGATGAGGAAGAAGGGCATCCGTTATCGGTTGCGGATGACATGGAAGGATGAGCAGCTCAAACGTCTTGTTTTCATGTCGTTTCCGATTATCGGCCTCGTTCTTATCGACCAGTGCATCGTGTTCTCGACCCGTTTTTTCGCCTCGTATTTGGAAGAAGGCAGCATTTCGGCGATTAACTACGCTAACCGGTTTATTATGCTGCCGGTAACGTTGTTCGGAACGGCGCTGATCAGCGCGACTTATCCGACGGTCGTGACGCTAATCGCCGAGAACAAGAAAAAGGAATACAACGAAATTGTGTCGACGACGGTGAAAAGTTTGCTCCTAATGCTGCTGCCCGTCGCGGTCACTTGCATGGTGTTCGCTCCGAACATTATCCGGTTGCTGCTGGAGCGGGGAGCGTTCGACAAGCAGGCGACCGAGATGACTTCGTCTGCATTCCTCGTGCTCGCGATCGGGATCTTCATTATTCCGATTCGAGAGTTTTTCATCAAACTGTTTTTCGGCAAAGAGAAAATGAGGACTCCGATCTACACTTCGCTGATCTATATGAGTTCTTTTATCGTCGGTTGCTTTCTGTTGATCCCTTCACTTCACTATATGGGCATCGCCATCGCGACCGCGATCGGAATGGTATGTTCGCTTACGTTCCTCATCGTGCGGTATTTAAGGATGGACGGAGGAAATCGAATCGGCGTCCCGGTTGTCTACATAGCGAAGGTAGCTGCATCTGCCGGTTTGGCAGCGGGCATCGCCCGCTTGCTCTACGAATCGGTCAGTACGCAGATTCCCGGCCAATGGGAAGCGCCGCTGTCGGTGTTGGCTATTTGCTGCAGCGTGCTGATGTACTTGGTGTTCATTCGTTGGTTCGGCATTCGGGAAATTCATCTTGTCATCGGGAAAATCACCGCCAGATTCAGCGTCAGAAAAAGCAGGACGAATGCCGCAGTCGGCGAAGGCTGATCCGCGGCACGCCGGAAGGGAAGTTCCGAATGAACGTCTTATTTCTATCGTGGGCATATCCGAAGAAGAACACTCCGTATCTCGGGATTTGGGCGCATCAGCAGGCTTTGGCGTTGCAGACGCAAGGCGTCGAAGTTGAAGTGGTAAATTCGGTGCCTTATGTGCCGTCGATTGCCGGTGCGCTCTCTCCCAAGCTGCGTGATTATTCGTTGATTCCGGCGCAGGAGCATTATGACGGGGTAAAGGTGCATCATCCTAAGTTTCTGCGGACGAAACCGAATTCGCTGATCGACAAGCTGATGTTCCGGCTAATCGGGGCGCAGTCGACACTCACAAGCCGCGCGTTGGCGCGAGCGCTAGAGATGAGGAGATTCCATGTCGTCCATGCCCACAATTTATTTCCCGATGGTGCGGTTGCTTACCGACTATTTCGGAAATACGGCATTCCTTATGTGTTGACTCTTCACGACGTAGACCGGTTCAACAGCTTTCCGGATCGAGGAACGGCTCGAGCGCTGGCGGAAGCAATCGTTGCGCACGCGAAGAAAGTGCTCGTCGTTAGTACTCGCGTGCAGCGGAACATGTCATCTCAAGTGCCGAAACAAAGATTGGAAGTGTTATATAACACGTACTGGACGGAAGCGAAAGCGGCCGTGAAGCAGCGGCAGAACAAAATCGTTACGATCGCTTCGCTCATCGATCGCAAAGGCGTGCATTACCTGCTTCGAGCGTTTCGCCGGGTAGTCGACAAGCACGGGAAATACGAGCTTGTCATCATCGGCAATGGCCGGGAGATGTCGGCGCTCAGCAAATTGGCTGATGAACTTGGAATCGCCGACAAAGTGACGTTCACGGGGACGCTCGAGCACGCGAAGGCGATGGATAAGCTGTCGGAAGCTTCGATATTTTGCTTGCCTAGCTGGGACGAGGCGTTCGGCGTTGCGTACGCCGAAGCGATGTCATTCGGTATCCCTGTCGTAGGCTGCAAAGGTGAAGGAATCGCGGACATCGTGACGAGCGGATTAAATGGCATGCTCGTCGAGCCTCGCAACGAAGAACAACTGGCTGAGGCTCTGTTCGAGCTGATCGAGCAACCGGCGATGGCCGAACGGATCGGCTTACGCGGCCGAGAGGCGGTTCAGCAACTTCAGCCGGATGTGTTCGCGGCTAGACTCGTCGACATTTACGAGGATGCGCTGTGCAGAGCGTGAGGAGGAAGTGGCATGTTAAGGTTGTACATGATGTTTATTTTCTTCCTTCTGAACGGGGCGCTCTGTTACGCTAACACGGAATCATGGCCGCAGTCGGGAATGATGATGGCTGTGTTTATGTTAAATCTCGTCTGCGTGACGATCGGCTTCTATCGGGCGATGAGCGTAAAGACGCTGAACTTGGACACGATCATCTGGATTTTCGTCTATATGTTCTTTTTTATCGCGCCTGTAATTCAACTGCAAGCCGGTCCGTTATTTCCGAACACGATGCCGATCGAACCCGGCGACGTTATCCGCGCGGGAATTGTCGTATTCGTATGGAATGTCGTCTACATGCTGTTTCGCAGCCTTCACCGTCCTTCCGCGAGACGCGAAAATGCAATCGGAGGATCCGGGCTTGAGATCATCGGCAGCCGGGTGAGAGTCCTGTACTTTGCCCTATCGTGCGGCATTTTCGCTATGACGATCGCTTTGTTTAAACTGAATTACTTTTTCGGAGCGGCTGAGTTCGGCGCCGTTTTCGCGAATAAGTCATTGCTGCTGCTAGTAAATATTTCGTTTCAAGGCATCGTGTTCGCGAACTGGTTGTTCGCTTTCGATGACCGAAGACGGTATCGAAGCTTGGTCGCTCGGATGAAGCTGCTGCTCGCTTCGGTTATTCTGCTGAACCAGTTGAGCCCGTTTAACACCTCCCGCTTCTATATTGGTTTTTGCGTTATCCTCGTCGTCTATCTTTTCTACTTTCCACGGCTCAAGCCGAGCCAATTCATATGGATTATGTTTACCGGCCTGCTGTTTATATTCCCGTTTCTGAACATGTTCCGTTACGGCTTCGGCGGGTATGAGATGCCGACTGCTTACCACTTAATGTTCGATCAATTAACGGAGTTGCACTTCGACGCTTTCTCGAATTTGGCGGCGACGATGAGGTTTACCGATCTCCATGGATATTCTTACGGTTACCAGATGCTCGGCGTCTTGTTTTTCTTTGTCCCGAGGGATATTTGGTCGGGGAAACCTCTCAGTTCAGGGGAAGCGATCGGAGATTTTATATCCGGCAATTACACGTTGAATTTCAACAATTTGTCCAATCCGTTGCCAAGCGAGTTCATGATCAATTTCGGATGGGTCGGCGTCGCGGCGGGGGCGTTGCTGATGGCGCTGTTCGTGAACCGTCTGGAGTCGTCGGTAGGTAAAAATCGTTATACGCACGCGTTGATCGCAGGGTTTTTGTTTATATTGCTGCGGGGCGACCTCATGAATGCATTCGCTTACTGCTTCGGCACATATTGCGTCATGGTACTGTTGCCGACAGGGTTATCCAGATTTCTTGACCGGGCGCCCCGATCTTCTTCATCTCATTCGCCGCGCAATGGAAAGGAGAATGCTGGATGGACAGGGAGCGGGATTCGTCCGGTAACCGCGCGGGCGAACATAAGAGAATAGGCAGAAGGCAGTTTCTAACGGGCATGGTGACGGCGGGAGCCGCGCTGATCGCGGGCAGATGGCTCAAGGAAAGACTGTTTGATTCTGGCGGCGCCGCCGAGCCCGCCCATATTGTAGTTTCCCGAGGAGAGGCGCTGTTCGTCACGCTTGCGGATTTCGGTGCCGACCCGACGGGCGTAACGGATAGCAGCGACGCGTTCGCCCGGGCGCTCGACTATATCGAGCAAGCGACGGCGGCGAATCCTGCGGCATCCGTGCTGGAAGACCACACGCGAAGAGGGAGAGCCAGGCTGATCATTCCGGAAGGTTGTTATTCGATTTCGAAACCGGAGGCGCTGATGCGTCGGTCGTATCGAACAAGGACGCTCGGTTTGACCATTCAAGGCGCAGGCAGGGGCGTTACGCAAATTATTTATCGCAATAAAGCCAAAAACAAATATTTGCTGTACAACGAGGACGCATGGATGTTCGTTTCGATATCCGACATCGAATTTATTTCCGTTGAGCCGGGAAACAACTTTATGTACTCTCATGCAAGCGGAGGCGCGCAAAATTATTCGTTCGAGCGATGCGTCTGGAACGGCGAATGGAACGATATTTTCCGGCTCGAAGGTTCGAACAACAACAGTGAGATGACTTGGTATCATTGCAATTTCTCGGGTTCAATCAAGAGGGGCGTATACGTGCCCGCAGCGGGAGGTTCGGATCAATTTCTGAACTACAACTTCTTCGCTTGCCAATTCGAAGTAAGCGCCGGCGATTACCTCGTATTCGAGAGAGGCGGCAACATTAACGTATGGGGAGGAAGTTTGATCCATACGGACAAGGATCAGGGTGGCACGTTCTTTAAGCTGCTCAACGGCAGCCATGCTTTCGGCGTGCAGCGGTTTCTTTGCATCGGAGCGAGGTTCGAGCATCGCGGCCCCGGGAGCAGGCTGATTGAGTGCGAATGGAACGATGGCACAGTATCGTTCATTAGCTGTGATACCGCTTCGCAATCGTTCAGACTGGCTCCGGTCGTGAATGCAGTGTTTACGTCCGCTAATCAGAAGATGCCGAGCATCCTGTTTCACATGTGCGTGCTTGCCGGCAAGCATGAGTATCGGTACGGAAGCGGATCATGGAACGCCCCGCATAACGTCGCTTACGAGAACTGTGAATTCTCGCAAGCGGCTTCCGCTCAAGACGTCATCGTATGGACGTCGGAACCAGGAGTTGGGAAAGGGGGGCGGCCGATGATCCAGTTTCGGAATTGTCGGGGAGCGAACGCGGACGCGGAGACGGCGTTCTTCGATTCGGATCTGGGCTATCGGAACAGCAATCGGGCGCAACTTTCGCGGAAAGTCGTCAGCGTGAAAAACAGCGAAGGCGCTTTTCCGGCCGCGGGAGGACAAGAGACGTTTAAGCTGCCGCTGGGCGCCGTCATCTTGAATATTCGGATATTCTGCAAGCAAGGCGAGATAAAAGAAGGTCAGGCGGCTCGTTACTGGCTGGAGACGGCGGAGCCGGTTCCGACGGAGCTTGCGTCGGTTGACGTCGCATCGGGGCGGGACGGTTTCAACGTTAACCAGGATACGTTGTTTGAGTGCGACACCGATGAGAGAAGAACCATTCGGCTTTGCGCGGGCGCCGAAGTTGCCGAAGCCGTTCGCGCCGCCTGCTGCTTCGTCGAATATATAGGTTGAGAGGTAGTTTGCTAAATTTGCTTTTGGTCACGCTGCACGGGATATCCGGCGCACGCCGTTACACCGTATGCGTCCTCCGACGGACTGCCCTGTGCACCGCTTTATACGAAAACTACTTTCTAACTTTAAAGCAGTGCATTATGGCAAAAGAGTACCCTACGATCTGAGATTTCTTTTTTTTTCTATAACGGCACAATTCATAAACAAACGAAAGTCCGCGTGAGAGAATAGCGTTACAGGATCACCCTATCAACTGCTCCGGCGCCTGTTGAAGAACAATAAGGTTACGGCATAACGTAATTATATACAAAAAACCAATATATGGGGCTTGTGGAATACCATTAACGTTATGCCACCATCTTATTCTCGCTGCCGCAGCCATTTCGGGGCGAATAAGACTGTGCCATAGCGCTATTCGCTGTATATCGGACTTTTATTAGTCGATTGTGCCGTCGTAGTTTTGTTAACGTTGCGGGAGTTGGCTTCACTACACTTGAGTATTCATGTATTTTATTCACCGATCTTCTTGTCCCCAATATAATGTAGTAATTTTATGTGGGAGAAGGGTGGGCGGACAGTGGCGGATGGAAGTATTTCGATCAATGACGGCGCGATTTCGAGCGGGAAGCTGGCGGACGGAGCAGTCACGACGGGCAAGCTGGCAGACGGGGCGGTCACAACCAATAAAATCGGGTCAGGGCAAGTAACGGCCGATAAAGTGGCGGACGGGTCGATCGGAACTGCGGAGCTGGCGAGCGGCGCGGTAACTGCCGACAAGATCGGGGCGGGGCAAGTAACGGCCGATAAGGTGGCGGACGGCGCGATCGGAACTGCGGAGCTGGCGAACGGCGCGGTGCAAACCGCGAAGATCGGGGACGGGCAAGTGACGGGGGCGAAGATCGCCTCCGGTACAATCACGCAAGACAAACTGGCGTTTCCGATCGGCGGCGGAGGCACCGGGACTGGGGACACGACGACGATTTATTTGCAAACATACTTGAATGCAGGGCAGTCAGTAACGCAGGCATTCGCTTCCGCGAACGCCGCCATTCAGGCCGCAATCCGAACAACGCCATCAAACACAAACAGAGTCGGGACGGTTAAGCTGAAGCTGCCCGGCGGTCGGCTGGTCGTGCCGAATCCGAACGTATTTCTGTTGACGCCGCCGTTCCGGACTTGCGGTCTTGTTATCGAAGGAGCAGGTACGTACGCGACCGAGATTGTATTTCAGCCCTCCGTTGCCAATCAGGCGCTTATTACGAACAAGGACAATTGGTTGTTCCTTACGTTCCGCGACATGGCTTTCGTCGGAGACATTTCGTATGCGACGGGGCTGACGTTCATGGATTCTTATTCGACGGGCGGCGCGCAAAATTACGTGTTCGAGCGCGTAAACTGGCTCGGCACATGGAGGTACGGTCTACATCTGACGGGAAACAACACCAACTCCGAGATGAGTTTTTTTCATTGCGGCATCTCAGGGACGTGGGAAACGTTTTTCTGGTCCGAGACGTCCGATCAATTCGTGAATTATAACTTCTACTCCTGTCAATTCGAGGTGAGCGAAGGCAACTATATCCGTTTGACGGAAGGCGGCAACGTTAACGTATGGGGAGGCTCGCTCATCCATTACGGCGCCAACGGTGGGACGTACTTCATCATGGAAGGAGGTGCCCATTCATACGGCACGATGAGGTTCCTCTGCTCCGGAGTAAGGTTCGAGCACCAAACGGATAAGAGCATGATGATCGACTGTGCCTGGGCGAGCGGTTCGGTGAAATTCCTGAACGTCGACAACACGACGGAAACGGGACAACGTTCGGCGGACTGGACGTTCGCTCGTTTCTCGCCGGGCAACGACAACATGCCGATTGTGTCTTTCGACGGCTGCATGTTAAACGGGAAAATCGAATTCGTGTATTCCTCCAACACGTTCGATCATCCGCACAACGTCGAATTTGCCAATTGCGAATTCAGCCAATATGCCAACGCGGCCGACATGGTCGTCTATACGGGAGCGACGAATCCGGGAGGGCGTCCGGTCGTGCGCTTCCGTAATTGCCGCTACCAAAGCTCTAATGCTGTAACGGCGATTTTCGATGCCAACGTTGGCACCGATGCCAGCAATCGGGGAGCAATGGAGACAAGGTCGGTATCGATCCGGACGGCCGGAGGGCAACTGCCAGCTCGCGGCGCATATGAAGATTTTAACCTGCCGATCAACGCGGTCGTAACGCGGATCGTCATTTATTCGCCGGCCGGAGCGGTCACGTCCCGCAACCCGGCGGACTTCAAAATCCAGACGAGAGAGACAACGCCGCAAGTGCTCGCCTCGGTCAAAACAACGACGCCGTACTCATCGGGCTTCTTGTCGGATACGAGTATGTTCATTCCTTGCTCGTCGGATGCGAAGAGACAGCTTCGTTTCATTAGCGGCAGCGGCGTCGATCAGTATAACTCGAAAGGCATGTGCGTAATCTACTATTTGTCTTAGGGATGATATAATCGCCGAACTTTCGTTAAGGTACTTTGCCAGCCGATCACGCGCCAATAACCGCCCGAAGGGCGGTTATTGTACTTTTTGCGACATTCTGCATCTTGACAGGTTACAAAATGTATCGTAAATTGAGGGATATAAAGTTACATTTTGTATCGGATAGGGGTAAACGATGCTTATGACGCTTTTCGATTATTTGAAAGTCATTCGCGCTCGAGCGACGCTTATCGTTGCGATCGTCATCATCGCGTGCGCAGTCGCGGGTATAATGCAGGAGCGCCTGTCCAAGCCCGTCTACGAGGCCGTAAGTAAAATCATCGTCAATCAGACAATCGATGGCGCGGCCGGTCAATCCGCAATCGACCAGAGCAAATTAGCGGTCAACATCATGTTCGTCGCCACTTACAAGGAAATGATCAAGACGCCATTCGTACTGGGCGAGGTTGTAAGCAGGCATCCTGAGTTCAATTTGACAACGAACGAGTTGGTCGCCAAAACCGCGGTCACCTCGGGCCAAGGAAGTCAGATCATGACGATTGCCGTCAAAGACCACTCCTACGAGCGGGCATCGAACATTGTCAATGCGATCACGACGGTGTTCCAAGACAAAATACCGAAAATCATGAAGATCCAAAACATCGAAATGCTAAGCGCATCCGATCCGAACAACCGACCCGTCCCCCAAGAAACGAGTTTGGTTTACGTTCTTCTGATCAGCTTTATCGTATCGAGTATTCTTGCCGTGTCGTTCGCCTTCCTGCTCGAATACTTCGACGGCAGCTTGAAAGAGGCAGACGAAATCGAAAGGATGTTCGGCATTCCGGTGTTGGCGAGCATTGCAGAGATGAAACGAGGCCATCTCCGCGAACTCAAGTCGAAATCATCCTACAAAAAGGCAGGTGAAGAAAATCATGTCCACGTCCACGGTTAAAAGAAGCTTGATTACCCAGTTGGACCCGTTCTCCATCGCGGCCAACGAATATCGTTCGTTGCGCAATAAGCTGGATTTTACGCCGAACGGACAGACACGAAAGGTGATACTCGTTACGTCTGCTGTGCCGTTGGAAGGCAAGTCGACGACGGCAGCCAACTTGGCGATTGCGTACGCGCAAGCCAACCGCAAAGTGCTGCTGATCGATGGCAACGCATACCGACCGGCACTGCATCAAGTATTTTCCGTTTCCGGCGACAGCGGGGCAGCGAGCGGAAGCTTCCCGTATCTCTCCCTCGCCGATATGGCGAGGGAGGTCGGCATTCGCAATTTGTCACTTTTCACTGCGGGCCAGTTTTTTTCCGTCTCGGATAACCCGTTTCACGAGGAAGCGATGGGTTCGCTGCTCGTACAAGCAAGGGAGCAATACGATATTGTCATCATCGATTCCCCCGCGCTGCTTTCGCTGACGGACACGTCCATTTTGGCTGTCAAAAGCGACGGAGTGCTGCTTGTCGTCCACACGAGTTTGTCCCGCAAGGAGCAAGTGTTGAAAGCGAAAAAGCTGCTGGAGCAGCTACAAGTCCCGATCATCGGATGTGTGCTGAACAAAACGAAGTCGGACTCTTCCGCGGCCTACGAACACTATTCGACTGCGAGGACGAAGCGAGAGAAATTATGAGCCGCAGGAGGGAACAAATTGCAAGCCTTCTTGGACTTGAACAAGGATTCGCGCTGGATGGAAGCCATTAAGAGCAAGCTCGACATCGTGGGAGAGTCCGTTCCTCCGGGAGCACATATTGTCTACCTCGATTATCCCGTCCACGGGAACATCGGAGACCTTCTGATCATGAAAGGAACGGAAGCCTATTTCAAGGCAAAAGGTATCCGTGTTCGCAAACGATTTTCATATTTAAACTTTCGCATGGGAACGAGAATTCCTAGTAGCTGGATCATTGTATGCCACGGGGGTGGCAATTTTGGGGACTTGTACCCGTATTATCAGAAGTTCAGGGAGACGCTCGTTCAGAGATACCCTAGGCACCGGATCGTCATTTTGCCGCAGACGATTTATTTTCGCGATCCAGAGGAGCAACGGCGTTCTTTGAAGCTGTTCGGCCGACATGCGGACCTGCATCTGTACGTCCGCGACGAAGGCTCATACCGTGCGGCGAAATCCGAAATCGCCAACGTAACGCTCGCACCCGACATGGCCCATGAGCTGTACCCGCTGAAGGCGGCGCCGCCGGGAAGCGGTAAGAGGCTGGCATTGGTCAGAACGGACGGGGAGGGGAACTCCTGGGACTTGGAGAGGTCTCTCGTCCTCTCTTGCGACACCAGGACGGATTGGCCCGATTTGTTCGGCGCGTGGGATCGGCTTCTCCTGGGTATCGTTGTTCGAGCCCATTCGCTTGATCGGCGGTGCTACAACCTACTGCCGATTCGCCGGCTATGGTACTTTCTGTCCGATCTTTACGTCCGAAGAGCCGTTCGCTTGTTCGACAGTTACGACCATATTTTAACGTCCAGGTTGCACGGGCATATCTTATCGTGTTTGATGGGCAAGCCTAACAGGCTTATGGATAACAGCTACGGCAAAAATTCAAGCTACTATCGGCAATGGATCTACAGATTGGAGGAAGCTTGCGATGTCGGCAATTCGGGGAATCACGCTGGCGATTTGCACTCGCAATCGTCATGACGATCTGGAACGTTGCATCGCCTCGATCGCGAAGCAGCAGGCGACCGTTCCGCTCGAAGTGCTGATTGTCGACGACGGCGACCTGCCGGCTGGATGGCTTGAACAGATAGAGAACAAACACGGCTATCCGAGAGGTTATTTGCGCTATATTCGCAAAAGCGAGAAAGGGCTCTTCCTATCGAGAATAGAAGCGATCCGGAAATCCACGCACGACATCGTGCTGTTCGTCGACGACGACATCGTGCTGGCGGACGACTACTTGAGCCGTTTGGCTGAGTTATATGAAAGGAATCCTTCATGGGCGGGAATCGGAGGCAGAGACCTATTGATCGGCAGGGGCGGGTGGAGTTGGAGGCTGTTCTGCGGCGTATTCCTGTACGGTTCCTCGAAGCCGGGGAAGCTGTCGCTAAGCGGCTACGGGGGGGCGATGATCAAATGGGGGGCGATGAAAGCGCCTTTCCGCACGGAGTATATGCTCGGATGCAATATGTCCTTTCGGAAAAGCGCGCTCGCGGGCGTCGCGCCGGTAGATTGGCTTTCGGACTACAGCCTCGGTGAAGATATTTACCTATCGATTGTCGCAGGAAGAAGCGGGCAACTGTGGATAGATCCGGCGCTGACCGTAACACATCTGCAATCGGTTGATTCCCGCGACAGGATGGAGCTTGTCGCTTATACGGAAATCGTCAACCACTATCATCTCCTTCGGACGAGACGGCGCCATCCGGTCACAACGTTGCTCCTGTTATGGACTTCATGCGGACTACTTCTACGGGCCGCGATTCGGACCGCTCATCGCGCCAAAGCTTTCGGATATTTGAGGGCGATGAGAGACATCGTTCGAGGTCGTCGCGGGAGGTCGTCGCATGAAAATATCGCTCATTATGGCAACCGTTAACCGTACGCTCGAAGTAGAAACATTTCTTCGGCATCTGGATCGCCAAGAGTACCGCGACTTCGAACTGATCGTCGTTGATCAGAACGAAGACGACCGGCTGGCATCGATACTGCTTCCGTACGGGAGTCGTTTTACAATCGTGCATCTGGCTTCGGAAAGAGGCATATCGAAGGCGAGGAACGTCGGCCTGCTCCGAGCCTCCGGAGACTTGATCGCTTTCCCCGACGACGATTGCTGGTACGGCCCCGATCTGCTTCGATCGGTCGTTGCCCGGTTTGCGGCGAGACCGGACGCGGATATCGTGACAGGGCGTTCGATTGACGGGACGGGGGCGGACAGCGCTTCGAAATTCGACAAGACAGAAGGGCCGGTTGATCGGAAAAACGTATGGAGGAGGGCGATCTCCTATACGATTTTCCAGAGGCGCAATGTCGGCGTCCTCGTCGGCGGCTTCGATGAGAATATCGGGGTCGGAGCAAATTCAATCTATTTGTCAGGCGAGGAGACGGATTACGTGCTGAGGGCGCTACCACATTGCCGGGCCTATTATTATCCGGATTTGACTGTGTATCACCCGAGCCCTGTCGCTCGATACTCCCCGCAGGTGATCAAGCGGGCATACAAGTACGGATGCGGGTTCGGAAAAGTCGTCGCCAAACACCGGTATTCGTTGCCGTACAAAGGCACCGCGTTGCTGAAACCTATCGTTGGATCGATCCTTTACGGCCTGTTTCTGCAATTTCCCAAATCCAATTATTATTGGCATTCCTTTCTGGGAAGGCTCCGGGGGATGTTATGAATATCTATGTAAACGCAAGGTTTCTGATGCAGCACGTGACTGGCGTCCAACGTTATGCGATCGAACTGATCAAGCGCTGGGACGCGCTGCTGGGCGAAGAGTCCGAAGATCGCGGCAACGTCAACGTGACGCTGCTCGTTCCTCCCGGCGCCGCGAGAGAGCTTTCTCTTGAGCATATCCGGACGCGGGTCGTCGGCTCATTCGGCGGGCATGCATGGGAGCAAACGGTGCTGCCGTTCTATGCCAAAGACGGCTTGCTTGTGAACTTGTGCAACACTGGGCCGATGTTCGCCAGAAAGCAGATCGTGACGATCCACGACGCTGCTGTCTACGATCAGCCGGAAGCATACTCCTTCTTATTTCGCAGCGCGTACAAGCTCATTCAGCGCGCGATCGGCCGAAGTGCCTTGAGAGTACTGACGGTATCCCAATTTTCTAAATCGAGAATCATGAGCCGAGGAGGTATTCCGGAGAAGAAAATCCGCGTGTTCGGCCATGGCAGGGAGCACATGCTGGAGCTCGTTCCGGAAGAGGGGTTTCTGGAAAAGCACCGGCTGATCAAGGGGGGGTACTTGCTGGCGGTCAGCAGCCTGAATCCTAGCAAAAACTTCGCCAGCATCGCGCGGGCGATCGAACTGTTGGAAGACGTTCATTATCCGATCGTGATCGCCGGCGGTATGAACGGACGCGTCTTCAGTAAAGCGGAAATGCCGCACTCCGACAAGGTGAAGCTCGTTGGATACGTGTCGGACGAGCAGTTAAAGGCTCTTTATGACGGAGCGGGGTGCTTCGTGTTTCCCTCCCTGTACGAAGGCTTCGGTTTGCCTCCGCTGGAGGCGATGGCTTGTGGCACGCCGGTCATCGCATCGGGCTTGGCTTCGCTGCCCGAAGTGTGCGGCGAAGCGACACTTTACTGCGATCCCCTCGATCCTCGTGACATCGCCACGAAGATCAACAGCGTTATGAACGATGCTTCTCTTCGGAAGGCATTAAGCGCAAGAGGGTTGCGTCGCGCCGAACGATTCACGTGGGAGGAATGCGCGCGGGCAACTTGGAAAGCAGTGAAGGAGGTTTATCCGACTTGAAAGTAGCGATCGTGCACGACTGGTTAGCCGTCTATGCGGGTGCGGAGAAAGTGTTGGAGCAGTTGCTGACGCTTTATCCCGACGCGGACCTTTACAGCATCGTGGATTTCTTGCCCAAGGATGAGCGGGGATTCATTCGCAACAAGCGAGTGACGACTTCATTCATTCAGAAGATGCCCTTCGCCAGAAGTAAATTTCGCCACTATCTTGCCTTGATGCCGTTCGCGATCGAACAGTTCGATCTTTCCGAATACGATCTGATTATTTCGAGTTCTTACGCGGTCGCTAAAGGCGTCATCACCGGTCCGGATCAATTGCACATCTCGTATGTGCATACGCCGATCCGGTACGCATGGGATCTTCAGCACCAGTATTTGAAAGAATCGGGGTTGACGAGAGGACTGAAGGGCGGCATTGCCAAATGGATGCTCCACAGGATGAGATTGTGGGACAGCCGTACGGCGAATGGGGCCAACTCGTTGATCGCGAACTCTCGCTACATCTCCAACCGGATTTGGAAAGTGTATCGGCGTCAATCCACCGTTATTTATCCTCCCGTTGACGTCCAACGATTCGATTTTGAGGACCGCAAACAAAACTATTATATGACCGCGTCCCGTATGGTCCCTTACAAGAGGATAGATTTGATCGTGGAATCTTTCTCCATGATGCCGGACAAGAAACTGATCGTGATCGGCGATGGTCCAGACTTCGCGAAGATTAAAGCGAAAGCGAAGCCGAACGTCGTCCTGCTCGGATACCAGCCGGCGGACCGATTGTGCCGGTACATGCAGGAAGCGAGAGCGTTCGTGTTTGCTGCCGAAGAGGATTTCGGCATTACGCCCGTCGAGGCGCAAGCTTGCGGCACTCCCGTCATCGCGTTCGGGAAAGGAGGAGCGCTTGAAACCGTGCGAGGACTGGATGATGCGAAGCCGACCGGGGTGTTCTTTGCGCGACAGTCTGTGGAATCACTGATCGATGCAGTGCGGGAGTTCGAGAGCCGCGAGGCGTCGATCTCTTACCAAGAATGCCGAGAAAACGCGCTGAGATTCTCCGGAGAAATTTTTCGGGAAAGATTCCGCCGACACGTGGAGGAGCAACAAGCGGGTTATCTTAACCGGAGAGAGGTGGATTCCCGATGAGCGCAGCCGTAATAAATCCAAGGTTTTTGCTGGCGTCCGTGTTTGTCTCGAGTACGGGTGTGTGGTTGCTCTACAAACCGATGTTCTCGTTCGTGAAGTATTATTCGCTGCACGCGTTTACCCATTACCTGCTGTTTTACTCGATCATTTTGATTAGTTGCTTTGTCGTGGAGAAAATGGGCGAGTCCGTTGCCGGCGACGCGTGGAAGCGGCGGTTCGACCGCGTTAACTCAAGCGGATCGCTCCGCAAAGAGGCGTTGACGCTCGCTGGGATCGCGTTCGCGGCCCAATGGCTGTGGATTCTCAGAATGGTTGCGGCCAAGGGTACTGGCACGCTGGTTCGGATGGTGTTCATCGACGGCGATATTTTGAAGTTCAAGGAGCAGATCGTCAACGCGACTGGCATACCGGGAGTTACGACGTTGACGCAGCTCAGCTTGATTGCGTCTGGCCTGTACGCTATTCATGTTTTCGGGCTTCGTAACAAAAGCGAGCTTTGGATTTGGGCGCTCGTGTTGTTTCCCGGTATTCTGAGGGGGATGCTCTTTTCGGAGCGGATCGCGATGCTGGAGGTTCTTCTTCCGATCATCGTGTTCGCCATTTATTTCAACAAATTAAAAGTGACCCTCTTCAAGGCGTCGGCAGCAGTCATGGGCGTCATCCTGTTTTTCTCAGCGGCGGAAGGGCTAAGAAGCTACCGCTATTATTCGGAAACAGGAGTCGCAAACGAAGGCGTGTATGGCTACGGCATCGGAAGATTTCTCGATTATATCGGTTCGAGTGTCAACCATTCTATGGCGATGGTCGATCTGTCTGACCGGGCGTTCGGATTCCCGACGTTGCTCCTGAATGGCTGGATCAACTTCGCTTACGCTTTTATTCCGGAATCGACAATCCGTACTTTTTTACATATGAACGAGTCCTTGCAAGCTTATCTGAACGTGAAGAACAGCGTCTATTCGGCGCCGGATTACACGAACATGGGGTTCTTCGGCGAGGTGTTCGCGAGTGCGGGGTACTTGTATGCATTCTACGCCGTTCTATACGGATGCTTCATCGGCTTGGCATACAGAGGAATCAAAAGGTACGAAGTCGGCTGGATGGCCGTGTATCCGATCGTCGTGTTCTCTTTGCTCGAGAGTTATCGGGTTCCATATTTGTTCGATAACCGAGTGTTTTATCCGCTTTTGTACGTCGCTCTACGTTATGCATATTTCAGTTTTCTGGTGCGGAAAGGCCGGGCGGCTGGCGGTTCGGTCAATGTCGATGCAAGTGCCAGTGCCTTGAAGGAAGCGGCAGTGCACATTCAATAGAAGGAGAGAAGCCCGTGCCAAAAAAAGAAAATGCGATTTACGTGAATGACGTCGTCGCTCGGGGGAATACGGTAAGATACGCGGTGAATTACGGATCTGAGGCGGAGAAGTACTTTTCGGGAGAGCCTTTTTTCGTCGAATACGATCGAGATGTGTCCTCCGTGCCGAAAGGCTTGCTGGTCATTCCTTTGCTTGCGAATTTATGCCCGGTGGCCTGGGTGGCGGGTGTCGACGTGTATGTCGACGAACTGGACAAAGGTTTTTACGAGAGTCTGCTTCTGGCGCAACGTTCGTTTGGGTCCATGTACCCGAGATTAAAATTTGCTGGCACTCTTCATGTGCGGCGGATTACGGAGACTTCAGATGCCTTAGACAGTATCGACGGTCCAGATGGCAAGACAGGGAGATCGGCTGCCTTCTTCAGCGGCGGAGTCGATTCGATGGGGACGTTCATCCGGAGAAGAGAGGAGAAGCCCTTTTCCGTTACGGTATGGGGAGCGGACATTTCGTTCGGGCAATCTTCGGTGTGGGAGAAGGTCAAACGAGCCAACGGACAATTCGCGCTCGAGAACGGAGTAGACCAGTTATTCATCAAAGCGAACTTGCACGGTTTTCTGAACGAGAAGCTGATCGCCTTTACGTTTGGGAGATTCACCCACGGCTGGTGGCCGGGCATCCAGCACGGCATCGGTATGGTGGGGTTACTCGCTCCGCTGTCATGGGTGCTCGGCATTCGGAGGTTATACGTTCCTTCGGCGCTACCCCCGAAGCTAGCGAGATCTTTCCCCGACGGCTCCAATACACTGATCGGCAACCACATCCGGTGGTCTGGAACGACCGTTCAGTTGGACGGTGAACAGTTGACCAGACAGGACAAAGTCAGCTTGATCGCCGATTTTATGAGGAGTAGCGAACAGCCGGTACGGCTGCGGGTATGTTGGATGAATGAGGACTACGGCAACTGCGGCCGCTGCGAGAAATGTTTGCGGACGATCTCTGCTCTGCTCGCTGAAGGGGTCGATCCCGCGACGGCCGGTTTCAACGCCGACAAGGCGACGTTGGAGCATCTTCGACGGATGCTGCCTGTCTGGCTGCCGAGCAGCGTGCTGACAGTGGAGTATTGGAACGAAATCCGCGTTCGCAGCATCGAGAACGACGAGAAACTTCCCGCGTGGGCGCGGGAGTTTTTCGATTGGTTCCAGCACCTGGACGTTCCAGCCTTCGTCCGCCGAAGAAGTTTGATCTGGAAACTGGTGGACATTGTTCCTCACCCGTTGTTTCTTTTCTTGAAAAGACTGGGAATGAATCGCCAATTCAAAACTGAACGAGGGTAAAGAATATGTCCTTGAGAGTTCGCGGCATTACGGCCATGAAATGGTCGAGTTTATCCACCGCCGTCTCCATCGTCATTCAGCTCACCCAAATCGTACTCGTATCCAGGCTGCTGAAGCCGGAACATTACGGTCTGATGGGGATGATTATGGTGTTCGTTGTGCTGGCGATCAGCATGAACGATCTGGGCATCTCCAATGCGATTATCCATCGACAGCATGTAACGCGTCGCGAGTTGTCCAGCCTGTACGCGCTGAACTTGGGGGCGGGAGCAGCCGCCAGTATGATCGTATGGCTGCTGGCACCGCTGGCGGCGGCCTTCTACGGTGAACCGAAGCTCGTGGGGCCGATGCATCTGATGGCTTTGCTTTGTTTTATCCCGGCTATCGGCCAACAGTTTCAAATGCTCCTTCAGAAAGAATTGCAGTTCGATTATTTGGCCAAAGTCGACATTGCCGCCTATTCGTTCGGTTTTGCCGTCGCTCTGACCGGTGCAGGCCTCGGTTACGGCGTATACGCACTCGTATGGTCTCATCTGGCGAATGCATTGCTGAAATCAGTCTGCTTGGCGGTCGTCGGCTGGCGGAGATGGAGGCCGGAATTTCATTTTGCGCGGAGCGACCTGAAAGGGTATCTGAGCTTCGGATTTTATCAAATGGGCTCGAACGTGGTTCAGGCCGTTATTTCGAATTTGGACTACATCATTCTCGGCAAAATGTTTGGAGCGGAGAAGCTCGGCTATTACACTTTCGCGTTTCAAATCTGCTCTATGCCCGTCCAGAAGCTTAACCCGATGTTCTCGCAAATTTCATTGCCGATTCTCGCGAAGTTGCAAGACCAAGCAGACAGGCTAAAGAAGGGTTACCTTCGATTAGCGGGAGCGGTCAGCTACTTGAACGCCCCGATTTTCTTCGGCTTGTCGGTAACAGCGCCTTATCTCGTTCCGTTCGCTTTCGGATCGCAGTGGGACGCCAGCGTTCCGCTTATTCAAATATTGGCCGGCATGTTGCTCGTCAGGTCATTGATTCTATACTCTTCGAGCCTACTGCTGGCCAAAGGGAGGGCGGACCTCGCTTTCCGGTACACTTTAGTCAGCTTTGGGGTCATTCTCCCCGCGCTGACGATTGGGGCTTACTTGGGCGATGCGGCGGGTGTTGCTATCGCGTATTTCATCGCGCAGCTTCTTCTGTTCGGCATTCATTACAAAATCTCGATTGTGAGAATATTGGGTGCTTGCCTGAAGGACTACGTTCGCAGCCTTATCCCGGGCCTTCTAAGCAGCGCGATTATGGCCATGACAGTATTCGGTATCGGTATTGCGTTACAGACGCACTATAATGCGACCGCGATCTTGAGTATCCAGGTATTGTCCGGAGTATGCTTGTACGGCATCATTGTCTATATTTTCAATAGAGAGAATGCGAAGGAAATGGTCGGCGGTGTCCTCGTAAAAATCGCCAGAAAGCAAACCTGATATGGACGAAAACGGAGAGGATCGTCGGGTGACTACAGCGTTGAACGGATACAGATATCGGACTACAGGATGGATACGGCGAGCCGGTTACGGAACAGCGTCGGCGATCATCGCGATTGCGGCTTTCCTTGCGCTGAGGGGAGGCGAACCGCCGCCAGAGTTTCCAGTCCCGGAGAGGACTTTGCAAGGCGGAGCCGTGCTCGCGGCTTCCGGCTCTGGCGCCAGTGTTGCGAAAACCTTAACCTATGCCGTAACGAAATTCGGAGCGAAAGGAGACGGAGTTGCGAACGACCGGGCGGCAATCCAGAAAGCAGTCGATCAAGCGGGCGCGAACGGCGGAGGGGTAGTGTATTTTCCCAAAGGGGTCTATCTGGTCGACGACAGCATTGTCGTTAGTAAAGACAACGTGATCTTGAAGGGGGTCGGTCCGGAATCGGAAATCCGGATTACGAAACATCCTAAGCGGGTAGTCGTCATCTCGGGCTCTTCGCATAACGCTGTGAGATATTTGCAGGTGTCGCTCGGCGTCGGAGACGTCCAACGCCACGACAACGACGAGGGGATTTACGTCACGAACAAGGCAAAAGATTTTCTGATTGAGAAAGTGCTCGGAAACGGCAAGGGCATCATGGCCAGAGGAGAAGTAGACGGCGGCGTCATTCGCGACAACATAATCAAGAAGACGCTGGCGGATGGCATCCATCTGACTGGCGGTTCGAAAAACATCGTCGTTGAGAACAATCTCGTTTCCGAGACGGGAGACGATTCGATCGCAGTCGTCAGTTATAAAGCACAGCAAATGCTATGCAGCAACATTACGATACGAGGCAACCGAATTTATCGTTCGCACTCTAGAGGCATTGCGCACGTAGGCGGCGAGAAGGTCCTCATCCTGAACAATCGGGTGATCAATACGACGTCCAGCGGCATACTGATCGACCGGGACGGCAACTACGATACGTACGCCCCCGACGATACGAGGGTGGAGGGCAATACGGTCAAGTTTGCCGGAGCGTACGCACTGCTGACAGGAGAAAGGGGCAACTCGTTCGGCATCGAGGTGTCGGCGGGAGCCTTGTCTGTAGTTCTAGTCGGCAACGCGGTGTCGAGCGGCGCAGGAAGGGGGATCAGCGTGTCCGCTCCCGGCACGCTTATACAGAACAACGTGATCACTGGCAACGGGAGCATCGGACTGCAAGTGGACGGTAGCGATTGTTCTATCATCGGCAATGTCATAGAAAACAATGGCACGTATGGCTTCTTCTCGGAGGGAAGCGACCGGTTGATCGTGGTGGGCAATCAGTGGCTGAACAATAACACGAGCGGGGGCCAATATATCGATAACTTCCTATTGAAGGACAGCCGGCATTCGATCATCACCGACAACGAGTCCATGGAGACAAGGGAGCGCATGCAGGTCGAACGGGCGTATGAACTTGTCGGAAGCTGCCAAGGGACAACATTCGATAGAAACAAAATGAAGGGGACGTTGCTGGGGACGGATATTTCTTGTTCGGCTTAGGCTACCGCAACGGTTCGTCTTGGATAAAGAATGGGTGTGAGAAATGGGGAACATCGAGCTTGAAGAGAAGCCTCTGAACATTATGTTCGTCAGCCACACGTTCATTGGCGGTCCGTTCGTCGTCGGATCGCACCACTTGGCCCGCGAATTATCGAAAAGGGGGCACCGGGTGTTGCACATGAGCACGGCGATCACGCCCATGCATCTGTTCCGGATCGGAAAGGCGTCGATCAAGAGCCGTTTTCGTCAATGGCTCGCCATGAGGAATCCGGTCGTGGACGACGCGATCATCCATTGCGTGCCGTTTACCTGGGTTCCGTGGAACATCGCGGGGAGGGCTTTCCGATGGTGGGGAAGGAATTGGTTCGTTAGTTGGATGGCGTTTCCGCGCTTCCCGGAACTGCTGAAGACGCATCGGTTTCAAAACGTCGACCTGCTGCTGATCGACCAGCCGTATTTTGTCGGCATCGACAAGTACGTCAACGCCAAGTTGATCGTCTATCGGCCTACCGACAATTACAAGGAGATGATAGGGGACGACACGATCGAATGGGCGGAGAGGAACATCGTTGGCAAAGCGCACTGCATCGTGGCGACGTCCGCTCCGGTCTATCGAAACATTAAGAAACTTAGGCCAGAATTGCCAGGCATGATTATGGAAAACGGAGTCGAGTTCGGGCACTTCTCGGCGTACCGGGACGAGCCTGAGGAGTTCAAAGGCATACCGTCACCTCGGGCGATCTATGTCGGAGCGGTGGACGAGAGGTTGGACGTGGACGCCATCAGGAAGTTGGCGGACGAACGTCCGGCGATCAGCGTTATCGTCATCGGTCCGTGCTCTCCGTCTATGGCTGCTTTGTCCTCGATTAATTTGCATTTTCTGGGCGCAAAGCCATATGATCGCTTGCCGTGTTTTCTGCATCATGCCGATCTGGCTTTGCTTCCGATGTCCGGCCATGCCGCCAACGCGGGAAGAAGTCCGATGAAGCTGTATGAGTATGCCGCAGCCGGCTTACCGACAGTCGTGACTGCGACAGCCGAATTGGTCAGAAGACCGGAATCTTTTCTGTACTTCTACAGGGAGACGCACGAGCTGATCGAGCAAGTGGACGAGGTGCTTCGCCTTTTGGCAGCGAACGAGATTTCGACAGCTTCCATCGTCGACGAGGCGCGAAAGCATTCCTGGGAGTCGAAGGTCGATCAATTGTTGAGATTTCGCTCCACTTTCGCGGATAAATCATAGAAAGTCGAAAGGACGGGAGGACGGATGAAACTGGCTGTCGTAGGCACCGGTTACGTGGGACTGATCACGGGCGTGTGCTTCGCGGAATTGGGTCACGAGGTCGTATGCGCCGATAAAGACTCCGGGAAGATCGAAAAGCTTCGGCTAGGTGAAGCGCCTATCTATGAACCGGGACTTCAAGAAATGCTATGGAGCAACGCAGATGCGGGAAGAATCGCGTTCACGACGGATTTGGCCGCGGCGGTGAGAGGTTCGGAGATCGTCATCATCGCGGTCGGAACGCCATCGACAGCTACCGGCGAAGCGGATCTGAGCTTCGTCGAGCGGGCGGCTGAATCGATCGGCGAGGCGCTTGACGGGCCGAAGACGATCATGACCAAAAGTACGGTGCCTGTCGGCACGAACGCGAGAATCGAAGCGATCGTCGCGAGTCGCGCTAAATATCCGTTTCGGGTTGTTTCTGTTCCCGAGTTTCTGAGGGAGGGCTATGCGATCCGGGATACATTTAATCCGGATCGCATCGTAATCGGAACCGATCGGGCGGCGGAAATCGAGGCGATCGTCGAACTCCACAAGCCGCTGACGGATCGTATTTTCGTCACGGACGTCCGCAGCGCCGAGATGATCAAGTACGCGTCCAATGCTTATCTCGCTACGAGAATTTCCTTCATCAACGAGATCGCCAACATCTGCGAGAAAGTCGGAGCGGATATCACCCAAGTGTCGGCAGGAATGGGCCAAGACCGAAGAATCGGTCCACACTTCCTGAACGCGGGTATCGGCTATGGTGGTTCTTGCTTCCCGAAGGACACAAAAGCGTTGATCCAAATCGCGGGCAACGTCGACTACGATTTCAAGCTGTTGAAGTCCGTCGTGGAGGTGAATCGAGAGCAGCGTAACACGATGATCCGCAAGCTGAGAGAATACGCAGGCTCCTTCTCCGGCAAAACATTCGGCATCTGGGGGCTCGCCTTCAAGCCGAATACGGACGACGTAAGGGAGGCGCCCGCCTTGGATATCGTGTCGCGATTGATAGGGGAAGGCGCCCGAGTTCGGGTGTACGATCCCGCCGCGACCGCCAATTTCAGAAGCCTGCTGAACGATCCCTCGATCGAGTGGTGCACGGACCCTTTGTCCGCGGCGAAAGGTTCGGACGGCCTGATGCTGCTTACGGAATGGAACGAATTCGCCGAAGTCGACCTCAGGGCCGTCGAACAGACGATGAACACACCGATCCTGATCGACGGGCGCAATTTGTTCGGCGATAAGATCGGGGCTTATTCGCGATTCTGGTATTATTCGGTCGGACGACCCCACTTGAATCGAAGCTTCACTAAGGGAGATCAGCCTTCTGCATTCCTCGCGTAGGGAAAAATGTTATAATGTCGGAATCGGGCCTAGGGCGTGTCTGCAAACTCAGTCTGCTGCCTCGGAGTTTGCAGACACACCCTAGCATCGGTTCGCGTGAATTTTCCCAAATTAGCCGGGGGTACATATGATTCTGTTCTGCATCCTCATTCTTCTCCTCATTTTTATTTTCCAGGCGGCGACGATCCTGCTGCTCGAATTCCGTCGGCCGGCGCATGCAACGGCGTGGCTGTTTATTCTGTTTCTGTTCCCGCTCGTCGGGTTCACGCTTTATTACTTCTTGGCAACCGAGTATCGCCGCTCGCGGAAAGCCCGGAGACGCGCGCTGCAGGAGCAGCGGAGACGGGCGAAATTGATGGCGATGAGCCGCAACTTGAAAGATGTGCGCGAACTGCCGTGGCCAGATCCGGTTGGTCATGAGAGGCTTTTCCGGGCGCTGCTTAAAGGCGGAGAGTTGCCGATTACCGGCCGCAATCGGAGCGAAGTATACAGCAACGGCATGGATACATACCGAATGATGTTTGAGGAAATTGCCAAGGCGAAGCACCATATTCATTTGTCTTCGTACATCGTCAGGGACGACGACATTGGGCAGAAATTTAAGGATGTTTTGCTCGAGAAAGCCCGCCAAGGCGTCAAAATCAAGCTGCTGTACGATGGTATCGGCAGCATCAAACTAAAAAACAGATACGTCAGGTCATTAAAGGAAGGCGGCGTCGAGTGCGCCTGCTTCTATCCGCTGCGGCCGACATTTATGAAAAAAAGAATGAACTACCGCAATCATCGCAAAATTATGGTCGTGGACGGTAACGTCGGTTTCGTGGGCGGCATTAACGTAGGCGACGAATATGTCGGAAGGCACCCGAGGCTCGGTTACTGGCGGGATACGCATTTGAGACTGGAAGGCGATTCCGTCTATTGGCTGCAAGCAGTGTTTCTGAAGGACTGGGAGACGGCCACACGCGAGAAAGCGAATCTTCCCGATGCGCCGTCTTACTTCCCGGAGCATCAGGATGGCGTCGGGACGGAAGCGGTGCAGATCGTCGCGGCCGGCCCGAACCGCAAAGGGGATGCGATTCACGATTCGGTATTTGCGATGGCCCGCGAGGCGCGCAGAAGAATCTGGATCACGACGCCTTATTTCATCCCGAGTCCGGGTATTGCGATGGTGCTTCAAGACGCGGCGAAGAGCGGCATCGACGTGCGGCTCATTATTCCGTATGTGCCGGATACTTGGCTTGTTCATTACGCAACCCTGTCGTATGCGGAAGAGATGCTGAGATCCGGCGTGCGGGTATGGCAGTATAAAAGAGGCTTCATCCACGCCAAATCGCTTGTCGTTGACGATCTTGTCGCCGTCGTCGGCTCGGCCAACATGGACTTGCGAAGTTTCTTCAGCAACTTCGAGATCAACGCGCATATGTTTGATCCAGGCGCGATTGCCCGTGTCGAAGAGCTGTTCCTTCAAGATCTTAAAGACTCGGAAGAGCTGAATTTGCAGCGTTTCCTGAAGCGCCCGCGCAGGCAGAAATTCCGCGAAGCAATGGCACGTATATTGTCGCCGCTTCTGTAGGTCATAATCATTTTGGCAATTGACCGAGAACGGACGATAGCGATTGCGGCCGAATCTTTCGCAGCAGATCTCCCTTTTCCCTTAGCCGATCAACGATATTGAGCAGATGGAAATCGGTCGGTTTGACGTCCCGGCGCACCTCATCCCAGGTGATCGGCGTCGAGACGGTTGCTCCCGGTCTAGCGCGAGGCGAATAAGCGGCGGGCAGCGTCCTGCCTGCGAAATGCTGCAAGTAATCGAGGTAAATGCGGGTGCCGCGATTTTTCTTCAGTCTCTCCACCGTGAACAATTCCGGACTCTGCGCCGCCAAATATTCGGAGACGAATTTGCCGAACCGCCTGAGCTCTTCAAAGCTAACACCGCGTTCGATCGGCATGACGATCTGCGCACCGGTCGCCCCGGACGTCTTCGGAAGCGCAGCCAGCCCTAGCGACTCCAGCAGTTCCCCGACGCGCGAGACAGCTTCCATGAGGCGCGGTTCCTCTTCGAGCGAGGGGTCGATGTCGAGCATCCACGCGTTCGGCAGGGGCTGGCCGATCTCGTCGGAGGAGACATGGAATTCGAGCGCGTACAAGCTTCCCATCCATAGCAGCGACTGAACGGAGTCGAGCACGACGTAGCGAATATCGCCTTGCATGGCGGTGCGGACGAAATCGGGCGTCGGCTCAGGCGCGTTTTTCTGGTAAAAGGAAGTGCCGTGGATGCCCTCCGGAAAACGGATTGTCGTTAAGCAGCGCCCCTCCGCATATGGCAGCAAATAAGGAGCGAGTTCGGAAAGTATGCGAATGTAATCGAGTTTCTTAATGCCCATCTCCGGCCAGATCGGTTTATCGGGATGGGTTACGTTTAATTCAAAGTCTCCAAGCCGAACGAGAACGGGAGGCGAGGAAGACGTCTTCGCGTGCGCCATGACCGGCACACCTCCTTCTTGCGCAAGAAGCGCTTATAAAATGCGTTCACCAGGCGAAACTTAACGGGACGGAATGCAGGTTACTGAATGCTTGAACGGAATGGAGGCTGGCCTATCGCAATGAATGAACCGATAATTCCCGTCAAACCTTTCGAGCCAATCGCTGCGGAAGCAGCGCCGAGCGGCGATCAGTGGATCGCACAAGTGAAATGGGATGGCGTCCGCATGCTTACTTATGGAAGCGAGAGCGGCGTTCGTCTTTTTAATCGCCGTCTGAACGAGAGAACGTTTCATTATCCAGAGCTGGCGAGGCCGGCGGATTATTGCCGTGCGAAGCAATTTATTCTAGATGGAGAAATAATCGCCTTCGACAAAAGTAAGCCATCGTTCCGTGAGATTATGAAGCGAGACGGTGCAAGGAATCCTTCCTCGATCGAACGTGCCATTCAGGAAACGCCCGTTGCGTATATGGTGTTCGACGTGCTCGCGATCGACGGCGAATGGGTGACGGAACGGCCGCTTCGGGAGCGGAGGAAATGGCTGAGCGATTTACTGATTCCCGGCCCCGTCGTTCAGGCCGTTCCCGATTACCCTGACGGATCGCAGTTGCTCGAAGCGATGAATGCACATCGAATGGAAGGAATCGTCTGCAAAAAACTCGAAAGCACGTATGGTATCGGAGCTAAAGACGGTAGATGGCTAAAAATAAAAGTGTTCCGCGACTTGTATGCAGTCGTGGGCGGCGCGATCGTTGAAGGAGGCGTTGTTCGCTCGTTGCTGCTCGGCTTGTACGACGATTCGGAAACAGCGAAGATCGGCTCCAAGCTCGTCTACATCGGTCGTGCGGGCATGGGTAAGCTCACCGGGCAGCAAAGCGAAGAGCTACGCAAGATTGTTGCTCCTCTCGAGCGCTCCTCGATGCCATTTTCGGAGAAGCCGGACAAGTATCGAGAAGCGATCTGGCTTGATCCCCGACTGGCGGTTAAAGTCCAGTACATGGAGTGGACGCCGACCGGCACGATGCGGCATCCGGTGCTTCAGGCGATAGCGCCGCATGAGAATCCGACCACATGCACATTTAAGCAACTATAATGGAACCACTGGCTATTCGGGGGCAGAATTAAGGAACTGCCCCTTCTTTTTTGCGCGAGCGGGTGCCCCTTGGTTTCGCTTTGCCGGCAGCGCCTTCTTGAGCGTCCTCGTCGGCGGGAGGCGTAGGTTCTGCCGTTGGTTTCGTCGCCTCGAGGCTTGCTTGCAAAGCTGCCATCAGATCGATGACGTTCGTCCGTTCCGCTGCCGGAGCGGTGACGATACCCGGGCTCTCGCCGGAAATTTTGCGCTGAATCGCGTCTTGAAGAGCGACGCGGTAATCGTCCGAGTATTTTTCGGGATCGAACGGAGCGTAGAGTTGATCGATCAGCAACTTCGCCATGCTGAGCTCCCTGTCGTTGACCGTCGTTTGTTCTGGTAAATTGGGCACCTGCTGCAAAGAACGGATCTCATCGGGAAAATGCATCGTTTCCATGCAAATGCAATTCTCGAGAGGGCGGATCGCCGCCAGGCTGCTTTTGCTGCGGATGGCGATTTTGGCAATGCCGATTTTCCCTGATTGGCGCATCGCCTCGAGCAGCAAGTTATACGCACCTGACCCTGCCTGATCAGGAGAAAGGTAATAAGCCTTCTGATAATAGATCGGATCGATTTCCGTCAAGTCGACGAAATCCAGAATCTGGATCGCTCGAGTGTTCTCGGGTTTGATTGCGTCAAGCTCGTCGGGCTCGAACAGAACGAAATGGCCTTTCTTGTATTCGTAACCTTTTGCAATCTGTTCCCATTCGACTTCCTTCTGGCAATGCGGACAAGTCCGAACGTTAGAGACCGGCGTGCCGCACTCCTTATGAATCATCCGCAGATGAACGTCTTTGTCTTCGGTAGCCGCGAACATTTTGACCGGGACGTGGACGAGTCCGAAGCTGATCGCGCCTTTCCAGATCGTGTGCATGACATGCTCTCCTTCACATAGGTGGCTATTGATTAGCAGTCTTTAGCTTCCCCGACCGCATGGAAATCAATCGGGAGGGGCATATTTGGAAAGGATGCAAAGCCATTTCAGAAGGGAGCGAAGGAACGATGGTCGCGGAGAACGAATTTCAAGATGTTCAAGCATCTCAAGAACAAGTCATATCGGATTCAATTCATGAAGGAAAAGACGTGTACGACATGGACATCGATCGGATGATCAATGAAGGGCTTGGAGGCGGACAGGTGACTGTTCACAACGGGCTTATTACCGAATCTTCAACAGACTACATGGAGAGGGACGAGCCATGAACGCACGAAGAGCCCAGGAAATATACGATTCGTCGGATACGATTCCAGTCAGGCTGGATGACGGACAATCGGTATGGATCGAGAAAGTGGATGTCGCGAACGGTGTAGCAACGGTGCAGATCGGCCAAAGTCCGACGAATACGCAAACCGTAGGCGTAGAACGGCTGGAAGAAGCCGGACGTTAGTTTCAGGAACGAAGCTTGAGTGGAAGGTTTGAGCATGCAACTCAAGCATGCGGCTTGGGGATTGAGGTATCGGATAACTGTGTTACAATGGGAATAGTTTCTACTATTTCGATTGGGAGTGAACAGCTATGTATGATATCGCCATTATCGGCGGAGGTCCTGCGGGAGCGAGCGCAGCGATCTTCACGGCGAAAGCCGGGAAGAAAACGCTAGTAATCGACAACGACCATAGCGTCACGAAACGAGCATGGCTGGAAAATCATTACGGAGTCGACGGCATTACCGGCCCGGACCTTGTGGCGATCGGCCAGAAGCAAGCGGCCAAGTTCGGCGCGACATTCGTAACGGCGAAAGCGACGAAGCTGTCGGCGGGTAACGGCTCGATTACAATCGAGACCGATGGAGAAACTTACGAAGCTGGGCACGTCATAATCGCAACGGGGATGTTCACGGACATCGCGGAAGCTAGCGGCATTCGTACGAAACCGGGGACGGAACCGCGGATCAAGACGGTGTTCGATTGCACGCCGGAAGGCCGGACGAGTCTGGATAACGTATGGGCGGCAGGCACTGCTGCAGGTGTCAGCATGCATACGATCATTACGGCAGGCGACGGCGCAAAAGTGGCGATCAACGTGATCAGCGAGCTGAACGGCGAGCGTTACGTCGATCACGATGTATTGAAAGTATAATCAGCATACTATTGGCAATGCACATACGAAAGAGCTTCGCGAAAGCCGCCGGAAGGCGACCATTCGCGAAGCTCTTTTTTCTACGATGGCACAATCGACTAACAAAAGTCCGATATGCAGCGGAATAGCGCTATGGAACAGTTTTATTCGTCCCGAAATGGCTTCGGCGGTGCGAATAAGACGGTGGCATAACGTTATTGGTATTCCACAGAAGTATATTAGGGGTTCTTGTATGGAATAACGTTACGCCGTAACCTTATTTGTTCTTCAACAGGCGCCGGAGCAGTCGATAGGGTGATCCCGTAACACTATTCTCTCCCGCGGGGCTTTCGCTTGTTTGTGAATTGTGCCGTCGTAGTTTTTTTAATGGAATACACGTCGCGTCGAATGCTTGTATGCGATTCATGGAAAAATCCATTAAATACGCCCATAAGTGTAGAGTTGGATAAAAAAAGCTGTAGTTTTCCATTAAGGCTTCCGTTTCGGACTCTAAAGAGGCTGAATAACTGGATTATTCCATGAAGCGATTAACCGCTTCGGCGGAATGAACGCAGTCTGCCAGAAGTTACGAAATAAATTCCTGCACCCAGACGCCGTTGTAGTAAGCGACGCCGATCGTCGTGAAGTTGGGGCTCATGATGTTTGCTCTGTGACCCGGGCTGTTCATCCATGCCGTCATCACTTCTTGAGGCGACCGTTGACCTTTGGCGATGTTCTCGCCCGCATAACTGTAGATAATGCCGTATTGTTTCATCATGTCGAACGGCGAACCGTATGTCGGGGAGTTGTGATCGAAGTACCCTTTGTTGTACATGTCTTTCGCCTTGTCGAGCGCCATCTTTGTTAGCGTAGCGTTCGTCGATTTGAGCGGGCTTAGGCCAGCTTTGGCACGCTCCTGGTTCACAAGCGTCACGACTTGCGTCGCGTAAGCGGAAGTCGCTGCCGAACCGGAGCCGCTGCTTCCCGTGTTACCTGTGTTTCCTGTGTTTCCTGTGTTACCTGTCGAACCTCCCGTACTGCCGCCCGTGCTGCCACTGCCTGTACCTGAGTTTGATGTTCCAGGTTTTGAAGTTCCCGGCTTTGTCGTTTGACCATTGCTGCCTGTCGGAAAATAATAGTTCAAATATTGTTGCAGAAGGGCGTTCAAGTCGAGCCCCCCACCGTAGGAAATGATCGTCTTAACTGTCGTTGCGGTAGCCGGTGTTGCGGCCGACGCGGCTCCGACGCCCGTCGGGACGGAGATGGCCAATGCCAGCGTACCGAGGGCGACGATTCTCGTAACAGTGCTCTTGTTGCGCTTATTCATAGGTTGAAATCCTCCCTTATGTTTGGCCCGGCACGTTGGCCGGGGTCGGAATAACCCAAAGTCTATCAGCATCTGTTTGCGAGATCATGCTATAAAAATTGACAATTGGTCGGGCGGTCGACTATAAACGCCGTCATGACGGGCATTATCCGATTCCATTACAATATTCTCATTCGATCGGCCGGGCCGGAGATTGATTTGATAGACTCGAATAGGTAGAAGGTGTGGCAGCCGCACTTCTTTGCATGATCGGGATTTCGCCCTTATAATGAAGGGAACAAATTCGCTCCGAAAAGAGGTGTCGCCGTGCCGCCATTGGACGAGTTCGCGCGCATCCGCTCCTGGACGGAGCACCGCCAGCCTAAGGCGTTGCTGGAGAAGGCCGGCGTCTCGCTAGGTATCGGGGACGACGCGGCCGTCATTGACGGAGCTCCGGGCATGCAATGGTTGCTTTCGGCGGACGCAATGGTGGAACGGGTTCATTTCCTGGACGAGACGATGGAAGAAGCCGATATCGGTTACAAGGCGCTGGCTGCGAATGTCAGCGATATTGCCGCGATGGGCGGTCTGCCGAAACACGCGCTTATATCCGTCTGCGCGCCTCCGGCATGGAACGCGATGAGAATTGGCCGACTGTACGACGGGTTGTACGCTTGCGCGAACAAATATGGCGTTGCCGTCGTTGGCGGGGACACGACTTCAGCTCCCGAGCATCTGGTCATCAGCGTCACGCTTGTCGGCGTGGTTGAGGCCGGTCGGGCGATCAAGCGAAGCGGGGCGAAGCCCGGGCACATCGTATTTCTGACCGGACCGACAGGATTGTCCGCGGCTGGGCTGCACGGGTTGCTGATGCAGTCGCGCGGTGCGCCGAACGTAGGTACGTTGCCTGCCCGACTCGTGCAAGCGCACAGAAGACCCGCGCCTTCGGTGAAGGCCGGTCGGTTGCTGTTGGAGACAAGTTGGGGAGAATCGCTCAACGACGTAAGCGACGGCTTGGCAAGCGAAGCATGGGAGATTGCCGAGGCGTCTGGCGCCAAGCTTGTGTTGCGTGAGAGCGCGTTGCCTATCTCTGGAGAACTCGCCTCGTTCGCGAGTGCTCAAGGCAAGCGGGCGCTAGATTGGATATTGTACGGCGGAGAAGATTACGTGTTGCTCGGGACAGCGGACGGCAATCGGCAAGTCGCGTTACAAGCTCTTTTCCGCGAGGAAGGATTGCCATTTTTCGTGATCGGGGAAGTCGAAGAAGGAACGCCAGGCGTCATGCTCGAGACGGCGTTCGGCGTCAGAAAACCGCTCGGCAAGGGCGGCTACAATCATTTTCCGGAAGGGTAAGATCAAGACATGGCTAATCGATACGTGTACGAAGCGGCTTCCGTCGAAGAGACGGTCTCATTCGCCGGATCGCTGGCAGCACTGGCAGTGCCAGGTGCGGTACTTGCGCTGGACGGAGATCTTGGCGCGGGCAAAACAAGGTTCGCCCAAGCTTTCGCCGCCGCGCTCGGCGTGACGGACGTCGTGAACAGTCCGACGTATACGATCATTAAGGAATACGAAGGGGACAAGCTTCCCTTTTATCATATGGACGTCTATCGGCTTTCGCTTGAGGAAGCGGAAGAACTTGGGTTGGACGAATATTTTCACGGGAGCGGCGTCACTCTCGTCGAATGGGCGTCGATTATCGCTCCGATTTTGCCGGAAGAAAGGCTGCAAGTGAACATTAAGACGATAGGGCCGGATGCTCGCCGTTTAGTCTGCGAGCCGATCGGTGCCGTGTACGAGATATGGTGCGAGAAGCTGGGGCTGCCGGCTTACGAAGGAGAGGGCGACGACGAATGAATGAACGACATCAAGAGCAAGAGAACGCAACGGGCGTATCCGTTACGCTGCTCGCCTTCGACACTTCGACCGCAGCTTTTACTGCAGCGATCGTGAAGAACGGAGAGCAAGTGGATTCGACGATTTCTTTTGCGGAGCGGAACCACTCCGTACGAATCGTGTCCGAACTGAAAGATTTGCTGGCTCGTAACGGGATAACGCCGGAAGAGTTGGACGGCATAGCGGTCGGCACGGGACCGGGATCATATACTGGCGTCCGAATCGCAGTAACGGCGGCGAAGACGCTAGCTTGGGCATGGAACAAACCCCTCGTCGGCGTATCCAGTCTGGAGTCGCTTGCGCTTGGGGCTTGGGACATCATTCGGGACGGGGCGGCGCAGACCGCTGACAACGCCGAAGGAGAAACGTGGATCGTTCCGCTAATGGACGCAAGACGCGGGCAAGTATATACGTCGCGGCACGTCGCTGAAGCGGGAGGAAGTTGGGAACGCGCGGATGCCGACGGTATCAGACTTATCGCTGATTGGGCGCCGCATCTGGAACGGATCGCTTCCGAAGCGCAAGGACAAGGCGTCGAATCTGTATGGTTTGTTGGCGAATTGTTGCCCGCGCATTTAACGGCAATCGAGCAAGCAAATGAAGCAGGAAAAGTGCCGCTGCGAACGTTGTCGTGTGACGTGAGCGCGGCTGCTGCGGGACGAATCGGCGAACAGCGCATTCGCGCAGGGGAACGGGACGATGTTCATACGTTCATACCGAACTACACGCAATTGGCGGAAGCGGAAGCCAAACTGTTGACGGCTTCTCGGGGAGAGTGATGATGTTGGAATATCGATTGATGAATCTAAACGACATCGCTCCGATTGTCGAGATCGAACGAGAGGCGTTCACCGCCCCGTGGTCCGCTGAGGCTTTTCGCAATGAACTGACGAACAATTTGTTCGCCAAATATATGATTATGGAGCGCGGGGACGAGATCATTGGCTATGGCGGGATGTGGCTCATTATCGATGAAGCCCACGTGACCAATATCGCTGTCAGGGAGAAACACAGGGGCAGGGGATATGGGAAGTCGCTGCTTCGCGAAATGATGCGGACCGCCTATTTTCTTGGTGCGAGACGGATGACGCTTGAGGTACGGGTATCCAATGAAATCGCCCAATCGCTTTATCGACAAATGGGTTTCTACCCATCGGGCGTGCGTCCGGAATATTATTCGGATAATTTGGAGGACGCGCTTATCATGTGGGCCGATCTCGTGCAGGAAGACGATGAGGAAGCGGAGTACGTCGGTTCGGAAAAGAGGGAAGAAGCTTAAATGGTATCATCTACAGTATCCGAGCGGGAGAGCCTGCTTCTCGCCATCGAGACGAGCTGCGACGAGACATCCGTCGCCATCGTTCGGGGCGGGCGCGAAGTGCTGTCGAACGTCATCTCCAGCCAGATTGAGACGCATCGCCAGTTCGGTGGCGTCGTCCCGGAGATCGCTTCGCGTAAGCACGTGGAGAGCATTACTATCATTTTGGAAGAAGCGCTCAAGGAAGCCGGCGTTGGCTTTGCCGACATCGACGGCATTGCGGTGACGCAAGGACCGGGCCTAATCGGAGCGCTGCTCGTCGGCGTCGTTGCGGCCAAAAGCCTCGCGCTTGCGCTTGATGTGCCGCTCATCGGCACGCATCATATCGCGGGACATATTTATGCGAACCGGTTGATCGGAGACATCGTATATCCTGCGATTGCGCTTGTCGTGTCCGGCGGCCACACGGAAATCGTGCTGCTCGAGTCGGAAGGCAAATTCCGTCTTATCGGCAGGACGCGTGATGACGCCGTCGGAGAAGCTTACGACAAAGTTGCCCGAGCTTTGAGATTCCCTTATCCGGGAGGACCGTATGTCGATCGTCTCGCTCAGGAAGCGACAGAAGAGATTGTTTTGCCTCGTTCTTGGCTGGAGCCGGACTCATACGATTTCAGTTTCAGCGGATTAAAGTCCGCTGTGCTGTCCGAGATCAACCGCTCGCGGATGAAAGGCGAAGATCCGGATTTCTCGGCACTGGCCAAAGGATTCCAACAGTCGGTAATCGATGTCGTAACCGGCAAAGCGATTCGTGCGGCGAAAGCGTTCGGCGCGAAGCAAATGTTGCTGTGCGGCGGCGTTGCGGCTAACCGGGGCTTGCGGGGCAGACTCGCCGAGCTGTGTGAGGCGGAAGGGCTACCGCTGCTCATTCCGCCGAACAAGCTGTGCACCGACAACGCGGCAATGATAGCAGCAGCGGCCGACTTGAAGTGGCGCCGGGGGCAGTTTTCCACGCTCGACTTGAAGGCGGAAGCGGTCATGTCGCTTGAGGATTGGTCTGTGTAGGTTGGAGAAAAGCCTTGTTGACAGATGAGTGGCAAGTGCATATAATAAAAACCAATCCTCAAGGGGATCATAACATTGCAAACGCGATGAACAGGAACAGTAGGGCTTCTCCCTGAATCAGAGAGCTGCGGGACGGTGCAACGCAGTAGACGGGAACCTGAAACTCGCCTGGGAGCGGAAGAATGGAACACTGCGGCCTTGTGACGCCCGGTGCGTACATTCCTACGGCTAACCCCCGTGATCGGGTACGAGCGGATATTTCCTAATGGGAATATCAACGAGAGTGGTACCGCGGATGTGCTAATTAGCCTTCCGTCTCTTACAAGAGACGGAAGGCTTTTATATTTTATACGCAAGGAACGGGAGTAGTAAGACAACCTTGGGATCAGAGAGCTGCGGGACGGTGCGACGCAGTCGAAGAGGGAGTCCGAACTCGCCCGGGAGCGGAACGATGGAAAGTTGCGGAGAAACGCCGCGCCTGTGTACATCGTTACGGTTGGCCCCCGATACAGGGCGCTCGCGGCGCAGTCGACCGAACGGCTAGCGCAGGCGGCACAAGTGGAAGGTCCGTTCGTCCGTCGGAAGACGAACGCCTTCAAGTGGAGTGGTACCGCGGCGGCTTCCCGAAGCCCGTCGTCTCTGGCCTTAAGAGACGACGGGCTTTTTCGCGTTGTTGGACAGGGACCGGTGCGCGCGCCGCCCTTCTTGCGAACCTGTCGCTCTCTTGCAATGAATCGGCGTCCTTAGGACGACCATCTAAGGAGAGTGTACCTATGACAACAAACACAAACATCGCAAGCGACATTGCCAATGCCAAACGCCGCATCAAAATATTCGACACAACGCTGAGGGACGGCGAACAAGCGCCCGGTGCGTCGATGAAGCCGGAGCAGAAAATCGTCATTGCGCGTCAATTGGCTCGGATGGGCGTCGACGTCATCGAGCCGGGATTTGCCATTTCCAGCCCAGGGGAATTTCAAGCAATCCAGCAAATTTCCCGCGAGCTTCAGCAGACGGAAATTTGCGGTTTCGCCCGCTGCGTCAAGGCGGACATCGACGCTGCCGTTGCCGCCACGCAGGACGCAGCACGCCGCAGATTGCATCTGTTCATTTCCTCTTCCCAAATCCATCTGGACTTCCAACTGCGCAAAACGCAAGACGAAGTCGTCCGTATGATGAGGGAGATGGTCGCGTACGGCAAGCAATTCGTCGATGAGATCGAATTTTCTCCGATGGATGCTTCCCGTTCGAGCGAGGAGTTTCTGTTCCGCGTCGTCGAAGCGGCTATCGAAGAAGGGGCGACGATCATCAACATTCCCGACACGATGGGATACGCGTTGCCGGAAGAGTTCGGGCCGCTGTTCACTCGGGTGCGTCAAAATGTTAGAGGCGGAGATCGAGTGATCTACAGTACGCACTGTCATAACGATCTGGGGCTGGCCGTGGCGAACAGCTTGGCTGCGATCCGACACGGCGTCACCCAAGTGGAAGTGAGCGTGAACGGCGTCGGCGAGCGGGCGGGCAACTGCTCCCTGGAAGAGTTGGTTATGGCGATCGAGACGCGCGGAGATTCGATGGGCGTTGAGACTGGCATCCGCACCGAGCACATTTACGAGACGTCGCGGCTTGTCAGCCGCACGATGCATTTTCCGATAGCGTTTAACAAACCGATCGTCGGCCGTAATGCGTTCCAGCACGAGTCAGGCATTCATCAAGACGGCTTGCTCAAAAACCGCAACACATATGAAATTATGGACCCGGAGGCAATGGGTATTCCGCGCAGCATGATCATTCTCGGCAAACATTCCGGCCGGCACGCGATCAAACATCGCGTCTCCGAATTCGGCGTTACGCTTGACGAGAATGAGATGGAGACGTTGTACAACCGCTTCAAAGCGAAAGCCGATGAGTTGAAAATCGTCACGGACGACGTGCTGATGGAATTGGTCGGCGAGTCGACGGATACAATCATTCAGCCTTACACCCTCGTTGACTTGCAAGTATTGGCAGGCTCGAACCGTTCTCGGATCGCATCGGTCACCATCCGAAGCTCCGCCGACGGCGAAGAGCGGACGTATACGGGCGCAGGGGAAGGGCCTCTCGAAGCGGTCATCCATTGCATCCGCGAGGCAATGCCAGTCGATGCCGTATTCGAAGACTTGGAGCTTCACTCTCTGTCTACGGGAGAAGATGCTACGGGAGAAGCAGTCGTCACCGTATCGAGCGCGGGCAAACGCAACATCGGCTCCGCCGTACACAAAGACATCATTCTCGCGGCGGCCAAAGCTTATGTTGCGGCAGTAAACGGAGTGATTATAGCCGCTCGCATGAGCGAAGCCCGGCGTGAGGCTGCAGGAGAATAAGCAAGGTGTCGCTTTCTGGGGGTGTGACGGAGGCGGTAATGCAACTTATGGTTGAAGCATCCGAAAGTCTGTAGATCGCAAGAAAAAATGTTCAGTTTGAGAAGGCAATGCTTCTAGCACGAACTTCGTGCGACAAGGCATTGCCGTTTTCATTTGAAGATTTGTGGCCAACTTACGGTCAGGGCCGAGGTAACAGCTACCCACGATAGACCACTAACAACCTCGAACTCCCGTGAACTGTCTAAATAAAGCTCTCTCTAACTCCCTTGGCATTTCTCGGTAAACAGGGTAGTCGATCACCTTATTTCGACTTGGTGTGGCGGGTCTTTTAACCGCAATAAGGTGATGGCATAGCGCAATTGGGCCATGGCTTCCCATTCTGTAAAGACCCTCCGCTCGCCAAGATCAGACCGTATGTGGATAAAGTTATGCACACTGCCTGTGTGTAATGTGTATAAAACGCTCAAACCCTTGGTGCGCCTGCGCTCAAAGCAAAATGAAAACAGGACTAGTTTTTCACATTTTAATTGTGGAAAATGTGGATATTGTGGATTTGGCAGTGGGTGACTTCCCCATCATCTGCAATTCGACAAAAAAAGCTTGCGCACCAATCGATTTGGTCGGGATCATCTCATCCCGATCATTCGGATTGGATTCGCAAGCTGTGGATAAGACTGTGTATAACCGCAACGTCAACAAAAAGCTTCCGAGATTATTCTTCCATCAAACCTTCCCATACCGCGTACACTTCCTCCAAGGCGCTTCTTTTCAGCTCAGCCTCGTCTTGTTTTTCCCTGAGAAGCATATAGTCCGTAGCCATTGCGGGGTCCGCCATCTCGAGCTCCAACGCCGCGATTTCCGCTTCCAGACGTGCGATGTCGGCTTCCGTTTGCTCCAGCTTGCGGGCGCGGGCGCGATCCTCGCGTTTGGCTTTTTTCTCAGCTTCGTAGTTATTCATAGTTCCGCCGAGTCCGTCGATGTCGACACTGCCCGCAGATCTGGAACCTGAACCCGCACTGGAAGCTCCCGCCTCAGGTTTTGATTCCGCCCATTCGCGCATTTGACGTTTCTTGTCGACCATCTCGTCATAATTGCCCAGGAAATGAGTCGCACCGTCAGGGGCGAGCTCAACGATTCTATCGGCGATTTTGTTCAGAAAATAACGGTCATGGGAGACAAAGATGAGCGTACCTTCGTACTCTTCGAGCGCCGCTTCGAGTACTTCTCGGCTCATCAAGTCCAGGTGGTTAGTCGGTTCGTCAAGCAATAATACGTTGGCTTTCAGGAGCATTAGCTTAGACAATGCGACGCGCGCTTTCTCTCCGCCGCTTAGAGAACTGACTTTTTTGCGCACATCTTCGCCGCTGAACAAGAAATTGCCGAGCACGGTGCGGATCTCTGCTTCAGGCAGCATTGGATATTGACTCCATAACTCCTCCAGCACCGTATTAGAAGCGTTTAATTCGCGCTGCTCTTGGTCGTAATATCCAAGCGAGATGCCTGCTCCCCATTCGATTACGCCGTCACGGATCGGCAGTTTCTCGACAAGCGCACGCAGCAATGTCGTCTTCCCGATCCCGTTCGGTCCAAGCAGAGCGATCCGTTCACCGCGCTTCGCTTCGAACGATACGTCACGAAATAGCGGTGGGAGATCTACCTTCGGCGCCGCGGAGACATTTACGACCCGCAATACTTCTTTGCCGCTCCTTCTTTCCGTCGTGAACGAGAAACTCGCATGCTTGAGTGTACCCGGCTTCTCGAGTCGTTCGATCCGTTCGAGCGCATTGCGACGGCTCTGTGCCCGTCGTGTTGTCGTCGCGCGAGCGATATTGCGTTGAATGAAATCTTCCATGCGCGCGATTTCTTTGCGTTGCGCCTCGTACAGCTTCGATTGCTGCTCGAAGGCGGCTGCCTTCAAATCCATGAATCGGCTGTAGTTGCCCGTATATCTTGTAGCGGCATGGCGCTCGATCTCGACGATAGAAGTAACGATGGCGTCCAGAAAGTAGCGGTCGTGGGAGACGATGACCATCGCCCCTGCATAAGATCTCAAGTATTGCTCCAGCCACGTGAGCGTATCGATATCCAGATGGTTCGTAGGCTCGTCGAGAAGAAGCAGCTCGGGTTGCACAAGAAGCAATCTGGCGAGCGCGAGCCGTGTTCGTTGTCCGCCGCTTAACGAGGCGACTTCCGTATCTGGATCGAATCCGCCGAAGCCCATACCGTGCAGAATGCTCCGAATGCGATTTTTCATCTCGAATCCGCCGCTTTCGCGGAATTTCTCGCTAAGATCCGCATATTGGGCGAGAAGTGCTTCATACCGCTCGGATTGTTCGAGCTCTGCAGGATCTGCGATGCGTTGTTCCATTTGTTGCAATGTTTTTTCTTGTTCGAGCAGCGGCCCGAACGCGGAATTCATTTCTTCCATAATTGTGCGATGGCCATGTAGTCCGCCGTTCTGGGCCAGATAACCGACTTTCAGCTCGCGCGGCTTGGAGACGGAGCCTGTGTCGGCGGACAGTTCGCCAGCCACGATGCGGAGGAAGGTCGACTTGCCCGCGCCGTTTACGCCGACGAGTCCGATGCGATCGCGTTCGTTAATGAGAAGAGACACGCCATCAAGGATGGGCGTGATGCCGTAATGTTTCGTAATGTTTGATGCATGCAAAAGCAAGAGGAATCCCTCCGACAATTTCTTTGGTTGATGATCTATCCACTCAAGTGTACCGTATGAGCGCAAGTCATGTCCAAACCGTAATGCTTTGGCGAAAAAGCTTCTATAGTGCTATTATGGAAATAAGTTTGTTTACGGAGTGACGGAGGCGGGAAACAACATGACGGATCACAAGTTTCTCGAATCCGCAAGCAAGTCCGAATGGCGCCGCCGGATGGCGGAAGCGAGAGACGGAATCACGCCGGAAGAGCGGCAACGGCTTTCGAGAGAAATAAGCGAGACAATTGAAAACGATATTTTACGGTCGCTAAGGGAAAAGCTCGGACGGTCGCTGAGGGTGGCGTTATTCGCGGCATTTAAGTCTGAAGCTTCGCCGTTTGCACTGTTCGAGTTTTGCCGGGCAGCCGGAGATCGAACATTTGCGACTCGGATGTTGGACGGAGGAGAAAATCTCGAACTGCGTGAAGTCGAGAAGATAACCGATTGGGTCGGCGGGCGATGGGGCGTGCCCGAGCCTGATCCGGGCATAACACGGCCAATGAACGAATCGGAGGTACTGGATGTCGTTATCGTACCAGGACTCGCGTTCGATCGCCATGGCGGGAGGCTCGGTTACGGCGGAGGATACTACGATCGGCTGTATGCGGAACTTACGGGCCGGATGGCTTATGGAACAAGCGAATATCGGATGCTATGGATCGGCTTCGCTTTTTCCGTCCAACTCGTCAACGGCAGGCTGCCAAAAGAACTTCATGATCTGCAGCTAGACGCTGTAGCGACCGACCAAGGCGTCGTTCGGTTAACTTGCGGCGACAAAGGGGGAAGTGGATGAGCAACGTGGAGACGTACGATTTTACCCATTTTAATGATCAAGGCCGGGCCCGAATGGTCGATGTGTCGGACAAGTCGGTCACCGCAAGGGTGGCTGTGGCGGAAGGCCGGATCACGATGAACCCGGATACGCTGCGCCGCATCCGCGAAAGGTCCGTCGCCAAAGGGGACGTGCTCGCAGTTGCGCAAATTGCGGGTATACAGGCGGCGAAGAAAACGTCGGATTGGATTCCGATGTGCCATCCGCTTCCGCTGACAGGCGTCGATATCCGTTTCGCCTATGATGGGGAAGAGACGTTGACGATTACGGCGGAAGTGAAGACGACAGGCAAAACAGGCGTGGAGATGGAGGCGCTCACGGCTGTTTCAGCCACGGCATTAACCGTCTACGATATGTGTAAGGCGTTGCAGAAAGATATGGTCATCGGTCCCATCATGCTGCTCAGTAAGACGGGCGGCAAAAGCGGCGACTTCATTAGATAAAAATATTCCGACTCATGGGTTCGGGGGGATATGGAATGAGATGGAAAGTTGCGTTATTAACGGCTAGCGACAAAGGTTCTCGGGGGGAACGCGAAGATACGAGTGCTCAAGTCATTCGCGAATTGATCGAAGAGGAGCTGATGGGTGATATCGTCGACTATCGGATCGTTCCCGACGACAAGGACGAAATTCGGGCGGCTCTGATCGAGATGGCGGATTATTTCAAAGCCGATCTGATATTGACGACAGGCGGAACCGGGCTTGCGATTCGCGATGTGACGCCGGAAGCGACGCTGATGGTCGCGGAAAGGCTCGTGCCGGGCATTCCGGAAGCGATGCGGGCGGGAGCAGGCCAGCGATCGCGTTACGCCGCGCTGTTTCGCGGCATTTGCGCCATTCGCGGACGGACGCTTATCCTGAATTTGCCCGGCGATCCGAAAGGCGTTCACGAGCATCTGATGCCTGTGATGGATATTTTGCCGGAAGCGCTCGATCAGGTAAAAGGGTTGCGTTCAGAGCAAGGGCGGCTATGAGCGTTGGAGACAGTAATGAAATGAGGGAAGATAACGTTGCTCGCATCGGTGACTCGATCGTTCGAGAAGTAAAAGTCGAGGATGCTATCGGTATGGTGCTTGCGCACGATCTAACGCAGATTTTGCCCGGAACCTTCAAAGGAAGGCTGTTTCGCAAAGGACACAGGGTGTCCGCTGAAGATATTCCGAAGCTGAAAGATATCGGCAAGGAGCATCTTTACGCGATCGAGATGGCGAATACGGATTTGCACGAAGATGACGCTGCGTTCCGAATGGCGATCTCGCTAGCGGGAGACAACATCGCGCTTAGCGAACCGCACGAGGGCAAAGTATCGCTCAAGTCCGGGATTACGGGGCTAGCCGTTGTCGCACGCGAAGTGGTGGACGGCATTAACCGGCTCGGGGATATCGCGCTCGCGACCGTCGTCAACGACCGAGTCGTGCATGTGGGCGAATCGCTTGCGGCGACCCGAGTTATTCCGCTTCTTGTATCGGAAGCCAAAGTTATCGAAGCGGAGCGAATTGCCCAATCGTACAGGGAAAAAAACGGTCTCTCTCCTGTGTCGGTACGGCCGTTTCGCAGTCTGAGAGCAGGTTTGCTTACGACCGGCACGGAAGTGTTCACGGGGCGAATTTTAGATCAGTTTGGCCCCGTGGTGAAGGCCAAGCTCGAAGCGCTCGGCTCGGAAGTGGCTGAGCAGCGATTCGCCCCTGATGACCGCCATACAATTGTCAATGAAATTTACTATTTCCTCGACCAAGGGTATGATATGATACTTGTGTCGGGCGGTATGTCTGTAGATCCCGACGATCGTACTCCCGGAGCGATAGCGGCAGCCGGAACGGACATCGTCAGTTATGGCACGCCAATGTTGCCAGGCTCGATGCTGCTGTTCGGTTATTTGCGCGGTATTCCGATATTCGGATTGCCGGGGTGCGTCATGCATGACCCATACACTTCATTCGACGTCTTGTTGCCAAGAGTATTGGCGGGGGACAATCTTGCGAAGGACGACATCGTTGCGCTTGGCTACGGCGGACTTCATCGCTGATTCCATGCCGGCGGTCGACCGGAATAGTTGAACGATAAGAACAATATAACGAGAACGGAGGTTATACGATGAGCGGTATTGGTGCACCGGGTATTCTTTTGCTTGTGTTGATCGCCTTGTTGTTATTCGGTCCTAACAAACTCCCCGAACTGGGCAGAGCGTTCGGCCGCACGTTGCGCGAATTCAAGAAAGGCGCCAACGATTTGATGGACGATCCGAAGCCGGCAAGCCGGGTCGACGTTTCTCCGGAACAACCGGATCTGCAGAAAGCGGAACGGCGTCTGCCGGAATAAGCGAATCTGCAACGAAACACCTTATGGGGCCGGCCTCTCGATGCGAAGCAATTTTCGCGTTGGAGGCGGCCCCATTGTCGCGAGGAGGCGAAAGACGATAGATGGCTGAAAACCAAAGCGCGCAACGCAACGATGAATGGATGCCGCTGACGGAGCATCTTGGCGAGTTACGCAAACGGATTATTTATTGCTTAATCGTATTCGTGCTCGGTCTGGTCGGAGGATTGTTCGGCTCCCAACCGGTTTTTGATTATTTGGTGGAAGCGGCGCCGGTGAAAAATTTGGACCTGCACGCGTTCTCGCCTTGGGACGCCATCGGATTGTATATGCAGTTTGCTTTCTTGATCTCTTTCGTCGTGGCGATTCCGTTCGCGATGTTCCAGTTGTGGGCATTCGTGAAGCCGGCATTGGGAGTGAAGGAGCAGAAAGCGACGCTCGTGTTCGTCCCGTGGGCGCTTGTGATGTTCCTGATCGGTTTGGCGTTTTCCTATTTCGTCGTCTTTCCGATGGCGTACTTGTTCACGGAAAATGTCACAGCGAATTTGGGTCTTGAGCAGACGTACGGCGTGACGCAATATTTTTCATTTTTGTTTAATATTTTGCTGCCGATCTCCCTGTTGTTCGAGCTTCCGCTCGTTATCTTGTTTCTTAGCCGCATCGGTATTCTTCCTCCGTCGCTGCTTGTCAGAATGCGGAAAATCGCCTGGTTTATTATGATCGTGATCGGTGTGGTTGTCACGCCGCCGGACGTCGTGTCCGATTTGCTTGTCGCCGTTCCGCTCGTGCTGTTGTACGAAGTCAGCGTACTTCTGTCCAAGTTCGCGTATAACAGAAGGCAGCGCGCGTTGAAGCGCGAAATGGAAGCGATGGATGAGGCGTAATCTTTGCGGTTAATGGGATCGCCAGCTCTTGCAAAATAGAACAGAAACCGCCAAAATCCGGTATTCCAATCGCCGAAATTATGGTACACTTGTCTCAAGAAAGGGCTTTCATTGGGGTTGAAAATCCAGGAGGGACAGGAATGCGGAATATGACGTTAGGTCGGAAAATGGGGTTTGGTTTCGCGGGTTTGGCCTTGCTTTTGGTATTGGCATTTATTTTGTTGCTGACGAACCTGAATTTAAAGGATCATACTGCGGGAATGTTCGGCGTCATCGCCATTTTCGTAGTGATTCTGGCGGCTGCGGGTTTCGGAATGATGTGGATGTCGCGTCAATTGACCGACGCGATCGGCGGAGTGACCGCGACGCTAAGGAATATCGCTTCTTCGGGAGGCGACTTGACCAGACGAATACATATTCGCTCGACGGACGAAATGGGCGATCTCGCCAATGCGGCCAATCATATGTTGGACGGCTTGCAGAAGATGATGCGGGAGCTCCGCGACAGCACGGCAGAACTTGCCGCCTCTTCTATCCTACTAAAGCAGGGTGCTGACGAGAATGCTCGCGTCAGCAGCGAAGTTTCCAAGGCGGTTGAGAAGGTCGCCGCAGGTTCCGAGACGCAAGTTGCACAGTCCCAGGAAATCTCGGCGACGATGCAAGAGACGATGGACGGACTGAGTCAAGTCGCATCGACGACGACCGGCGTATCCGACGCCGCGCAGTCGACCGTCAGCAGCGCGCAAGAAGGTTCGTTGCTGCTGCAGTCGACTTCGGCGGAGATCGCTCAGGTCGAGACGGCATTCCGTTCCTTGCAGGAAGTTGTCAGAGGCTTGAATCATAAGTCCGAACAAGTACGCGAAGTTATCGGCTACATTTCCGAGGTCGCGAATCAGACGAACTTGCTGGCACTTAACGCGGCGATCGAAGCGGCTCGCGCGGGCGAACACGGACGCGGCTTTGCCGTCGTTGCCGGCGAAATTCGCAAGCTCGCGGATCAGACGCAGCAATCCGCTGTTCAGATCGGCGACACGATCGGAACGATGTCCGGCGATATCAATCAGGTTGCAACGATGTTCGAACAAAGCGCCGGCCAAGTGTTCTCTGCCGTATCCGGCATGCGTAACGCCGAAGAGACGTTCAGAACAATCGTCGGCAACGTTGGGCAACTGACATCGGACTTCGTAAATGTAGCGGCTTCTGTTGAGCAGATGTCCGCAGGTAGCGCTTCGGTCGCGAAGTCGATCCAGGACATTACCCGCATAACGGAAGAGACGGCGTCCTTCACCGAGCAAGTGTCGGCGATGACGGAGGAACAGCTTTCCTCGACGGAAGAAATGGCCCGCACAGCGGATAACTTGAGTGTCATGGCAGGTAGGCTGAAAGCGCTCGTTGGTAACTTCAAAACTTGATTAAGAGGTAACTTCATTGCTAACACTGAAGTTACGTCCAAGGTGCGAATCTGCGACTATTGCGGATTCGCATTTTTTTGTGTGACTTTTAACGTAAAAGGACTTGAAAAGCGGATTAAAAATCCGTATCATAGAAAATGGTTATTAGCACTTGAAGTAATTGAGTGCTAACAAAAATTGCGAACATGAACAATTTAAGAAGGAGGCAATTTACATGATTAGACCACTGGGTGACCGCGTTCTCGTTGAAGCGGCAGCGAAAGAAGAAAAAACGGCAAGCGGTATCGTATTGCCGGATACGGCGAAGGAAAAGCCGCAAGAAGGCACGATTGTTGCTGTAGGCAGCGGATCGTTGAACAAGGACGGCGAGCGGGTTGCGTTGGAAGTCAAAGAAGGCGATCGCGTTTTGTTCTCCAAATATGCGGGTACTGAAATCAAATACGAAGGCAAAGAGTATTTGATCATGAAGGAAAGCGACATCCACGCGATCGTGGGTTAATTCATAACGGATAATAGGGAGGGTACTTACTATGGCAAAAGAAATTAAATTCAGCGAAGACGCGCGCCGCGCAATGCTACGCGGCGTTGACGCTCTGGCGAACGTCGTTAAAGTGACGCTTGGACCGAAAGGCCGCAATGTCGTGTTGGAGAAGAAATTCGGTTCTCCTCTGATCACGAACGACGGTGTAACGATTGCGAAAGAAATCGAATTGGAAGACGCGTTCGAGAACATGGGCGCGCAGCTCGTTAAAGAAGTTGCAACGAAAACGAATGACATCGCGGGCGACGGCACGACGACGGCAACCGTTCTTGCTCAAGCGATGATTCGCGAAGGCTTGAAAAACGTAACGGCAGGCGCTAACCCGATGGTCATCCGCAAAGGGATCGACAAAGCGGTCAGAGCGGCAGTCGAGAAACTGAAAGAAATCTCCAAGCCGGTTGAAGGCCGTAGCGATATTTCCCAAGTTGCAGCGATTTCCGCTGCTGACTCTGAAGTCGGCGAGTTGATCGCGGACGCAATGGGCAAAGTCGGCAACGACGGCGTTATTACCGTTGAAGAATCCAAAGGCTTCAACACCGATCTCGAAGTCGTGGAAGGTATGCAATTCGACCGCGGCTACATTACGCCATACATGATCACCGACACGGACAAAATGGAAGCGATTCTCGAAAATCCGTTGATCTTGATCACGGACAAGAAAATCACGAATATCCAAGAAGTGCTGCCTGTGCTTGAGAAAGTCGTTCAATCCGGCAAGCAATTGCTGATCATCGCTGAGGATATCGAAGGCGAAGCGCTGTCCACGCTGATCGTGAACCGTCTGCGCGGCACGTTCACTTGCGTTGGGGTTAAAGCTCCTGGCTTCGGCGATCGCCGCAAAGCGATGTTGCAAGACATCGCGGCGCTTACGGGCGGTCAAGTGATTACGGAAGAGCTTGGACTTGAACTCAAGTCGACTTCGCTTCAACAGCTCGGCACGGCGCGTCAAGTGCGCGTGAACAAAGAAAACACAATCATCGTCGACGGTGCAGGCGAGAAAGCCGACATCGAAGCTCGCGTGAAACAAATCCGCGCGCAAATCGAAGAAACGACTTCCGATTTCGACCGCGAGAAATTGCAAGAGCGTCTTGCTAAGCTTGCTGGCGGCGTTGCGGTTATCAAAGTCGGTGCAGCAACGGAAACCGAACTGAAAGAGCGCAAGCTGCGCATCGAGGATGCGTTGAACGCAACTCGCGCGGCTGTCGAAGAAGGTATCGTATCCGGCGGCGGCACAGCTCTCGTTAACGTATACGGCGCAGTTGCTGCTGTGTCCGCAGAAGGCGACGAGAAAACCGGCGTTAACATCATCCTTCGCGCTCTCGAAGAGCCGATCCGCACGATCGCTGCTAACGCGGGCCAAGAAGGTTCCGTTATCGTCGAGCGCCTGAAGAAGGAAGCCGTAGGCACGGGTTACAACGCTGCTACTGGCGAATGGGTTAACATGTTCGAAGCCGGCATCATCGATCCGGTGAAAGTAACGCGTTCCGCGCTGCAAAATGCGGCTTCCGTTGCGGCTGTTTTCTTGACGACCGAAGCGGTTATCGCCGACAAGCCAGAGCCTAAAGCTCCAGCTGGCGGCGGCATGCCTGACATGGGCGGCATGGGCGGCATGATGTAATACAGGCTGCGAAGCCTGTAGCATCAAGGGTTTTGGCTCTGGCAGGAGCAAAAGAGTAACATTGGTAGGTAACAGAAGACACCTTAGAGCGATGGAGATTGCTCTGAGGTGTCTTTTTATGTTTTAAAAAAGTACGACAGTATCGTCCAGTTGCCGATTCACCGTAAGCATCCTCAGGCGGACTCCCTCGTGTACCGCTTTGTACGAATTTTCGCTCAAACGCCCCCAGACGGACTACCTCATGCACTGCTATGTACGAAATTTCATATAAACTTCCTCTGACGATCTACCTTGTTCAATGCGATATAAATCATCGATTGCGGCAACTGCGGAGAACGGCATTCGTAATGGCGTCATAATGAAGATATACTGCAAACGTTCATTACGCTCGGATCGGAAGACGTAGAGCCTTTTGCCGGCGTATGGGATGCAGTGCTACACACAAGCGCCAAGTGTTTGAACATTTGATCTTGAGCGGTTGGGTGGCGGAAAACAAAGCGTTCTTCGAGAGACTTTTGAGCTTAACACATGAATATGAAGGAAGAACGATGCCGATTGCAGCCTCGGGGCAGAAAGAATACGGCGCCGCCTTCAAGCACTCCATTCATAACGGAAACGCGCGCCGCCCCACTCGGAAACCTCGCATACGAGCGTCGCGCCCATGCGCTCGGAGATTTGGCGGCAGATCGTTAGACCGAGGCCGAGACCACCGTCGTTCCCTTTGTAGAATCGAGAGAAAACCGTCTCCCGCAACTCTTCCGGAACGCCAGGTCCATCGTCGTCTACGGTGATTCTCCATTGGTTCTCTTCCCGCGAAATCATGATCCTCGCCTGTGTGGCGGCATGCCGTGCAGCGTTCGACAGTAAGTTGAGCATGACGAGGAATAGCTGTTCCGCTGGAACCTCCGCCCACATGGAGTCTTCGCTTTCTACGTGGATCGCGACCTCATCCTTCCCCGCAAGCGGCGAGACGATCTCCGCCGCGTTGCCCGCCATTTCTCTCAGGTCGACCATCTGCACAGGCCATTGCTCACTCTCCGATTCCAGCCTGGACAACTCCAACAGTTTACCGACCATCTGAATGAGCCGTTGCGATTCGTTGCAGATGACGTTTAGTGCTTGCTCCTGCGGTACAACCTGATCTTTGATGGCCATCGCGTAGCCTTGAATGGACATGAGCGGCGTCCGCAGCTCGTGCGACACCTGATGCAGGAACGCCGTCTGATGCTCATGATGGCGGCCGATCCGGTCGGTCATTGAGTGGAATGTCTGAATTAGCTTGCCAATCTCGGATCCGGAATCGGCAGTCGGCAGCGCTTCAGACCATCGGTCCGGCCGGTAACCACTGACCGCTTCCCGCAACCGCTTCAGCGGACGTGTGGTGTTCCAGATCATGAAAAAGCCGACCATGAAAATAAATAGCGAGCTCGCTGCAAGCGCGGCGGCGGCAATAGCGATCCATTTGCGGTGGAAGCCGCTTAATGCGCCTAGCGGCGTAAATAGCATGAGGCGCAGTTGCTTGTCGTCGATATCGTTCACCGTATATAACCACTGCTCGCCGTGTCTGCTGAGCGTATCCGTCGTGCCGCTAACGCCGGCCCGGAGGTGTTTGCCGATCAGCGAGGCATCGCTTGAGGCGATGACGCGATTGTGCGGATTAAGCACGGCGTAATCGGCGTCGAACAGATGATTTTTGAATCGGATTGCCAGGTCAGTGTCGTCAAGATCGGAGATCTCGCCGCCGTCCAGCACCTCAAGCGCTTTCTGAAGCTGGATCTCGAGCTGCGTACGTGCCTGATCCTTGAACATCCCGTTCGTATAGACGGAGAAGAGGAAGATCGTTACCGACACGGAAAACACCATGACGAGAACAAGCGACAGGATTAGTCGTCCGCGAATCGTTCGCATCAGGGTTTCACCGTCGCCTTGTAGCCGAAGCCCCACAATGTTTCGATGGAGATGGTCGAACTCGCTTCCGCCAGCTTTTTGCGTAATCGCTTGACAAGATCATCCACGACACGCACGTCGCCCATGAAATCGTACTGCCATATTTGAGCGACGAGCTGTTCGCGGCCGAAGGGCCGGTCCAGCCGCCCAAGCAAGAAAGCGAACAGCTCGAATTCCCGCGAGGTTAGCGACAGCTCCGTGCTCTCCACCAAGACTCTGCGGTAGTCGGGATCGAGCGTGACATTGCCCGCTTCGATGGCGCGGCTCCGGTCCGTGACAGTATCCGTGGCTTGCTTGGCGCCAACGAGTCGCAGCAGCGACCTGACCCGACCGACAAGTTCCCTTGGGTTAAACGGCTTCGCGAGAAAGTCGCTGCAACCTAGTTCCAGCCCGATGATGCGGTCGGCTTCGTCGCCTTTGGCAGACACCATCACGATCGGTATTTCCGTAAACGCTCGGAGTTCGGTCAGCAGGGCGAGTCCGTTGACGCCTGGCATCATGATGTCGAGCACGAGCAGATCCGGTTCGTTACGTCGCGTCCAATCGGCGAGTCCTACGCCGTGGCGGAATGTCGTTACCTGCATGCCTTCCTTGCGCAAATATTGAGCCATCAGCTCTAGAATAGGAAGATCGTCGTCGACGACCGCAATATGGGCCACTGCCATCATCTCCGTACTAGGGCGTGTCGAATACCCTCTGAGCGGGTTTTTAAACACGACCTAAGATTTCACTTCTAATCTAGCAGAAAAAGGGCGAAGCGAGAAGTCCGTTCTCGCTTCGCCTATTCACTTATACGGCCGATTTTATTTGGTGGTTGCCGTTGAGGTTTTTTTTGGCGCGGCTGTTGTTTTTACCGTTTTTTTCACTGTTTTTTTCTTCGCCGTTTTTACCGGATGTTTCTTATGTTTTTTCGTTTTGTGCGAAGTTCTTTTTTTGGCAGGTGCTTTCTTTTTGACCGGAGTTGACTTCTCGGCGGAACTTTTCGTTTGAACCGTCTTTTTGGCCGGTGCGGCGACTGTACTCTTCACGGCCGGTTTGGCGACGGTCGTGGACGCGGTGGCGGCGAACGCGCTGCCTGCGCCTGCGAGCAGAAGGACGGATGTGATGGCGGAGATTAACACTTTGGACAGTTTTTTCATGGGGGAAAGCTCCTCTCATATTGGGGTTCGAGTTCATCATAACGGACGAATTCGAGAGAAATGAGAGGGAATTACGGTAAAAGTGTGTGAACTTGTTACGTAAGATCACGTAGCCTATCTATTTTTGACCTTCTCCAAGTCGGCTTCCAGTCGGAATTGACGGCGATTGAGAATATCGATGCTATGCTCGTGAGTATTCAGGTCAGACGTGGTTTTAATTTCAAAATTTGTTTGAGTGGCTGCAAGCTGCTGAACCGTCTCGTAGGTTTCCAGAACTGCCCGCTGAATCATTGGAATGAGTGCGGTGTCTTGCTCGATCTTGTCGAGTCGGGCATTCGTTTTTTGTTGCTCGGACTTAAGCTCCGCCACATCGGACTTAAGTTCCGCCACATCGGACTTAAGCTCCGCCACATCGGATTTAAGTTCAGCAACATCGGACTTAAGTTCAGCCACATCGGACTTAAGTTCGGCAACATCGGACTTAAGCTCGGACATATCAGACTTTAACTCGGATACATCGGTTTTAACTTCCCGCAATTCGGTAAGGATCTGCTGCAGCAATTGTTCGCTCATTCCGTTTTTCATCTCCTCAACTTTGGTTTTGTTTGCAAGCAAGCTGGCCCGTCCTGTGATAGTCTTTTTTTCATTTTAGAGGTTGGCCTATGGCTTGCGCAAGTCAAAATAACGACTCGAGAGAGTTTTCGTCAGTCTAGCCATTTGTCGCAAGATGGGCTGTGCCGTTGATCTGTATCCAGACATATTCCTCGTCCAGCCTGTCGGCAATGGATATGCCGCAGTTATGCTGGGTGATACTGCGGTATTTCCGGCAAGGCAGATCTAATGTTGCAGTGATGAAGAGCCTGTTGGCGGTATTGTGACCGATAATGAGAATGGATTCTTCGGCGTGTTTCGCGGATTGCTCATTGGCGAAGAGTTGGTAGCGCTGGGCGATTTCAGCTCCGGTATTACCGGTAGTTCCGGCTCGGTACGTATCGGTGTCCCTCGTCCATGCTGCCCATTCCGGACCGTACGTCTCTTCGATTTCCCGGCGAGATAGGCCTTCCCATAAGCCGAAGTCGATTTCGTACAACCGTTCATCGACCGTCGGGACCAGATTCAGCATTTGGCCGATGATCGAGGCAGTCTGTCTGGAGCGCTGCAATGGCGAGCAGTAGACGGCGGTTATGCTGGCTGATCGCAGCGCGTACCCTGTCAAATGAGCCTGCCGTTCTCCTTGCGCATTCAGCGAAATGTCCGTGATGCCGCAATAGCGGTTTCCTTGGTGATTCCATTCCGTCTCTCCGTGCCGCAGCAAATAAATGCGTGTCATACCGCATCCTCCTATCTTAATAACGATTGTGGCATCCGCTTCGGAAAATCATTTCAGATAGCCTTTTTCGCGCAGCAGTTGCTTGAATCGTTCATATTGCTCCTCGTACGCCTGCTGCCAAGGTCCTGGCTCAACGTATTTGTCAATGATGCTCATACGCCGAACGGCCTCGCCGAGCGATTGGAATTCGGTTGCAGAGGCGGCCAGCATGGCAGCACCGACGGCCCCTTCCACATGTTTCATTTTGTAGATTGGCTTTCCGAGGACGCTGCTGCGGATCGCCAGCCAGATGTTGCTGGCGCTGCCGCCGCCGGCCGTGTAGACGTGATGGATGTGCTCGGACGACAGCGCTTCGATCGTGTCGTAAGACAGCTTCTCCATGTAGGCCACGCTTTCCAGCCGTGAAGCGTACGTTTGCACATCCGTCAATCCCTGCGCGTCAAATCCGCGAGCGTCGGGATTCAGGAACGGGAAACGTTCCCCCTTCTGAGTCAAAGCGTAACTGATCCAAGGGGTAGGCAGCCACTGCTCGGCTTGCTCGTCTAGCTCGCGGAGATCGCATCCGCTGAAATCGCGGGAAATCCAGTCGGCTCCCGTATTGCTTGCGCCACCTGGCATCCACCATCCGTCTGGATGTTTGTGGTTATAGATTCGCCCAAGCGGATCGTACACCGGACTGCGCGTCAGTCCTTTGACGACCAACGTCGTGCCGATCGTCGTATTCCAGTGGCCCGGTTCGGAACAACCCGATGCGATCTGCGAAGCGCAGCCGTCCGTCATTCCGGTTACGACCCGGATCGTCTGCGGCAGGCCGGTAAGCTCGCACACATCGCGATCCAGGCGGCCTATTATTGTCCCGGATGCGACTGCCTTCGGGAGTTGGCTGGGATGTATAGGCAAAGCATCGGTTACATAAGCGGGCCACCTGTCCCGTTCAAGATCGTAACCGCTCTTAAGCGCGCTCGTATAGTCTGCGATTCCCCACTCGCCGCTCAGTTTTCCTGTTATATAGTCAACGGCGTGGCACCATAACCGGATTTGCTCCGCTTGTTCGGGATACTGCCGATGGAACCATACCATCTTGGGTAAGCCGAATGAGGCGTTATACGGCTGCCCGGACACCTCTGCGCACAGGGCTGCTTCCTGCACAGCTCGATTGTCGCTGTACATGAGAGCCGGATGAAGAGGCTCATAATTGCGGTCCAATGGAATGACGGTGCCGGAAGTGGAGGTCACAGCAATTGCCTGAATACGGTCCAAATCGTTTTGCGAGAAGGCACTGCTCAATTGGCGCAGCACGCTAACGACCCCGCTCCACCATTGCTCGGGGTTTTGTTCGTTGCGGTTGTCTGTCCAGGCGAAATTGTGTTTAGCGGAGAACAACAGATTGCCATTCTCGCCCATCAGCATAGCTCGGACGCCCTGCGTGCCGATATCGACGCCAATGAATGTGGGGGAGGTCATTCGCTGTTTGGCAGCTGTCGTCATTCTTCTCACGCCCTTCAAAATTATCGAAACGATAATATGTTTATCGAAACAATATTAATCGAGTACCAAAGAGAGTGTCAACAGTCGGACGGACCTTAGGGGACAGTCTAGGCGATAACGACTCGGACCCCTTTCGCGGCAAGCGCTTGTCGGTATTCCGGCTTTAGTCCCTCATCGGTAATAAGCGTATCGATACGCTCGAGGGGGATGATGTCGGCGAAGCAGACCTTGCCCATTTTGTCGGAATCGGCCAGTACGATCACTTGCTCCGACGCCTCCACCATCGCTTTCTTGACTTCGGCGGACAACACGTGATTCTCGGTGGCTCCTGTGTGCAAATCGAGTCCGCTGATGCTGAGGAATACTTTATGGGCGCGGATTTCCTTAATGGACTGCACGGCTTTCGGTCCGACGACTTCCTGAAGCGAAGACTGAAGCATGCCGCCGATCAGGTGCACGAACACATCCCGCCGTTTGTCCGCTTCCATAGCGATATGGAGTGCCGCCGTCACGGCGTTGAACGCAAGGTTGTCCGGCAATTGTTTCGCTAGCGCCATAATGGTTGATCCGGCGTCAAGAAAGACGGTTTCGCCAGGGTTGATCCATTCGGCGGCGGCTTTGCCGATACGCTCTTTCTCGTTATAGCGAACCCCGGAGCGTTCGCTGTACGGGATTTCATCCTGCCTGACCGACGGTATGGCACCGCCGTGCGTCCGTTGAAGCTTGCCTTGCGATTCAAGGAAACGCAGATCGTTGCGAATCGTCGGTTCGGATACTTCAAGCGACGATTTCAATTCGTGAATGGTGACGTTTTTCTTGTTCTGCAAAATTTGCAGCAGTATCTTATGCCTTTCTTCAACGGACAAGGGGAACACCTCTAGAGTGAAATGATAAAGGATGGTTTGTTTTATTTTATCACAAATGTTATCCAACTATTATCGATTCGTTAATATCAGTCAATGAAACGAAAGAAACGGTCAAGCGGGTTATTTCCCGCCGACCGTTTTAGCGAAATCCTCTTTAATGCGTGCGAGCAGGTCGCGGTCCGTCAGCACGTCACATGCCGTGTAGGCTAGCATCGTTGCGCCGAATGCCATTCCTTCGTATGCGCGGGGCTGTTGCGCAGAGTCGCGGAACTCGACCGTGTGCAGTTGGAACGGTTCGCCGACGACTTGTACGAACGGGTGGGCGGCGGGACAGCGCAAGCTGACGTTGCCAAGATCGAGCGATCCGTGGTCGTTCGCGTGCGCGATTTCATTTTCCGGGATGCCGTTTGCGATCAAATTAGCGGTGAATGCTGCGGACAGCGGCTCGTTCGTCCGCAATTCGTCGTAAGAATATTCATAGTTGCTGACCGTTACCTTGCAACCTGTCGCCGCGGCGGCTGCTTCGGCGCATGCCGTTACTTTACGGGCCAATTCGTCGGTATAAGCGCGGGAAGCCGCCCGCACATAAAATTGAGCCGATGCGTAATCCGGAATAATATTAGGCGCTTGCCCGCCATTCGAGACGATACCGTGGATTCGGGCCTCGTCTTTCGTTTGCTGCCGTAAGGCGTTCACGGCATTGAATAGCAGTATGACGGCGTCCAGCGCGTTGATGCCGTCGGCTGGATTGGCTGCGGCGTGCGCGGCTTTGCCGTGGAATTCGAACTGGAGCGCATCGATCGCCAGCGAAGAGCCGGATTTCTCAAACTGGCAATAAGGATGGGCCATGATGGCAATATCGCAATCATCGAACAAGCCGGCGGCGGCCATGTCGATTTTCGCGCCTTTCGTCTCTTCGGCAGGCGTGCCGTATACACGAATGATACCGCCCGTCTCATCAACGATCGCTTTCAATCCTGCTGCGGCTCCGAGCGCCATCGTGCAGATCAAGTGATGACCGCACGCGTGCCCAATATCCGGCAACGCATCGTACTCTGCGAGCAACCCGATGATCGGGCCGCTCCCTGCTGTGCCATATTCGGCGATAAAAGCCGTCTCCAGTCCGAGAACTGCCCGTTCCACGCGGTAGCCGTGCTTCTCCAGTTCTCCGGCCAGCAAAGCGGAAGCTAATTTCTCTTCATGCCCGAGCTCCGGATGGGCTCCGATATAAGATGCAATCTCGGTTAGCCGAGGGGCAAACGTCTCGATGGCGTGTTTGATGCGAGTTTTATATTGATCAGTCACATGTGTTGTCATTGAGGGGACTCCTTCTTTTATTTCGTTATCGCTATCGTATCTCTTCTCGGGGGCGTCAAGCAAGATGAGGGAATCCCCTTGTAATTAATGTCGCATTTTTATAGTTTATATGGCACGTAAACTCATTATATACTGCATTCAAGTTGTGTAATCTGTAATTGTTGTCGTATATTTTAAGTAACTGACTGAGGGGGATACGCCTTGATTCGCATTGGAAAAATCAGCTATTGGCACGTGCATGCGGACGAATATACAGGGTACGCGCTGGAGAATCCGAACACGGAGCTTGCAGCGATATGGGACGAGAATGAGGAAAGAGGCAAAGAGAAGGCAGCCGAGTACGGCGTTCCTTATTTCTCCTCATTGGATGAGCTGTTTGCGCAGGACATCGACGCTGTCATCGTTGACGCACCGACGAACATCCATCACGAAGTGATGCTGAAGGCGGCACGTGCCGGCAAACATATATTCACGGAAAAAGTCGTAGCGCCTACCGATAGCGAAGTGCGGGATATCGTTGCGGCGGTTCGCGAAGCAGGCGTTAAATTGACCGTATCATTGCCGAGACTGAACTTCGGGTCCACACAGGCGATTGCCCAGATCGTACAAGACGGCAAGCTTGGCACGCTGACGATGGCGCGGGTCAGATTGTCCCATAACGGGGCGACCGCGAACTGGTTGCCGGCACATTTCTATAATAAAGAGCAGACGGCCGGAGGCGCGTTGATCGACCTCGGCTGCCACCCGATGTATCTCGTTCGTCATTTTCTCGGCATGCCGGAGAGCGTAAGCGCGAACTACGGGTACGTGACCGGGAGAGAAGTCGAAGATAATGCTGTGTCCGTTCTTCGCTACGAGAACGGTGCGCTTGGCATCGTAGAAGCGGGTTTTGTGAACGCGCATTCGCCGTACTCGGTCGAGCTGCACGGCACCGAAGGCAGCCTGTTGTATGGATTCCCGAATGAGGAAGGCGTCTATCGTTCCAATCTCGGCAGCGACCAATGGGAAAAGATTAAAATTGAGGACTCGCAGCCAATGGCGTTCACCCAATGGGTAGGGCATATTTTGAATGACACGGAAGCGACGTACAACATCGAGCTGGCATCCGATCTGACCCGTCTAATGGAAGCTTCCAACCGTTCCGTGGCGGAAGGTCGTCCGATCCGGATCGATGAACTGGCGTAAGAAAGGGGTAAAGCGATGGGGACGGAGACGGCAAGCGGCGCAGCGAGGAAACAAGCAGGCAAATCGGCAAGCGGCGCCGGTCCGTTCCCGTACGCCCGCATGCTTAATCGCATGGATACGCTCGATCGGCTAGATCTCAAGTTTCGGTGGGGCAACTATGGCATTCGCGTGCTGAAGTGCCATTTGGCCGCTTTTCCGCCGGGACAAATTATCAATTTTCATAAACATTCGGAATACGAGTTTCATTATATTGCCAAAGGCAAAGGCAAAGTCATTCTTGTCGACCAGACGTTTGATCTTCATGAAGGGCTGTTTTATTTAACGGGACCTGATCTTGTTCATTACCAGGAGTCCGACTCCGAAGATCCGATGCACGAGCTATGCCTCCATCTGGACATCGTGCCGTTAAACGAAGATGTAAATTCTTCAGACGGATGGGGAGATTCGCTAGAAGCGGAAGAAGCGCAGAACTGCTTTGAAACGCTCGGCAGGCTGCCGCTTGCACCGCTTGTCGATCGATTTCATGCGATGAGCTCGTTTCTAGACGCTTATCGGTTCGGGGAAGAGCAGCCGTCGGGTTTCTATACGTTGCTGAAGCAAGCGATCGTACAAATCTTGCTGCGGACGGTTCGAGTGCTGGACTCGACGAACGGCAAATCGGAAATTCCCGTAAGGGACATGCAGTTCCACCGTTATCAACTAGCGACCCAATACATTCAAGACAACGAGGGCTTGCCGATTTCCTTGGAACAGGTAGCGGAAACGATTCACATCAGTCCGAGACAGCTGCAGCGTATTTTCCGGAGCGAAGGACAAACGACGTTCGGGGAATATTTGGAGCACGTGCGGCTGAACGGAATATGCGCGGACCTTGTTCATACCGTTCTGCCGATTGAGGAGATCGCCATTAAACATGGTTTCGCGAATCCGAATTATTTGTATCCTGTGTTCAAGAGTAAGTTCAACTTAACGCCGAACGTATACCGACGCCAGCACGCGGGAGACGTGAAGTAACTATTCAATCGCAATTATTCCAGCAGAGAGAAGGCGAATCAGATGAGTAAAAGACTCAAAATCGGCATTATCGGCAGCGGTGGCATCGCAAGGGCGCACGTTGCGGCGTATCGCAAACTTCCGTTCGTGGACATCGTCGCTGTAGCCGACGTTATTCCCGGCAAGGCGGGCCAATTCGTAGAGGCCGAGCAGTTGACGGAGACGGCTGCATACGACAGCCACCTGGATTTGCTCAAACAAGATCTGGACGGCGTCAGCATCTGCACGCCGAACGTGTCCCACCATCGGACGACTGTAGATTCGCTAAGAGCTGGCAAACAAGTGCTGCTCGAGAAGCCGATGTCGGTCACGTTCGAAGAAGCGCTCGAGATGACGCAAGCCGCTCGCGAGACGGGCAATATGCTGACTATCGGTTTCCAGCCCCGCTATGACCCGAATATGAAGCTGCTTCAGGAAATCGTCCAATCAGGACGTCTCGGTAATGTATATTATGCGGAGACGGGCGGCGGACGCCGTCGCGGCATGCCGGGCGGCACGTTCATTAGCAAGAAGCTCGCCGGCGCGGGGGCGATGGCCGATATCGGCTGTTACTCGCTCGACATGGCGCTTAATGCAATGGGTTATCCGCGTCCGTTGACCGTATCGGCGTTTACGTCGAACCATTTCGGTACGAATCCGAAATACCACGGAGAAGCGAGCAAGTTCGAAGTCGAAGATTTCGGCACGGCGATGGTCCGCTTCGAGAACGATCTCGTTCTGAACTTCAAAATTTCCTGGGCGATGCACATGGATACGCTCGGTGCGACGATGTTCCTGGGAACGGATGCAGGTCTCAAAATCACGTCGGCCGGCAGTGGCCCGTGGTCGGGCGTATGGGACGGCTCGATCGGTTCGATGACGTTGTTCCACGACGAATACGGCGGCCATACGCATACGGCGATTCCGCTTATCGAGCATAAGTTGAACCTGTTCGATGAGAAAGTGCGGGATTTCGCCGAAGCGGTGCGCGACGGACGTCCGGCTCCGATTCCGGGCGAGCAAATTTTGATCCAGCAGGCGATTATCGACGGCGTCCTCCGTTCTGCGGATGCAAGACGCGAAGTGGCGATCGAGCTGCCGTAATCGACATGTCTACTATACAGCCTCGTTTCCAATGGTATAATCATACCGATTCCATTGGAGAGGGGCTGTCGTTATTCGTGCTTGGGTGAAAACGGCCGTATTTCTTGCCATTACGGCGTTCTTGACGAGATACATTCCATTTTCGGCGTTTTTCCGCAATGTGGACACGCTCGTGCACGAGCTATCGCATGCGCTAGTTACGCTTGCGCTGTCCGGCGAAGTGAGGTATATCCACTTATACGCTGATCAGAGCGGTGTCACGTTGTCGACTTACACGACCGCATGGAAAGCGGTGCCGATCTCGCTTGCGGGGTATTTCGGCTCGGCGTTGTTCGCCCTCCTTCTATTCTACTTGCACTCGAAGCGGAAGGAGAAGGCAGGGCTGATCGTAATCGCGGTCGTCGCTTTACTAGGCTTGGCGCTGTTCGTCCGGAACGGCTACGGTATGTGGTGGTGCGGCGGCTTTGCTGCGGCTACGATCGTTGTCTATTATTTGTCCAAGCCCGGCTTAATCAAAGGCTATTATTTTCTCATCGCGTTTATTTGCCTGGTCGAGTCGGTCATTAGCTCGATTATCGTGCTATCGGCTGCATTGCAAGGCGGAGGCTCTGCGGGAGATGCATCGAATCTGAGCCAGGCGACACACGTTCCGGCGATTTTCTGGGCGGTGCTGTTTACGGTGTTCGCGCTCTGGTGCGCAAAAGGTTCGATTGCGCTCTTTTACAAGAGAGGATTCGATTGAGAGAGTTGATTACGAAAACGCCGTTCCGGGCAACTGAGCCCCGGAACGGCGTTTTTCGCAGGTTCGGAAAGTTGACAGTGCATTAACCCCCCAGCCCCTGCATCATCGGCATGATGGTCTTGATCATGCCGTAGCCCATTTTCATCATCGGCAACGCCTTACCCATCATGTTCAGGAAGTCTCCGAACCCGGCGCCGCCTGCGGCGCTGGCGCCAGCAGCTGCCGACCCGGCGGGATCGGTCGGGGCCGCGGCGGGGGCAGGGTTTTTGCCCTGCTTGCCGAATAGGGAGCCGCCGGCCAACATGGAAGGAACTCCGGGCATGGAAGCGAGCCCGGACATGAAACCTCCGCCGAACAGCGATCCGCCTCCCAATGCTGAGCCTATCATGCCGGGGAGAAACGCGGATACTCGAGCTTTGCCGTACCGCCCGACTTTAGCTGTTCCCCGTTTACGGCGATTCGGAATTTTTCGGCCGGATACGATAAGTCTGCCGCTTTCTGCGGCCGCTACCCAACCGATATACCGATTTCCGTTCTTCAATTCGATGAGAACGGGTTTTCCAACCCATTTTCGGGCCGACTCCTTCGTCATGCGGGCATTCGCCGATCTTATTGCTGCCATCGATCATCACCTCTTTTCCGGACGCACTACAATGTATTCTGACGAAGACAAATCGTCTGTACGCGCGGGCGGATGGAGGGATTTCAAAGCGATGGGCGGAACGATTGAAGTGAAATCGTCACTTGGGATAGGAACGACGATTCGTCTGATGTGGACGCTGGCCGACCCGGCGGAGCGGCAGGGAGAAAAATAAGAGAGCGCTGGCGGCTATCGACCGTCAACGCTCTCTTTTTTCATCAGGATCAAACATCGCCCTTAGCGATCGGCAAGCCTTTCTCCAGATAGGCTAACGATTCTTCCATCAGCGACAAGGAGTCGGTGTTCGGGCGATCAAGCGCGTAAATTTGGGTCGCCCATATTGTGCCGATGACTGCTCCCGAGAAAGTCATGACCTGCAAGTCATCGGCAGCGACCCCAACGCGCTCGCCCACAAGCTCCGAAATCAAGCGCATCGTATCCAGCATTTGATTCATGGATGCGGCGCGCAGTTCGGGCACGGAAAAGGTCAGCTCCATTCGCTCGCGGAACGCTTTCAAATCTTCCTCGGGTATGGCGGACGTGCCTAATTTGACGGCGTTTCTCATTGCTTGTATTGGACTGAGTTCTTTCGGTTGCTCTCGGAAATATTGTGAGAGAAGCGGATCGTAATCATCCTCGAGCACGACGGCTTCCTTGGTCGAGAAATAGCGGAAAAATGTGCTGGGAGAGATGTCGGCAGCTTCGGCGATCTGCTCGATCGTCGTCGCTTGATAGCCTTGTTCCCGGATAAGTCTCACGGCATGCTGCTGGATCGCTGCTCTCGTCTTGATTTTTTTGCGTTCCCGCAACCCCATTGCCGGTCGTTCTCCTGAAGTCACCGTGATTCCCCCCCTTGTTAACACTCTCCTCCTAGTGTACCGATTTTTTCAAAGCCGGACAACTCGCAGACTCGACGTCGAATGTTGAATTGAGCCAAATGTTACAGAGCAATGTCGCTGTTGGATGACGACGACATTCTGCGAGGCAGGAACGCTAGCGCCAGAATGGCTCCAAGCAACGCGATTCCCCCGCAAATCCACAGCAAGGAAGACATTCCGTTAACGAACGAGTGCCGGACGTTGTTCAGCAAGTCGTTCGCGTTTAATTTGGTCGCTACGGCGATGCCGGAGGTAACGCTTCTTTCAATTTTGCTGGCAATGTCGCCAGGCAATCCATCCAAATTAAGCCCCCGGATGTACGCATCGTTCAGAGCTGCGCCAAGCAGTGCGACGCCGATGACGCCGCCGACTTGACGGAGCGCCATAATAAGCGCGGAGCCGACGCCGCTTCGTTCTGCGGTGAGCACATCCAGCGCCGCGCTCATCGCGGTGGGCAGTGCAAGACCAAGGCCGAGACCGGCTATGATAACCCAGATGACGACAAAGCCGTAGCCGCTTCCCGTGTCGGTCGCGGCGCCGATTGCAAGTCCAGCAGAGAGGAAAGCGAAGCCGATCGCGGCGGTCACCTTTAGTCCGATTTTTTTGTTCAGCGCATCAGCAATTTTCGCGCCGACGATCAGTCCTCCGATCAACGGCAATAACCGTAATCCGGTATCTAACGAATCGGAGCCGGAGATCGCTTGAAAAAATTGCGGAAGCACGAACAGCAAGCCGAACATCGCGCAAGAAACCAACGTCGCCAATATGGCTCCCCAAGTAAAACCGGGCATTCTGAACAGCGACAGATCGATCAGAGGATGTTTCGAGCGCCGTTGCCAGATTGCGAATAGTGCCAACCCGAGCGCGCCGGCGACGATTGTGAAGATTGAAGTCGTATCGCCCCAACCTTCCTCACCGCCGCGGATGATGCCGAATGATAAAGCTGTCAGCCCGACGCTTGAGCATACAATACCGAACAAGTCGATGCGCGGGCGTTCGCTGCTGCGGGATTCCGGCATTAACGCCGATACGGCGAAAAGAGCGATGGCAACAAGCGGCAGATTAATATAGAAGACCGAGCCCCATTCATAATGTTTGAGCAGCCATCCGCCAACAATCGGTCCGAGCGGGATGCCGAGCATGTTGGCCATCGCCCATAGCGTCATCGCTTTCGCCCGTTCCGCACCTTCGAACAGAACCGGGAGGATCGACATCGAGAGGGGGATCAGGAACGCGGAGCCAAGGCCGAGGAATGCGCGCATGACGATAAGCATATCGGAAGAATCCGCGACCGCGCACCCGACCGAAGCTGCGCCGAACAACGCCAAGGCGAAGAGCAGCATTTTTTTGCGCCCGTACCGATCTCCGAGCAGGCCTGCGGGCAGCAGCGCCGCAGCAAGTACGAGGTTGTAAGAATTGGCGAACCATTGCAACTGGCCGGTCGAAGCGACAAGATCGGCTGCCAGCGTCGGGAGTGCCACGTTCAAAATCGTCATGTCCAAGCTGACGGCGAGAATACCGAAGGTGAGCGAGAAAAGGATCCACCATTTCCGCAAGTCGGCGTTTTTCATTGAAGTACCGCCTTTCCAAGTAAGGGATTTGATAATGAGAGTTTATATAAAATGATAGTAACTGTCAATATACACGAACAATCATTTTACACCCAAGATCGCGTGTCCAAAAAATATTGGCTTTTTACGTGTCCAAGCCGAAGCTTGCCCGAATAATCGGCCAAGACCCCTCATAGATTGAAGCATGGAATTATTAATGTGCTGAGGGGTGGATCGCATGCGTCGTCGGATTTCATGGATCGCTGCCGTAGTCGCTATGTTCTCGGTCGTCTGGCTGACCGGGTGCGGAAGCAAAAACGCGGATTCGATCGTGAAGGATTTGGACAAGGTTGTAGGTAAAATGGAAAGTTATGAAGGCAGCGGTACGATGACCTTACATACAGGGCAGCAGCCGCTCGAGTACAAAGTGGAAGTATGGTATCAGAAGCCGAAGTTGTATCGCATCGCCCTGACGAACGCGAAGAGGGACATTACTCAGATCGTTCTGCGTAATGACGAAGGCGTGTTCGTGCTTACGCCGCAATTGAACAAGAGCTATCGGTTCCAAAGCGAATGGCCGGAAAATCAAGGACAAGTGTACTTGTTCCAGACGCTCGCCCAAAGCATCATCCGCGACGAGCAGCGCCAATTCGCAACGGAGAAAGACAACTACGTATTCGATGTCATGGCAGGAAACTACCAGAACGGTTCGTTCGCCCGCCAGAAAATATGGTTGTCCCAGGACAACCTTGCGCCTAAGCAAGTCCAGGTGACGGACTCGAGCGGACAGACGATGGTGGATGTGAAGTTCGATACTTTCGTCTTCGGCAAGAAGTTCGATAAATCCGCTTTCGATATGGACAAAAATATGGGCATTGAGCCGAAAGCGAACGCCAAACCTTCCGATCATTCGGCTGAAGGCAGCCCGAGCCCGGGGGCCACTTCGTCTCCTGCACCTGATGCATCGGCCAGCGCGTCGCCAGGCGAAGACGATGAGACGTCCGTACAGCCGGAGCAGCCTACGGATCAGCCTGCGGCCGTGCCAACATTAGACTTCATCGAGCCCGATCCGGACGCGTTGCCGAAAAACGTAACCTTGAAGGACCAAACGACGGTTCAACTCGGCGAGAACGAAGGGATTATGGCACGTTATTCCGGAGACTATGATTTCACGATCGTCGAATCAATCGCCAAAGATCGTGCAGTCACGCTTAGCGAAGGCATCGTACTTGATCTGGGCTTTACGATGGCGCATCTTACTCGAGGCGAATCCAGTACGCTGACATGGACGTACGGCGGCGTAGATTACAGAATAAGCAGTGCGGATTTGAATCAGGATGACATGGTTCGTATCGCGCAATCGATGGAACAGTCGTCCGGCAAGTAAACGGGCAATCAGTCATCAGGTACATGGGAAAGAGGGAGGCCGATCCAACGCGATCGGCCTTCTTCGTCACGACGAAGAAGGCTGGCGGAAGGAAAAGGTTGGCTGCCCGAATATCGTTGACAGTGCTCCCCTATCCCGGTAACATTACTTTATTATAGGGCGTATCTGAAAACCCGCTCAGGGGTTGTCAGACACGCCCTAGCAATCGCAGCAGAGTAGGTGAGCGTTTCGTGGACTGTTATTACCGGCCGACCGTGGCCGAGATTTCGCTCGACGCCCTCGCGCGTAACATCGGGGCGTTTCGCGGGCGAATCGCTGCCGGCACGAAGCTTCTCGCTTCGGTGAAGGCGAACGGTTACGGGCATGGCGCCGTCGAGATCGCTAATGCGGCGGTCGCGGCGGGAGCGGATTATTTGGGCGTCGCATTTCTGGACGAAGCGCTGCAATTGCGCGAGGCGGGAATCGTCGCTCCCATTCTCGTGCTCGGGTATACGCCTCCGGAAGGTTTGCACGTCGCTAGAGATAACGATATTACCGTAACGGTGTTCAGGGAAGATACGTTAGATGCGGTTGACCAGCTGCCGGTTGAGGGCAGGCGGCTGAGGGCGCATGTCAAAATCGATTCAGGGATGGCCCGGCTCGGCGTCCTGCCTGCAGATGCGGAGAAGTTCCTTCAGCGGGCGGCCGGCACCTCGCAATTGGAAGTGGAAGGTATGTTCACTCACTTCGCGAGGGCGGACGAGAAAGATAAGGCGTATACGCGCATGCAAGCCGACCGCTTCGCAACTGCCGTTCGCGCGGCGAAGAAGGTAGGCCTCAACATTCCGATCGTTCACGCCGGCAACAGCGCGACCGGCATCGATTTGCCGGAAGACGTCGGGCAGATGCTTCGCCTCGGTATCGGCATGTACGGGTTGTATCCGAGCGACGAGGTGGACGCTGAGGTGCTCACGCTTGAACCGGCGCTTGCTTTAAAGACGCAAGTGGTGCACGTGAAAAGTCTTGCCGCAGGAGAAGGCATCGGTTATGGCACGCGATATTTTACGACGGGCAACGAATTGATCGGTACGCTTCCGATCGGTTACGCGGACGGCTATAGCCGGATGCTGAGCGGGAAAGCGCAAGCGCTTGTCCGCGGTCGCCGCGTGCCCATCGTCGGCACGATCGCGATGGATCAATGCATGATTCGCCTGGATGACGCTATTGCGCATGGAGAGCCTCCGATAGCGCCGGGTGAGGAAGTCGTACTCATCGGCCGACAAGGCGACGAGGAGATTTCCGCGGAAGAGATCGCCGCCTGGCTAGGCACAATCAACTACGAAGTGACATGTATGATTGCAGCTCGGGTACCAAGGAAGTTTCGTCAGGATGACGCTACTGTCCAAGTCGTGAATGCACTCATCTAAAGGGAGTTCACGCGCGCATTAGCACATAATGGAAATGGATTTTTCGTCAAGCAAGGCAGGAATGAACGCTCTTCATCACGAAAAGTAAGAGGCGGAGTTTTCGAAGGTTCATCCAGACATTATTATTGTCGTATATTTATTGGTCGGCTCATGCATACTGGAAATTAAGGTGCTCGTTGGTAAATCTTTGGAGGTGTCCGTTCGGTGGCCAATTTACACAATACGAAACGCATCATGATCAGTCTTCCTGATCATTTGCTGCGCGAAGTCGACTTCGTCGTCGCTAAGGAAAATACGAACCGCAGCGAAATCGTCCGACAAGCGATGAAACATTACTTGGTGGAACGAAAGAAGCGGTTGATACGCGACGCGATGCAGCGCGGGTATTTGGAAATGGCTAAAATCAACTTGAACATGGCATCCGAAGCTTTTCACGCCGAAGAAGATGCCGAAAGTATCCTCGGACGGCTCGTTAGCGGGGTGTAGCCTTGATCGTCAAACGCGGAGATGTGTTCTACGCGGATTTGTCGCCGGTCGTCGGATCGGAGCAAGGGGGCGTTCGTCCCGTGCTCGTCATTCAGAACGACATCGGCAACCGCTTCAGTCCGACGGTAATCGTGGCGGCCATTACGGCCCAAATTCAGAAAGCGAAGCTCCCGACCCATGTGGAGATTGATGCGAAAACCCACGGCATGGAGCGGGACTCAGTCATTTTGCTGGAGCAGATCCGGACGATCGACAAGCAACGCTTGACGGACAAAATCACTCATCTGGACGACGACACCATGCGCAAAGTAGACGAGGCCCTTCAGATTAGCGTAGGGTTAATCGATTTTTAAAACGAATTTCCGGACAGGTGCCGCTTGCGGTTGCCTGTCGTTTTTTGCGTCAAGTGAAGTGTCGGCATGCGAATATACATAGGGAAGAGAGCGTGACTTTCGTGGCAGAATGGGAAAAACAATTGGAGAAGTATGCGGAACTTATCGTACGTGTGGGCGTGAATATTCAGAAAGAACAAGAAGTTTTTATGATGTGCTCGATCGAAATGGCTCCACTGGCCAGAATCGTCGCAGCCAAAGCGTATGAAGCGGGCGCGTCCAACGTGCATGTGGACTGGTCTGACGAAGGATTGTCGCGGCTCAAATACGAGAAAGCGGCAGAAGACGTGTTTAACCGTTTTCCGGAATGGGAGACAGCCAAACGGAACGATTTCGTATCGAGGGGTGCGGCGTTTATTTCGATCGTTTCCCCAAATCCGGACTTGCTGAAAGGGATCGATTCGGCTCGCATCGGCAATTATCAGAAGGCGGCTGGCCAAGGGCTCGCGGAATTCCGCCGAGCGATTCAGGCGGATAAAGTCAGCTGGACCGTTGTTGCCGCATCGACGAAAGATTGGGCGGCGAAAGTGTTCCCGGAAAGCGAATCGGACGAAGCAGCCATCGCCCGCTTATGGGATGCGATTTTCCAATCCGTCCGCTTGAACGAAGCCGATCCGGTCGCCGCATGGCAGCGGCACAACGAGACGCTGCACGCGAAGAGCGACTATTTGAACGAGAAGCGATTCCGTAAGCTGCTCTATCGCGCGCCGGGCACGGAGCTGTCGATCGAGCTGCCGGAGAAACACATTTGGGTCGCCGCTAGCAGCACGAACGAGAAGGGCTTCTCCTTCATGGCGAACATGCCGACTGAAGAAGTGTTTACGGTACCGCTGAAAACGGGCGTGGACGGTTACGTCTCGAGCACGAAACCGCTGAGTTACGGCGGCAACATTATCGACGGCTTTAAGCTGACGTTCGAGAACGGCCGTATCGTTCATACGGAAGCGAAACAAGGCGAAGATATTTTGCGCCAGCTTGTCGCAACGGACGACGGCTCGCATTACTTGGGCGAAGTGGCGCTTGTGCCACACGAATCCCCTATCTCGCAATCGAACGTGCTGTTCTTCAACACGCTGTTCGATGAGAACGCTTCGAACCATCTGGCGATCGGAAGCGGCTACGCGTTTAACGTCGAAGGCGGCAAAACGATGTCTCCGGAGGAGCTTGCGGCAGCGGGCGTTAATTCGAGTATCGCGCATGTCGATTTTATGATCGGTTCAGCGGAAATGGACATCGACGGCGTTCAGGACGACGGTACGGTCGTGCCGGTGTTCCGCAAAGGCAATTGGGCGTTCTGATTTTTTTTTCAATAGTCCGCGTTTCCCGCGTGGGGGGCGCGGATTTTTTTGTGGAAAGTATGAAATCACTGCTTGATTTCAGTTTGCGGTTTCGCCCAATTGCTTTCAAATCCGAAGTAACTCCCTCTCCAACGTGGCTCCGATCAGAGAATTGCTTTCGAAACCGAAGTAATTCCCATCCAACAATACCCTCGCAACCTTTAACTTCGTAGGCGATTGCCCTGTGGTTCGCCTGTTCCCCTTGCATTCCCCGGCTTGCAAACACCATAATATAGGAATGTGAACATGCTACGGGGGGCTTGAACGATGAGTGTTGGAGAACAAACGGTCGCGCCGGCGGCTGCCAAAGAGAAAATGTTGAAAAGAATCGCAGGTGAACTCGGTCTCGGACTCGGCCAAGTGCGGACGGTTGCCGCGTTGCTCGATGACGGGAACACGATACCGTTCATTGCGCGTTATCGCAAAGAGATGACCGGCGAACTGGACGAAGTGCAACTGCGCGCCATCGACGACAGGCTGACCTATTTGAAAGGGCTTGAAGATCGCAAAGCGGAAGTGACTCGCCTGATCGACGAGCAAGGCAAGCTGACGCCAGAGCTTCAAGCGGCGATCGAACGCGCCGAGAAGCTGCAGGAAGTCGAGGACTTGTATCGTCCGTACAGGCAGAAGCGCAAAACCCGGGCGAGCGTCGCCAAGGAGCGGGGGCTCGAACCGCTTGCGTTGTGGCTGCTGTCTCAGCCGAGGCAGGGGGATCTGCTCGCGGAAGCGAGCAAGTACGTCGACGAAGACAAAGGCGTTCCGACGCCGGAAGACGCGATCCAAGGAGCGTCGGATATCGTGGCGGAGGGTATTGCCGATGATGCCGACATTCGCCGCTGGGTTCGTAAATTCACATGGGACAACGGCATTCTGGCGAGTAAAGCTAAAGATGCCGAAGCCGAATCGGTGTATGAAATGTATTATAGCTACACCGAACCTGTTAAGCGGTTGCCGCCCCATCGCGTGCTCGCAATGAATCGCGGAGAGCGTGAAGAAGTGCTGAGCGTTTCGATCGACGTGGACGCGGCGCGTATTCACCAGGAACTGGGGCGGCGGACGATCAAGGGACCGTCCGTCGTAAGCAGCGTGTTGTCGGCTGCGGCAGAAGACGCCTATAAGCGGTTGATCGCTCCATCCATCGAGCGGGAGCTCCGGGGTGAGCTCACTGAGAAGGCAGAGGAACACGCGATCGGCATCTTCTCCGAGAATTTGCGGAACTTGCTGCTGCAGCCGCCGGTCAAAGGAAGAGTCGTACTCGGTGTAGACCCGGCTTACCGGACGGGGTGCAAGCTGGCCGTCGTGGACGATACCGGCAAGCTGATGGAAGTGGCGGTGACCTATCCGACGCCCCCGAACAACAAGAAGGCGGAGGCGGAAGTCATTTTCCGTCGTTTCATTACCGGATACGGTGTCCAATTAATCGTCATCGGCAACGGCACGGGATCGCGGGAGACGGAACAATTCGTCGCAGATCTGATCAAAGCGATGCCTGAACGCAAGCTGCAATATTTGATCGTGAACGAAGCGGGAGCAAGCGTCTACTCCGCATCCAAGCTTGCCGCGGAAGAATTCCCGGACCTCGACGTGTCCGAGCGGAGCGCCGTATCGATCGCTCGCCGTCTGCAAGATCCGCTGGCGGAGCTTGTGAAGATCGAGCCGAAAGCGATCGGCGTCGGGCAATACCAGCATGACGTAGCGCAGAAGCGGCTTGACGAGAGTCTGACCGGTGTCGTCGAATCGGCAGTTAACCACGTCGGGGTAGACGTCAATACCGCATCGCCTTCGCTGCTCGCTTACGTGTCGGGCATTAATGCGACATTAGCCAAAAACATCGTGAAGCAGCGCGAGGAGATCGGCAAATTCACCGAACGCAAACAATTGCAGAAAGTGCCTCGTCTCGGAGCGAAGGCGTACGAGCAATGCGCCGGATTTCTGCGCATCGTCGATGGGAATAACCCGCTCGACAAAACACCGATTCACCCGGAATCGTACGAAGTCGTCGGGCGATTATTTAAGGAACTGGGGCTTCAGCTTCAGCATATCGGCTCGGATTCGTTGAAGGATCGGCTGAGTGCGATTCAGCTCGAAGAAGTGTCCGCGAAGCTCGAAGTCGGCGTTCCTACTTTGCGAGACATTTTGGATAGCCTCCAGCGCCCGGGACGCGATCCGCGCGACGAGCTTCCGCCGCCGATTTTCCATACGGACGTCTTGAACATTGACGATTTACAAGCAGGAATGGAACTTAAAGGAACGGTCCGCAACGTCGTCGACTTTGGAGCATTCGTCGATATCGGCATCAAGAACGACGGGCTTGTCCATATTTCGCAAATCAGCAACAAGTTTGTCAAACATCCGACGGAAGTTGTCGCGGTAGGCGATACGGTAACTGTCTGGGTGCTTGGCGTCGACCAGAAAAAAGGCAGAGTCAGCTTGACGATGCGCAAACCGTAAATCGCGTTAAACGATCAAGGCCAAACCGGGGAAGCTTTACGCTTTCTCGGTTTTTTAATGCATTTTCCATAGAAAGTGTTTTCATGTTAAGCTTGCCGAAACGCGCCGTTTTCGATACAATTCAAGCAATTGGAGGCGATAAAATGAAGCCCGAGAAATGCGGTTCTCATCATCCCAAATGGTTCGGATTAGCCCTTCAGGCGCTCGTCATTTTGTCCAAGGATCGAATTCAGACGTGCCCGAGCGCGGAGCTTGCCGTCTACCTTCAATCGGAGGCGACGTTGCTTCGACGCATTTTAGCGGCTCTTGCCAAAGGCGGCATTCTGGAAACTCGCGAAGGGCGAGACGGAGGATATCGACTGCGCAAAGACCCTTATAATTTGACGTTGGCCGAAGTGTACCGGGTTCTTCAAGTCGGAGATCCGTTGTGTTTGGGCATTCAGGAGACGACCGGCGACCACCGGTTCGGAGTAGAGATGAACGCGATCTTCAGCGATATTACGGCGGAGATGGACCGCTCTATATTAGGTGTGCTGAACAATTACACGGTCGGACAGATCGCTGAACGTGCTCACGATTGTAAAGAGGAACACGCTGTTACATCCAGCCTGGCAAAATCAGAGTAATCCGGGTGTTGACAGCGGGTTTTATTCGGCATATACTGTGCAATATAAGTTGCAGTTAAGCCTTTTTTATTGCTTGATACTGTGTTATATTTTACACAGATAAGTTGAGATGGGCGTTAAGAGAATTAAGCACGATTGGATTCACATGTTGCAGGGCCTTTTTTTAACACAAACTGTGTTAATAATTTCTCAGTTTAACCATCGAAAGGGAGGATTCCTATGTCCACAGCAGTAACGACTCAAAGCACGTCTTTTACCGAAGTAGCCCGCGCACGTCGCTCGGTTAGAACGTATGATCCGACTTATAAGATTTCCAAAGAAGAAATGACCGAACTGCTCAACGAGGCTGTAACCGCGCCTTCTTCCGCTAACCATCAGCCTTGGCGTTTCCTTGTTATCGATTCCCAGCCGCTGAAAGAGAAGCTGCTTCCGATCGCGTTTAACCAGCAGCAAGTCGTTGAAGCGTCTGCGGTCATCGCTGTACTTGGCGATCTGGAAAGCCATCGCATGCTTGAGACGATTTTCGGCCGTGCTGTCGAAGCGGGTTATATGCCGCAAGAGACGGCTGACTCGTTCGTAGCCAACTATACGAAAATGTACACGTCCGTTCCTCCAGAAGTGATGAAGAAAATTGTGTACGTCGATGGAGGCCTCGTCTCGATGCAAATTATGCTCGCGGCGAAAGCGCGCGGACTCGACACCAATCCGATGGGCGGATACGACGCGGCCAAATTCGTCGAAGCATTCGGCATTAGCGAGCGTTACGTGCCGGTTATGCTGATTGCGATCGGTAAAGCGACGAAAGAAGGACATCCGTCGATTCGCCTGAACGCCGACGAAGTGACGAGTTGGAACGAGTTCAAGTTCTAATGGGTCGTAAGAGCGATTCGACCGTATAACAAAAAGGATCTTTCCCTCGTCTTAGACGGGAAGAAAGATCCTTTTGTCGTATTTCGCGTAGACTCGAATTTCAAGGGTTCGTTCCCGCGGATTCCTTCAATTTTTCAGGCTTCGCTCGATAATAATACCAGCATTCGTTTAACAAACGGATTTGCCGGCGATCTTTTTTCAGGAATGCGGACATCAATTGGTTGCAGAGCCATTGGGGCATTCCAACGTCCTCCTCCCATCGCATGCTGTATAATAGCATATGGGAATGGGCAGATGACCGTGCAGGTCCGAACGCAGAATGAAGGCGAAATGTTACGGCAATTCGTTTAAAGCAAATCTTCTTCCTCGTACCATTGTTCCAGTTGGGCTTGCAGTGCGCGAATTTCCGTTAACAGCGACACGAGAGGGTATGCGGCTTCCCGTATGGATGCGAATGAGCGCTCTAACTCGTTAATGTAGTCGAGCCCGCCTGTCGGCGATTGCTTCTCGTCGAGCAAATCGAGCGCGCGGCACTCCGCGATCGCTTTCGGCAGCTTCGGTACGTTGTCGGCAGTCAGCTTGGACAGTTCTTTATGAAGGCGAAGATTCAGGGCGCTTAGTTGGTACGCATGAGAGGCGGGCATCTCAACGAACTGAACGTCGCCTTGCTCATTTTGAAGGATAATATAGGACATTTCCGGCATGAATGCATGCTCCCCTCAACCATTTCTCACTTGACAGTGTAGCCCAACCAAAGCCTACAATTCAAGTAGTCTGTAAGGAACAGGAGGGCGCGTATGAACGATTTGGAGCTGCAGCGTTGGGTCGAAAATATATCGTTGAGGGATTTCGGTCGGCCGTTTCTGCACCGTGCAACGTTTAATGCGCGATTGCGCGCTACCGGAGGCCGATATTTTACGAAAAGCCATCATATCGAGATCAGTCCGCATCAGCTTGCGATTCATGGCGAAGCAGATACCGAGGCGATCATTAAGCACGAGCTTTGTCATTATCATTTGCACTTGCAGCGTAAAGGATTCCAGCATCGCGACGCCGACTTCAAGCGATTGCTCGTCGAAGTCGGTGCGACGCGGCATTGCAAGCCGTTACCGGGGGCTGCTTCACGGCGTCATCCCGTTAAATATTTGCTCGTTTGCCAGGCATGCGGTATGCAATATCCTCGGAAGAGAAAGGCTGACCCGCGTAAATACGCATGCGGGAAATGTCGCGGGCGGCTAAAGCTGCTGCTCATTGATCCGTCGGCGGAAATGCCCCGTATCGCGCAGACCGCCGATCAAAGTTGAACGTCGGCCGTTTACGATCGGCTCGGAGCGGTCGCTACAGGCTCGGCTGAAGGGCTGTGCACAGAAGAGCGAATTGCGGCTTTGCGGACGAGCATTGTGACAGCCAGGAAAGCGATAGCCGTCATCGCAGCGGAAGAGGCGATGCTTGGCACGATGTGGTTCGCGAAATCCGCAGGCCCCTTGATCGCATCGCCGGATTGGAAGATCAAGCCGCCGATCGCGATGCCAAACACGCCGCCAAGCTCACGCGTGGCGTTGCCGATACCGCTCGCCTCGCCCGCTGCATTGTCCGGCACGGACGAGATCAGGCCATGGGAGAGCGGCGTAAAGCTGAGTCCCATACCCGTTCCCGCGAGCATCATCGGACCAAGCATCAGGACGAACGGGAAGTCGAATCCTTTGGCATCGATCAGTAGAGCGAACCAAGCGAGCGCGGTTGTCTGGAAGAGAAGGCCGGAGAGAAGGACGATACGGTTGCCAAACTTGCTGATCGCGAAGCCGGCAAGAGGAGCGGCGATCATTGTCATCGTCGTCCAGGCCATCTCGCGAACGCCGGCACCAAGGGGCGTGTTGCCTTGCGCCTGCTGCAAGAACAAGGTCAGCAGGAAAATCGCTCCGAATACGCCTGCGTTCATCCAGAAACCCGCCAGCACGTAGGCCGTATAGTTGCGTTTGCGGAAAAATTCAAATTGAATGAACGGAGCCTTGCGGATCTTCTCCCAGAAATAGAACGCCACTAACAATAACACGCCGCCAACGATCGGTCCGTATACGCCGAACGTTCCCCAGCCCTCTACATTACCTCTTTCCAAGCCGTAGACGATACCGAATAACCCGCTCGTCAGCGTCAACACGCCGATCGGATCAAATGGTTTGCGTACGCCGCGCGTTTCCGTAAGCCATCTCAGTCCGAGAACAAAAGCGATTATGCCGACCGGCACGTTCACGAAGAAGATCATTTGCCAAGGGGCGCCTTCCATGATAAGTCCGCCAACGAGCGGTCCGACGCTAAGGCCGAGACCGGAAATGCCGGACCAGATGCCTAGAGCGGCGGCTCGCTTCTCCGGCGGGAACGCGGAGCTGACGAGCGTCAAGCTTAGCGGGACGACTGCCGCCCCGCCGACGCCTTGCAGTGCTCTGGCGAGAATGAGCGAGACCGACGAGTCGCTGAGACCGGCCATGAGCGAACCTAACGTGAACACCACGACGCCGGCGAGGAATACTTTTTTCCGACCGATCGAATCACCCAGTACGCTAAAAGGGATAAGCAGGACTGCGAAAGCGAGTGTATAAGCGTTCATGAACCATTCCAAGTCGCCGATCGAAGCGTGCAAGTCTTCCTGAATGGAAGGCAAAGCGACACCGAGTACAAGATTGTCTAGCATCGCCATGAAGAGGGCAATGCAAGTGACGAAAAGCAGTCTGACACGATAGGGGGTAAACATGGGGAAATCTCTCCTCTATTTTATTTATTTATTAATAAATAAATTGTAGCTATAGTAAAACCTTGGGGCGTGTCTAAATACTCCGATGGGAGCAGATTTTTAGACACGCCCTACTCAAGGTCAGACCAAAAGGATAATTTAGGCATCTCCAACACTTCCGACAGCGAGATAATCAAACCGCAAGAAATGAAGGAGCTGGCTTCGCGGCCCGCTTGCGGAACCCCGGCTTTCTCGAAGCGTTCTTTCACCCGGTCGTAAATGTCCGAGAAGCACGTTCGCGCGAATTCGCGAACAGCGGGTTCGGGAGTCGAATACGCCTGCATCATCAGAAGAATTTCGTTCCGATGGGTCGCGAGCAGTGCATTAAACGCCTCCCCCATCCGATGGGCAAGTTGATCCGCCGGAGCTTCGACAGTGGAAAATGCTTCACGGGTGCGATGGAAAGCACGATCCAGAACAGCCAAGTATAATTGTTCCTTTGTTTTGAAGAAGTGAAATACGTAAGGCTGGGTGACGCCGACAGCCTCCGCGACATGCGCGGTCGTCGTTTTATAGTAGCCTTGCGAAGCGAAGAGGGAGGCTGCGCTGTTCAAAATCTGCTCTTTGCGGTTGGCGACGGCTGCTTCGTCTTTGGGGCTCATGGCGGAAATCTCCTTCGAACACTTATTTATTGATCAATAAATTATCATGGCGAAGTGCAGAAGTCAACGACTTCAATCTATATTTTTTCCAAATGTTGTCCACTTTTATCGCCCATTATAGGAAGATAAAAAAGTTGCACGCGCATGCTTGACTTCATCGGAGAACCATGATAAATTATTACTTGTCGCTTTTGAAAAAACATTCCCTGATAGCTCAGTTGGTAGAGCACTCGACTGTTAATCGAGTTGTCACAGGTTCGAGTCCTGTTCGGGGAGCCATGGAGAGATACCCAAGTGGCTCAAGGGGACCCTCTGCTAAGGGGTTAGACTGCGCAAGTGGTGCGAGGGTTCGAATCCCTCTCTCTCCGCCATCCATGCATTCAAACAGCCGACTTAAAGGAGCTTGCGGCAAGCTGCCGTGCAGCTCCTTTTGATTTCTTGATTCGATGTACCTTCGGGTGATCGCCAAGAAAAGGAAACGAACTCGGTAACAAAATGCCGAAAAAAGTACTTGCATCAGATGTCCGAATGAGATATAATCATAAAGTCGTCTGAAACGGACACCTCGCTGAAACGGGCTTGCTACATAAGGAATGGCCCCTTGGTCAAGCGGTTAAGACACCTCCCTTTCACGGAGGTAACAGGGGTTCGAGTCCCCTAGGGGTCACCATGCGAGCCATTAGCTCAGTTGGTAGAGCACCTGACTTTTAATCAGGGTGTCGAAGGTTCGAGTCCTTCATGGCTCACCAGTTTTAATCCGAATCGCAAGGCATTGCCGAATCGGACGATATTCAAATATGCGGTCGTGGCGGAATGGCAGACGCACCAGCTTGAGGGGCTGGCGGTAGCAATACCGTGGAGGTTCGAGTCCTCTCGACCGCACCATAATCTAAAGTTGAAATCCCTTGATACGTAAGGGGTTTTTTTATTTGCCATTAATGAGTGAACGAGTGGACGGTGACGTTAAACGCAATTTCTGGCTCCGTGGTAGCACCGTGGTAGCAAGCATAAGGCATCTCATGGAGCTCGATATCCGCTTCTTGAGATGCCTTTTGTTCATACTGGAACAACATTTTACCTAGTCCTGCCGCTGCATCTTCCTGCATATTGGGGAAGAGGTGTGAGTACAGGTCAAGAGTGATCTGTATGGAGGAATGGCCAAGGCGTTCGGAGACGACTTTAGGATGCACGTTATTTTTGAGAAGCAGGGAAGCATGTGTATGTCTCAGATCGTGAAAGGTGATGTGGCGCATTTCTGAGAGTTCCTTGATGCGACAATAAAGCTTGTCCAAACTTCTAGGGTTACAAGGCCTCCCAGTGTTCGTAGGAGCGACCAGATCGTAATCCAGGTATAAGGGAGTTCCTTTGCTTTTCTCGGCCTGTATCGACTCCCGATGGCGTTGTAGCGCCTCGACCGTGGCATCATCAATAGTAATGGAGCGGATGCTGTGCTCTGTCTTCGGAGTTCCGAAGCTTAAACCGTCATGACTTAAGCTCTGCTTGACGGAGATGATTTTGCGTCTAAAATCAATGTCCTGCCATCGTAGTCCTAGAATTTCGCCTTGTCTCATCCCGGTAGTAAGCGCAAGATGAAAGGCAATATAATATCGTGTGCCAAATGCTAACGTGAAATCTAGGAACTTGCGTACCTCATGGGTATCCCACACCTCGACAAGCTTACGTTTAACCTTTGGTTTATTGTCGGCCAACGCTGCTACATTTTTCGTGATGAGACCTTTCTTCGTAGCGCTTATTAAAGAGGAGCTAACCAAAGAGAAGTTCTTCTTGATTGTTTCTTCAGCCAAACCCTTTTGCCGAAGTTGCCCAATCATCCGTTCAATATGAATCACGTTTAATTCAAGCAATTGGATATTTCCGATGAGCGGTAAAATGTGTTTTTGAATGTTTCGTTCTGAGTTCTTTGCGTGCAGACGTCCGAGTGTTCCTCGTCGATTCTCGAACCATTCGAGCAGATACTCCCCGAACGTGCTCTTATTCGGCTGAATGAACTCCCCCTTATCGGCAGTAACTTGGGCGTCGCGTAGCGCTTTCTTAGCGTCCTTTTCTGATATGAAACCGCGCTTCTTGACTTGAATTCGCTTGCCGCTCATATCCTTACCGAGTGTTAGGCAGTAAAACCAATATTCCTTATTTTCTGACTTAACCTTGTACTTACCGGTGTATCCAGCGACATTCGTCATATACGATTCTCCTTGTTTTATAATGTAATTATTTTCACAAGTTATATTAAATAGGGTCGCTACGAATGCGGACGCGCCACATTCGCATCACCTCCTTTCCTGAGCATGTTTTTATCCGTGCATCCAGTTGAAAAACACTTCCCGCAAGATACGAATGGATTTGCCGACTCGGATGACATGAAATTGGCCGGAGTTCACTAACTCGTATGCTTGACGGCGGCCAATGCCTAGAATTTGTTGGACGTGTGTAACTTGAAGGACTTCCGGAAAATCGTTCTGCATGTGAGATATCCCCTCTCTGTTTTTTGGTAGAAATAGAAAATGGCGAGCCGTATGGCCCGCCAATAACGAGAATAATTTGAGCTAATTTCTCTTTGTAATTATTCGTGAAGTGGTATATCATCGACTTGAACAATGAATAAGAAGAGTAGTTCACCTCCTCAAATTAGTCCGATGAAACCGAGAGTGTTACGAAAAGTATCTCTGTCTATGAGGAAAAAGACTTGACATCGACTGGAATTTGCATAAAATAATTATTGGGATGCTAGCGCACCCCTTATAGTTCAAAGGACTACTACCGTTTTGGAAATTATGGTTCAGGGTACAAATCGTCACATGTATGAATCGTATGAAGCCTAGCGGCTTCAAGTTGAATAATACTATCGTCGTGCCCCGGCTACGGGGCATGTTTTGATTTATACGGTTATTTCATGGACGATATTGTAGTATCACAGTCAGTCAGTTATATGTTGTAATAGAAAGCCGTAGTAGCCTAGTGGCTATCATGTTAGTTAAAGCTCTAATGCCCCGGCTACGGGGCATATTCTGTCTGTTTATACTGTATTTTCATGTAACAGTTGTACTATGTAGCCTAGCGGCTACAGTCAGAGTCGTATTGGAATTCATTGCGCCCCGGCTACGGGGCGTATTTCTGTTTATACTGTATTCCCGTGTAACAGTTGTACTATGTAGCCTAGCGGCTACAGTCAGAGATGTGTTGGAACTTATAGCGCCCCCGACTACGGGACGTACTCTTGCAAACTCGCCCATCCGGAGGGCTTCACATAAAACTTGAATCAACTGACAAAATCGAAGAGGAGTAGCACACCGACCAAGCGGTTGGAGTGCTACTCCTTTTCTGCTTTTACAATTCTCTAGGAGGCCAAAATCATGCTTATCTGCACAAAATGTCTAACAATGACCTTGGACGATCAACCCATTCAACTCCATGAAGAATCGATTTACGAAACGTGCTCCTCCGGCAGATGCCAGGGTGCTAAACATTGTATTCGAGTGAGCGATCCGTTCCTCGCCTCAGCCATTATACAAATACTACTTAAAGGACACGTACCAACGGCATGGAGCTCGGGAGTAAACGGTAGCTACGTGTACATTGGTTTCGATTTTGACGCCTTTGCAGTATGGTCAAAAATTCACATCGACAAGTTGGAACTTCCGCAGCAATTAAAGTGTGGCGTCTCAAATGTTGCCGAGTCTTTCGAAACGGAGGAGGCAATGAAAGCACTTAGCGAGCATGGTGATATCATCGTCTATGCTTCGATACCTGAGACACTATTAGATGATTGGCGCGTAGCGCGTCAAATTCATCTTTGCCGTGTGTTCCAAGGATGGATCGATACATTGTCTCCAGCCGCCCATTGCCTAATAGCTATCCCGTAATAAGTAACCCGGAATCCTCTGGCCCCTTTCAGTTCTAGGGATCAGAGGATTCCTAATTGGAGGATAATATGAGCTACTACTTTCACCGTGTTAAAGTCCAGACAGTGCTTCAAAATTGTACGAAGCTTGCTGGGATTCTCGGCCAACAGCCTTCACTGCATCATATCAGATGTCCGTATGACGGAATATGGATGAGTGCTACTGCTGCACCTTCAAGCGATTTCCTCTCACGCATACTGCCGTCTTGTTATCCCGCAAGGTTGAAGAGAGATGAAGTAGAAGTCTATCGCTATGTTTTTAATTGTTCTTACTTTACGGTGCGTTGGGAACCGCAGTATAACACTTATCCATATACCACGATCTACGTGAATCCTAACGTGCAACGACTATCCCCCGCACAGGTCCTTTCATTATTGGATTACATCGTTGGAGACCACCATTCCGTATACGTTTCATCACATGATGATAAGGTTGATATTGAAGGCTTCAGCTTGGAACAAGTGATAAATTGCTACTATGCTCCTTATGTAAAGGTACCACCTCGGCGGAACAAGAACACGTACTACATTAACGCCCGTAAGTCGCAGTTTCATCGCATATATGATAAAGCTCTGCATTTAGGGGAGAACAGACAGCTTATCCGCATTGAACGAAAAATCAGATATACGCTGCCAAATCGGCCGCGAGCCGCAGAGTTCCTTAGCAATCCTCGAAGAGATGCTTTTGGATCAATAACACTAGTCAACATTGCCCGATTCCATCAAGCCAGTAAAATTGTGAGACGGATACAGAAGTATGGTTCGTTTATGGAAGCGTATCTGAGTCTGGATGAAGCTGATCGCCGATGGCTCAGAATACAGGAAGCCTTTCAAAAGCCGATCGTTTCCATACATGATCTGTTCCAATCCGACCTTCAAGCGTGGCTCGCCTCGTCTGTAGTCGGAACTGTTACAAGATGCTGAATCAATAAGTATATCTTTAAGAGTTTACTCCCTGACATGTCACAAGCTAAGGTGGACAGTTCAAAATAAGTCATTTCCGCATTTACAAGGCCTATCTATTACTTGGGCTACATTCTGAACGCCAGGGAGTAAACTCTATTTCATAGGCAACCATAACCATAAACTAATCTGGGGAAAGATAGGGCAAGCCGAAACAACGCAACACGAATCTCTTTGACGCAGTTGCTGAAACTTGCCCCAAAGCCTATTGATTACATGAAGCCGCCTTCCTTAAGACTCAGGAAGCTCCCATGCCCGACGATGATATGATCGAGCAGGTCAATGCCCACGATCTTCCCAGCTTCACTCAAGCGCGCGGTAAGGTGAATATCCTCCGGACTCGGCGTCGTGTCCCCGCTAGGGTGGTTATGGCATGCGATAATCGAGGCGGCAGAGCGTTTGACGGCTGCGCGGAACACGTCCCGAGGGTGGACGATAGCCGAGTTCAGCGTACCGACGGAAATTGTCTCAGGCAGCCCAATTAAACGGTTCTTTGTATTGAGGAACAGGACAACGAAATGTTCTTGCTGAAGGAACCGCAGTTCGGGAATAAGCAGATCAGCAGCGTCTTGGGGCGAATGAATCGCGACTGCCTTTGGCTGAACCGGTACATTCAACCGCCGGGCAAGATGGAGAGCAGCCAGTATTTGACGAGCCTTTGTCTTGCCTATGCCTTTGATGACTGTCAATTCATCCTCTGTTACGTTCATGAGTTCGATCAACGAGGGGAAGCGGGAAAAGATTTCATCGATCAAGTATGAACCCGGCTTCTCGGCAAGGGCTTCTGCAAACAGAAGCTTTATGGATGACATGCTATAGCTACTCATAGGAAAATGCCTCCTAAAATGCAAACAGGAGAGCGCAAAATTGCGCTCTCCTGTTGCTCAGTGATTATTGTTCGTTTACAATGGACTCAGGTAGTTTTACTTAATCGCTCCTATTAGTGGGCGATTTTTTCTTTTTGAATAGCTTCAATCTGCATTTCGATCATGACCAGCTTCACTAACGTATTGGCGTAGACTCGACCTTCCTCTGTGTCAAAGCTAGCCTCAGCATCCATCGTCCGCAACAATTCCTTATAGAAGAGTCTAACCATCATTAATTCAGCGATGTTCTTCATGCGCTCACCTCCCCTCCGTGCGGTATAACATGCTTAATTCGTTCTTGCTGTCTTTTCCTGATGCCGACTGAGTTGTCGTGGGAACTCCCGGCGAAAGTAAACCACGATCCATTCCGCCGCCGTCACTTCATCTAGCTCGTACTTCTTCATCAAATAGGTATGCAGAACTGTACCAGCCATTCGAATGTGACCATTCATGACTAACTGTTTAAGCAACGTTGACATTTCCTCAGGCAAACCACGCTTTACAACCATGCTTCTCACCTCCTGTTTGCACCAGCACTCTCACAACCGGTAATTGTCACTGTCAGGCACGTTAACTACTTAATGTTGGGATAAACCTCATCGTTGTTTCAGTTCCCCTGAACACCAAATAGACCCCCTGGGGCTCCGAACGGTTGAAGAGGTCTCCCTACCATTCACCTAGAGCCCGGGGAAATTTATATCGTTTTTTTATGCCTATTAGGCCCCGATCCGACGAACGAGATAAAGCGCTCGTAATTCATGCAGTGTTGTCGAACGTGCGTCTCTCATCTGACGTGCTACTTGTTTCTTTTCCATTTAGACGTCAATAAGCTGTAGATGCAGGACATGCTTCAGTTCCGCGAGGAAGTGCAGGCAATGCCTAATCGGCGCCAACCACTGCGCAGGCTGTGCGTCAAATACTTGATCCAGTAAAGTTGTCTCTAGTTGCAGGTAGGTGTTCAACTGCGCATACAGCGCATCCTCTTGAAGCACCAACTGCTCATACATTTCGGTAAGTTCCTTGAGCATACAATCACCTCCTCTCCAGGCATTCGTTCGTAAACGCAAAAAGAACCTGTATCCTCCGAACGGAGAAAACAGGTTCTTCCTGAGATCAATCTATATCTTTGTGTATTTCCAATCGAGCATCTGCTGAATCAGCTTCAATGCATACTGCTGATCTTCCAAGCTTTTCGTTTGAAGCAAGGTGACGAGTTGAGGCAGCGTATAGGCAGCATCTTCATCGGAAGCGGGCTGAATGTGTTGGAACAACGTTTCTAATGAAATGCCTAACGCACGAGTGAGCTTGTCCAGACTCTCCAGCGTAACGTTCTTTTCGGCTCGCTCGATCTGTCCAATATATGTCGGATGCAAGGAGGCTAGATGTGCCAACTCCTCCTGGCTTAAGCCTTTTTCCTTACGGAAGTTTCGTATACGCTCCCCAACGAGGGCTAATATCTCACTCATTACTGTACCACCTCTTAGTGGTAAAGATATCGATTAAGCGAGAATTCACCAACAGACTGTAGATATAATATATTTGTATATGTATACTAAAGGCACAATATTCCTAATCTCCCACCAAGATGCGCTCTAGGTCCTAGTTGGTAGCCTTTGGTGCTGAACAAGGTCGAAAGATTCGAGTAGCCCCACATTCTGTCGATAGGAGGTCTTTAATGGGCGAGTACTACTGCGACCGCTGCGGCGTAGAGCATACGATATTCAGCCCTGTGGGCATCCAACATCTCTCGCACAACCTGACACGCGAGGACTTGATTCGCTTGATGGAGCTTTCTACTGTGATCCCAACCTATGAAGTCATTACGAATGGTATCCCAGGCGTAATCGAAGGGACACACGACTTGATTCGGGAGGTAGAAATCGCCGAGACACTACAGCAAAAGTTCCCGAACATGGAGGCTTATCACTCCTCCGCAGGTTTTAAGGACTGGCTTTCAGAGCGAATGGGCGCTGGTCATCAAGCCGCTGCAAACGCTGTGAGTCGAATTCAGGGCGACGCGGCCGGGGAAGTGGATTTTGTTCGCAGCGTGCAGGAGGGTATTCACAACCCATTCCATCAATTTGATTTCGTTCGCAATGCCGATGGTCGGATCACCAGTAACTTCCCGGGCATAGATGCTGTTGAGGTCAGCCGACTGACAGGTGACATCGTGAATGCGTACCAAGTCAAAACCTTGCGAACGATGGCCAGCATCGACCCGACGATAGATCAATTTATCAATGGTGACCAATACAATGAGCAGATAACATTGGTCGGGCCTAAGGAACTCATTGACCGGGCGAAGGAACTTGGTCTTCCGAATCCGACGAAGGTCATGGGGACGATCCAAGGCAATAACGATTCTGCTCAACATCTGAGTGAGCAATTTTTAAGCGGACATATGGAAACAGGGATGTCGGTTGGATCGATAGCGGACAAGGTTGTCGGAGGAAGCGTCATCGGAGCGGCGATTTCTGTCACGGTTTCCGGTCTTCTTTATTACATGCAGTATCGATCTGGGCGTATGACCTTCCAAGAGTTTAAGGTGAGAACGGCGCAAAGCTGTGCCAAAGGAGCAATAACAGGCGGCGCTCTAGCAGGGCTCTCTCTGTTTATTCCTGGTGGCTTAGTAGGCTGGGGGATTGCGTTTACGGTTGGTACTGGATTACGAAGGCTGCTCGACGAGGGATTCGGCAATGGGACGTTTGGCGAAGTGCTGCGCACGACGCATGCGGTACATGCTAACGCCAAGCTGCTTCATCAAGGCACACTCTATGTAGCCGAGCTCTCTAAGTTCAATGATGAAATGCTGAGGCGGTTTGCCTTAACCGAAGCAGAAATGCAATCAGACCGCGCACAAGCGGACGAGGTATACGAGCAATTAGAGCAGGCAAGAGACATCGGACATCGAATTGACTATAGCCGTTCAGCCGATGATATTTTGGATGAATGCGATGCGTTGCAGACGAGACTGGGAGGAGCGGGGCTTAGATGAATCAAGTGGCGCAAATTCCAACGCACAATGAAGTCATGAAGGAAGCCAAGCAGAGCCCGGAAATTACCGATCAGCGTAATATCAAGACTCTTGTCCAGAGTTCGCTGAATCAATTGAACTCCATCTAGCAGCGTTTGGATGATTTGGAGAATCAGGGCTTCCTGAAAAGGGCTTGGAACGGATTCACTGGCCATACGCAGCGTAATTTGGTGTCTTTAATGCGTGATTTAGCCCAGTCTCAGCAGACTACAATAAAGCTAGTTTTAACGTTGGCGGTCTACCATGCCGAGAATACATCGGCAATTGACAGTGTCCTAAGCGAGCTAGAGAAGGCAAAAGGGACGCATATACGAACCGCTAGCCATATTCAATTCTTGTATGAGCAGGTTCAGCTTGTCCGAGATTCGTACAAGCCTGCTTTGAAACGTCCGAGGAAGCTTCCGATGTATGCGGGGATTGTTTCGCTGGTTGCCGCTGTTTCGCTTGTATTTGCGTTTATGCGCTAAATTTATGACAGGGATTGTCCGTGACTAGGAAACGGTAAGCAACTTTGATCGTTACCACGGAAGCGGGAGAACATCTTATGTTTTGACAAGCTAGGGAGTAAAGCGGTTAACATTCGTTATTTAAGGAGTGGCAACATTGAAAGTGCTTATTATCATTGCTCGCGTCCTCTCCATTTTCATTTGTCTTGATTCCATACTGGTATTACTAGAGTTCAGCAGGTACTGGCGCATCTTCGAGCAGAACCATTTACCGTATAGCCCTAGTTTACCATTGTGGGTGGTTAAACTTGTTTACTTATACTTTCCATTAGTTATCTTATTGATTACGGTATTATCGATGTTCATCATGAGGAAGTTTATGAAAACGACGTTATTACTATTTGGTGCCGCATTTGTAGTAGCTTATTATTGCTGGGGGATGACCTCCTCCCCGCGCCGATTCTTTGTATTCGCTGATCTAAACGAGAAAGTAAACGCTAACATGACGTTTTCAATGATTCTTACTGTACTGGTCATGGTTCTTGTCTTCGCTGCACTAAGGGTAAGGAAGAGGACGTTGAAAGGAGTGGCCCAACGATGAGGAAGAAGCTCTTGCTCTTTGTTGTACTGGTTGCCGGCCTAATATTTACAACTGGTGCAACGACCCCAAAGAAACCTTACGACGTTGTTACTGGCAATGATTTGATGTATCCAATGAAAATCCTGAGTATGCCAGCATCCGATTACGTTTGGGATCAAGGGCAACTTGTGACTGTGGCAGCAGGTAAAACAAAAGTGTTGGTGCGTCTCGACTCACTGGCAGATGAGTTTTGGGAGATAGGAATACCAGAAGAGGACTTGCCTACATTCCGAGTAAGCGATATGGTCAGCTACGGCCAGGACTTGCTAATCTCCGGTGTGCTGCATCAGGGCTGGGCAGATAACGGAAGCGGTGCAAACTTCTATGTGATTCTCCGCTATCATGCCGGTACGTTGTCACTTGTGACCATCGGGCGTGGCCTTGATACGATCCCAGCTACGATCAACGACTGGGAGCTAGATCAGCAGAGCGGGATTATCTATGCGAATGGCGTCTATCTTTACGACTATCTCGGCGCGACGTGGACCCAACCACAGATGGCCGTCGTCGGAACCAATCTCTATTTCGTCCACAGCCGCTACGACGGCCGCAACGGACTGAATGGCGAGGCGCTGGCGAAAATTGACTTGTCGAAGTCGGATTACCCAGTGACGGAGCTAATCAGCGGCTATGGCTTTGACTACATGAGCAAAGCCTACACACGCGGAGACTACTGGCAGGGCAATGGTAGAAGCTATACCGTCATCCCGGCAGCCGATGAAAAGACGATTACGATCGTTGATGGTAACATGAACGAGTACGTCGTCGACGTAGCGCGAAAGAGCATCAAACGCGTTGGATACTGGTATTCGGACAATCCGTACAAGATTGGTGATCCCACATTTTATCCGCTGTCACGCGGCAAAGTGTATAACGATAAGATTTATACGATGAATGCTGCGGGCATCTATGTTCAGTCTAAACCGACGGAGCGGCCAAAGCTCACGTTTAACCCACGGGAAATGCGGTGGGCAACCGGTCTACCTACGGCTATCGCCGACTGGGACTTCGTCGATGACAAGACCATCGCGATTCTCGACTACGACAATCATCGTGTTGTCCGGGTAAAGGTTACCTGGGGATAGTTAACGAAAGTTACATATTCACATGGGTTATTGAACAACGAAAGCAACTCATTGTTGGACGCATGAAAGCAGTCAAGGGCCAAAGGGGCGAAGCCTTTACCCTTGACTGCGGTTCTGAAAGCCTAAGCTATTGGCTGTCCCCCATCAACTTGTTGATGGGGGTACCAGCGTAGCGGCGGCGGGGTTCTAAGGGGCGGTAGCCTCTTAGGCTCCTTCCATAGGGAAGGCGGGGGAAGGGGCTCTGTGACCTCCGTAAGCGCTTAGAATAAGACAGGTTGTGCTTCGATACACTCTTTCGTATCGTTTCTCACATTGCCAACGACGGAGGATACAGGGTAAGCTCGCATCTCTTCAGCGTAGGGTTTAAGCATAGACAGTAGCTGATCCACATAAAATTCACTTCTTGAGTTGCCTTTTGTTCATATTGGAACAGCATTTTAACTGTAAATCGTCCTGTATATTGGTGAAGGCAGAAGGGGCGATGTTTTTACAGACTGCGGTTCTTATAACCCAAACTGGCTACCCACTATCAACTTTTTGATGGAGGCATTAGAGGAGCAGCGACGCGGTTCAAAGGCAAGCCTCCTCATAGTATGAGTACCCTTGCCAGTAGCATTTTTAACAACGGTGTAATAAACCGGAGTCAAATTGTCTCCTGTTGCGATAGTGCAAGGGAGATTGAATGCCAATGGTCTAACTGCGGCACTTCTGAGCACCAGCAGGTACTACATGAAATCTGTAGCAATACTGTGGTTCGAGTTCTCACAAATGCTCCAAGCTATGACGATGCACTTTTTCTATAACCGGTGAATTTAGTGACCCTCTCAATATCAAAACAATCAGAGTGACTCCTGACTGCCTAAGGAAGTCTTAGATTGCTTCTAAACGAGTTCTCATTTCAAAGTTGAGACAGCCGTATCAAAATGAGCTGACGAAGGGTTAAATGGACTTTTTCAACAATCTAACCATCCTCAATTTGAGGACGGTTGTTCCAACTTCTATTGTAAGTAGGTTTATTGGACACACTCGCCTAGTTAAACCGGAACAATATTAGTATATACCCGATTTAGGTGAATGTGTGATGATGGTATGTCGGTTAAGTAGGTGTAGGAAAATATACCCATGTATAGTAAGATGGACAAAGAACAGCATGGAGAGAGGATTTTTATGAAAGCGATCATAATATTTATGCTTGCCGTTATAGGTCTTGGCGTTATCGCGGGTCTATTGCAGCCAACAAAGAGAAAAAGTAAGGCTAAACGAACTATCAACACTAATAAAAAGCAGACGGTACCATCACGTCAAAAAAACCATCGAAGCTCGAAGACGTGTAGGTCAGACGAAGTCATCCTAAACAGCCGTTTGGAAGAACTAAACGGCGTAGAATTCGAACGACTACTTGCCCTTTACTTCAGAGATCAGGGTTATGTTGTTCACGAGGTGGGGGTTGGTGGAAATGACGGGGGAGTCGACCTAGTCATAGTGGACAAGCGCGGAGAAAGAACAGCAGTACAGGCAAAGTGCTACGCAGATCACAACTTGGTTCCTGTGCAGACTGTTAGAGAATTAGTCGCCGCTAAGCGGAATCATAACTGCATGTTGACGTTGCTGGTTACGACCTCAGATTTGACGGGGCCAGCGAAGAAGGAAGCGGAGCAGTTTCGGGTTGAGTATTGGCATGGCGGGGTAGTCAACGAGAAGTTGAAGAGATGGAAAAGACGGCAAGCTTAGATTTCTATGGAAGGTGAATATTGTTGAGAAGGCTCTGGCTCGTACTCTTGTTACTTGTTATTGCAGGGTGTAATAGGAATATAAATATGACGAAGGCAGATGCGGAACAACACTTAACAACTGATTCTCCAAATGTTGAAGCTAGTTCCGGCATTTCAACGTCGGGCACGCTTCAGCCTAGTGAGGAGGAAATCAAACCAAAAGAAGATAACAGTCCTGTTGGGTTTGTTTTATCGAGCCCAGGACAAGCTTCCTTCATTAGGTGGTCAGAAAGCGAAGGTAAAATATCAGGCCAACTCCAGATTGCAACTATCAGTGAGAAAAGGATTCAAAGTGCTTCGCATGTCTTCACAGGTGAACAAACGAAGGATGAAATCAATGTCACCTTTGCTTGGACAGATGGCTTTGCGGGAAAGTCGTGGACAGGTAAAATTGGCGACAACAAATTGACTCTGTTCATCCCAAGCAGTGATGGGAAGATTGCATCAATTGAATTTTCGAAGGGAAGTATAGAAGATTACAACAATGCAGTCACGGTTATACAAAGGAATTTAAGTAAGGGGTTACAACAGGAAGAGGCAGAGAAGCAACAGGCACAACTTAAACATGATCAAGAGGTTGCTGTAAGGAACATAGTTTCTGCTCTTGACTCATTGCGAGCAACTACTAAGGATTTGTCTCAATTTAACTTTAATGATGTCCTCGGGGACTTTGAGAAAGACTGGTCTACAATGAAGAGCAACTACCAGACCTTAAGAGCGGATTCCGTTGTACAGCCGTTTGATGGTGTACAGTTAGGGACTGTTCAAAGCGATCTTGGAACGTTGGAGAGCGACCGAGGGAGTATTAGCTCTGACGAGGGCTCTTTGGAGAGTTCGATTACTTCACTGGGTTATTTGATGGACGAAATACAGCGAAATATAAACAAGTTGAAGAATGCATGGGAAGAAGTTCAAGGGCTAAGAGCCGTAACATCACTGGAATTAGAGGATATCAATGCGGCTATTACTGATGCACAAAAACAAATCAAAGCATCGCAAGGTATTCAAGCTAACGCGGTAGGCCAAGTTGCTGTTTATGTCGCTAAGGCTGATAAGCTACTCAAAGAAGCAAGCAACTATGTTGCTACACTTAAACCAAATGATTCGGAATAAGTTGGCGAAAGGCACCCCAATCGGGTGCCTTTCAATTTTGCGCTATAGTTGAATCGATGGAACCTATGTGGGACCTAATTAGCTCCCTATAGACTTTTGTGAGGGCTAATTAATTTCCTCAACTAGTTTCAGATATTGACTTTGAACTGATGGAACTGTGATTTCTACACCAGTCCAGGCCTTATAAGTTTGGGTTCCCAGGACAGTTCCCCATAATTCAATTTCGTCTCCATCCAAGAGAGTACCGGCTGAGTCTTTACGGAAAAGGAATATGGTTATCGGTTCCTTGAAAGAACCTTTCTCCAAGTCTTCTGCTAGATTTACGCGAAGTTGGTCTCCATTTTTTCCAATGACTTGGACGATAGTACCCTTTAAGTGTACTTTCTTTCCTTTGAATGTAGAGTCGGCTGCTCTGGCAAGATCCCTTGGGTTCGGTGTGACTGCTTCCTCTGTAAACTCATCCAAAGATGGAACACTCTTAGATTCTACAATTGTAGGTTGTGTGCTTCCTGTTTGATCGAATTGTGACAGTCCGTAAATCATCAATCCTGCATATAAGGCTGGGAAAATAAGGAGTTGTTTTTTCAACACACGTGCTTGTTTAACGAATAATGCAATTATCCAGCAGATGATGATTGATGTTAAACCGATCACACCCAGAATTATTATGACACTATAGGTTGCGCTGTTGCTTGTTTTGTCTGATCCTATGAGGGTCAGTAGTGCCATGAGGGCAAATAGGATTATGATGGATATTTGGACAATTAGTAGCCATTTTGGGTTGGTGGATTTTTCACGCCCTAATGGTTTCGAAGGGAAGTTTGTGCTCAATAACCAGTTACCACAACTCTTACAGTAGTTTCTATGTTCTTCATTTACCTCTTTACAAACCGGACAAATGAACGAAGACAATAATAATCACCCCGAGTATCTGTTTACAATATTATTTATTCGACACATGGAATTTAATACCTTCCCATAACCAACTTCAGGGATCGGCTTTGCGCAGAATACCTGAACTTCTGTATGTGAGCAAGATGGGCTGGTGGTAGCAATACCTTAGAGGTTCGAGTCACCTTGGCCGTAACATGCTTATAATGGTAAAATCTCTTGTTTGACAGGTGATTTTTAACGTACCCAATCCAATGTTTCGGTCAAGACCGTCATCAAATTGAGGACGGTTGTCAGTTAAGTGACCTTGCATCGAAAGAGTAGACACAAAGAATGACCCTCGAAAATCCATTATCCTAACGTCATTCAGGAGATTTAACCTTAAATGGCGGGACATATTG